>CAYQYG010000287.1:0-12007 GCA_964421485.1 uncultured Polyangiaceae bacterium | reverse complement strand
CCGGGCGCGCGCCAGGGGAGCGCGCCGGGGCGGTGCCCACCGGCGCGCCCCCCTGACGGGCGGCCGCCCGCTCGCCGCGGGCGCGGCGGAGCGCCGCTCGATGAGGCCGCCGGCCCACGGCCGCAGCCCCTCCCTCGCTTGCCCAGTTGACAACCCCGGCGGTTGCGCCTATCACTCCCACAACCCTTACGCGCACGTAAGGGTTAGGGTTGATCATGACGCACCGCCATCACCTGCCGCTTGCCCGCGCCGACCTGGCGGTCCCCGCTTCTCACCAGGAGCCGGCCGTCCTGGGCGACGGGGCCGGTTGCGAGGACGAAAAGCTCCTCCAGGTGGGTGACATCGCCAGGGCCACCGGCAAGACCGTCCGCGCCATTCACCTCTACGAGGAGCTCGGCCTCCTCAGGCCCAGCGCCCGCTCCAAGGGCCGTTATCGCCTCTACGACCAGACCTCGGTCGCCCGCATCCGCTGGATCGTCAAGCTGCACGCCCTCGGCCTCTCCCTCGCCCAGATCCAGCAGATCGTGAGCACCTGGGAGACGTCCCCCTCTGCCCCGGGCGCGATGGCCAGGATCCGGCAGATCTACCAGCAGAAGCTCGAGGAGACGCGCGCCCAGATCGCCCGCCTCGCCTCGCTCGAGAGCGAGCTCGCCGCGAGCATCGACTACCTCGACGCCTGCGACACCTGCGACCCTGCGGAGCTCGTCCGCGCCTGCACCCACTGCAACTTGCACGACCGGAGCCAGACCGAGCCCGAGCTCGTGGCCGGCATCACCGCGACGGCGGCCGCCCGTACGGAATGAACCACCGCCCTCGGAGAGAATCGACGATGTCCATCCAGCTCCCGATTTACATGGACAACCACGCCACCACGCCCGTGGACCCCCGCGTCCTCGAGGCCATGATCCCTTATTTTTCCGGAAAATTCGGCAACGCCGCCAGCCGCAGCCACGGCTTCGGCTGGACCGCCGAGGAGGCCGTCACCCGCTCCCGCGAGCTCATCGCGAGGCTCATCGGCGCCACGAACCCGAAGGAGATCGTCTTCACCTCCGGCGCCACCGAGAGCGACAACCTCGCGATCAAGGGCGTCGCCGAGTTCTACCGCGAGAAGGGCAATCACATCATCACGAGCGTCATCGAGCACAAGGCCGTGCTCGACACCTGCAAGCGCCTGGAGAAGCAGGGCTTCGAGGTCACCTACCTCAAGGTCGACAGCGAGGGCCTCGTCGACCCCGACGACGTCGCGCGCGCCGTCACCGACAGGACCATCCTCGTCTCGATCATGCTCGCCAACAACGAGGTCGGCACGGTCCAGCCCATCGCCGAGATCGGCAAGATCACCCGCGCGAGGGGCGTCCTCTTGCACAGCGACGCGGTCCAGGGCATCGGCAAGGTCCCGTTCGACGTCGAGCAGATGAACGTCGACCTCGCGTCCGTCACCGCCCACAAGATCTACGGCCCCAAGGGCATCGGCTGCCTCTACGTCCGCCGCTCGAAGCCCCGCGTCCGCCTCACGGCCCAGATGGACGGCGGCGGCCACGAGTTCGGGATGCGGTCCGGCACCCTCAACGTCCCCGGCATCATCGGCTTCGCGAAGGCCGCCGAGATCCTCATCGAGGAGGGCGAGGCCGAGGCCAGGCGGATCCTCGGCCTGCGCGAGCGCCTCCGCCACCGCCTGATCAAGGACCTCGACGCGATCCAGCTCAACGGCTCCCTCGCGCGCCGCCTGCCGGGCAACCTCAACGTCTCGTTCAACTTCGTCGAGGGCGAGGCGATGATGATGGCGATCAAGGAGGTCGCCGTCTCCAGCGGCTCGGCCTGCACGAGCGCCAGCCTGGAGCCCTCGTACGTGCTCCACGCGATGGGCATCGGCGACGACCTCGCCCACTCGTCGATCCGCTTCGGCCTCGGCCGCTTCAACACCGAGGAGGAGGTCGACTTCGTGGCCGACCTCGTGATCCGCAAGGTGAACAAGCTCCGGGACATGTCCCCCCTCTACGAGATGCACAAGGCCGGGATCGACCTCGGCTCGGTGCAGTGGGCCGCTCACTGAGAGATTTCTGGAGAAGCAAGGGAACGGTCGGAGAGAGTCAGCCATGGCATACAGCGACAAGGTCATCGAGCACTACGAGAACCCGCGGAACGTGGGCACGCTCGACAAGGACGACGAGAGCGTCGGCACCGGCCTCGTCGGCGCCCCCGCGTGCGGCGACGTCATGCGCCTCCAGATCAAGGTCGGCGACGGCGGCGTCATCGAGGACGCCAAGTTCAAGACGTTCGGCTGCGGCTCGGCGATCGCCTCGTCCTCGCTGGCCACGGAGTGGCTGAAGGGCAAGACGGTGGACGAGGCCGAGACGATCAAGAACAGCATGATCGCCGACGAGCTGAACCTGCCGCCGGTGAAGATCCATTGCTCGGTCCTCGCCGAGGACGCGATCAAGAGCGCGATCGCCGATTTCCGCGCGAAGCAGGCGGCCCGCGGCGCGCTCGCGGCGGCCGCCCCGAAGGCGGCGAATGGTGAGGGCGATCCCGCGGAGGCGCGGGCGGAGTGACGGCGCCGGAGGATCGGCCCGCGGGCGGATGCCCGGCGCCTGGAGGCAGCATGGAAGCGACGGTGGAGACAACGACGACGGCGCCCGCGCCCGCGAGGTCGCGCGCGCTCTCGGTGACCCCTGCGGCGGCCCGAGCGATGCGCGCCCAGCTCGCGAAGCGCGGCACCCCCGGCGCGGCGATCCGCGTCGGCATCCGGGGCGGCGGCTGCTCCGGCTTCTCGTATGTCATCGAGTTCGACGACAAGGAGGCCCGGCCCGGCGACATCGTGCTGGAGCTCTCCGAGCCCGGGGAGGCCACGGTGCGCGTCTTCTGCGACAAGAAGAGCATCATCTACCTCGGCGGCTCGGTGCTCGACTGGGAGAAGAAGCTCATGTATCAGGGCTTCAAGTTCATGAACCCGCAGGAGGCCACCCGCTGCGGCTGCGGCCACTCGTTCACGGTGGGATGACCGACCCGTTCGACACGCTGGGCGTGGAGCCTCGCTTCGACCTCGACCTCCGGGCCGTCGAGCAGCGCCACCGGGACCTCTCGAAGGCGCTGCACCCCGACCGATACGCGGGCGCGCCCGCCGCCGAGCGCCGCCTCGCCCTCGGCCGCGCGATCGAGGTCAACGAGGCATTTCGCGTCCTCCGCGACCCCATCCGCCGCGCCGAGGCCCTCTTCGCCCGCGCGGGCGTCGAGATCGGCGAGGCCGCCGCCCCGAGGCCATCGCCCGCCTTCCTGATGGACATGATGGAGTCCCGGGAGGAGCTCTCCCTCGCGGCCGGCAAGCGCGACGCCGCCCGCGTCGCGGCGCTCGGCGCGGCCATGCGCGGCCGCGAGCAGCGGGCCCTCTCGGCCCTCGCGGCGGGCCTCGACGGCGCGGCCGGCGACGCGCAGAGGATCCGGGCGGTCCTCCCGCTGCTCGGCGAGCTCCGGTATTACCGCCGCTTCCTGGACGAAGCGAGCGCCATCGAAGAGGACCTCTCGGAATCGACATGAGCCTGCTCGAGATCTTCGACCCCAAGGCCCGCCCCAGCCCGATCGGCATCGACCTCGGGACCACCAACTCGCTCGTCGCGCGCGTGCGCGACGGCAGCCCCGCCGTCATCGAGGACTGCAACGGCGAGCGCATCGTCCCTTCGGTCGTCCATTACGACAGCCGCGGCGCCGCGGTCGTCGGCCGCGCCGCCCAGCGCCTCTCGCTGAGCGCCCCGCGCGAGACCATCGTCAGCGTCAAGCGCTTCATGGGCCGCGGCGCCGCCGACCCCGAGACGAGGCGCCTCGGCCCCTACGAGTTCGCCGAGCCCAGGACCCCCGAGGAGGCCAAGAGCGTCCGCTTCAAGGTCCGCGGCCGCGCCCTGACCCCCGTCGAGGTCTCCGCCGAGATCCTGAAGGAGCTCCGCGCCTCGGCCGAGCGCGAGCTCCGCTCGGTCGGCGGCGCCGTGATCACCGTCCCCGCCTACTTCGACGACGCCCAGCGCCAGGCCACGAGGGACGCCGGCCGCCTCGCGGGCCTCGAGGTCCTGCGCCTCCTGAACGAGCCCACCGCCGCCGCGCTCGCCTATGGCCTCGACAGGCGCCAGGATGGCCTGTTCGCCGTCTACGACCTCGGCGGCGGCACGTTCGACGTCACCGTCCTCCTCCTGGACAGCGGCGTCTTCCAGGTGAAATCGACCGGCGGCGACAGCGCGCTCGGCGGCGACGACATGGACCGCGCGCTCGCCGAGAGGCTCCTCGATGAAATGGGCGCGACCGCCCGGACCCCCGAGGTCGTCCGCCTCGCGCTCGAGATGGCCCGCGACGTCAAGCACCGCCTCACCGCGGCCGCTTCCGTGCAGATCGAGGTCCCGGCGCAGGGCGGCGGCGCCCCGAGGGCGGTCACGATCACCCGCGAGGACTTCAATCGGCTCATCGCCCCCATCGTCGAGCGCACCGGCGCCGCGTGCCGCCGCGCGCTGCGCGACGCCGGCGTCCAGGCCGCGGACCTCGACGGCGTGATCCTCGTCGGCGGCGCCACGCGCGTCCCCTACGTCCGCGAATACGTGGCGAAGCTCTTCGGCAAGGAGCCGCTGGGCGACATCGATCCTGACGAGGTCGTCGCCCTCGGCGCCGCGATCCAGGCCGACATCCTGGCCGGCGCGAACGAGCGCGGCGACGAGGTGCTCCTGCTCGACGTCCTGCCGCTCTCGCTGGGCATCGAGACCATGGGCGGCGTCGCCGAGAAGATCCTCCCGCGCAACACGACCATCCCGGCCGGCGCGCGCCAGACGTTCACCACCTACGCCGACAACCAGACCGGCTTCGAGATCCACATCGTGCAGGGCGAGCGCGAGCTCGCGGCCGATTGCCGGTCGCTCGCGCGCTTCACGCTGAGGGGCATCCCCCCGATGCCCGCCGGGATGGCCCGCCTCGAGGTCACGTTCCGCGTCGACGCCGACGGCCTCCTGAGCGTGACCGCCAGGGAGCTTTCGACCGGCGTCGAGCAGAAGGTCGAGGTCAAGCCCAGCTATGGCCTCACCGACGAGGAGGTCGAGGACATGCTGCTCGCCGCGCTCGATCACGGCGAGGAGGACCTCGAGCGCCGCCGCCTGGTCGAGGCCCGCGTCGAGGCCGATCGCGTCGCCATGGCCACGAGGAAGGCCCTCGCCGCGGACGGAGACCTCCTGGAGCCGGGCGAGCGCGAGGCCATCGAGGCCGCCCTCCGCGCGCTCGACGCGGCGATCCGGGGCGACCGCGCCGCCCTCATCCAGGCGAGGACCGAGGCGCTCGACGACGCCACGCACGCCTGGGCCGGCCGCCGGATGGATCGCGCCGTCGCGGCCGCCATCGCCGGCAAGCAGGTCGGCGAGGTCGAGGCGAAGGTCGCCGCCGCCAAGGGCGTCGATCAGCACGTCGAGGAGCACCAGGCCGCCCGCCATTCCCACGAGGCCCCGACCATTGCATCTGTAATGGTGATCGAGGAGAAGGGCTGATTCCATGCCGAAGGTCCGCTTCCTCGCCCACGGCCGCTCCTGGGAGGCCGAGGTCCCCGTCGGATCGTCGGTGCTCAAGGCGTCGAAGACCGTGGGCGCCCCCGAGGGCGACGCCTGCGGCGGCGTCTGCGCCTGCTCGACCTGCCACGTCCACGTATTGAAGGGCCGCGACCTGCTCCGCCCCGCCGAGGAGGACGAGGAGGACATCCTCGACAAGGCCTTCGACGTGCGCCCGTCGAGCCGCCTCGGCTGCCAGGCCACGATCGAGAAGGACGGCGAGATCGAGGTGGAGATCACCCGCGAGAGCCTGGACGCCTATTACAACGAGCACCCGAACGTGCCGGATCCGCGGAAGCAGCGCTGAGGGGACCTCGGGCGGATCGCCCGGCGCCCCTCGCCGACCGCCGCTCCGCGCCCCCCGCCGCGCGGCGGCTCGCTCCCGATCGCCGCTCTCGAAAAACATGGACAGCCGCGCCCCCCGCCGCGGTACGATGCCCCCCATGGAGCGATATTTTTGTCTTTTTCTTGCGGCAGGGCTCCTCGCGGGGGCCTGCGGCGACGACGGGACGCAATCGAACGGCGGCGGCTCCGGCGGCGCGGGCGCGTCCGAGGGAGGCGGCGGCGCCGGCGGATCGGGCGGGGGGGCGTGCGCGCCCGGCGAGACCGCGACCTGCTACACCGGGCCGGACGGCACCGACGGCGTGGGCACCTGCCATGGCGGGACGATGACGTGCAACGCCGAGGGGACCGGCTTCGGGCCTTGCGAGGGCGAGGTGCTGCCGGCCCTGGAGCGGTGCACGGACTCCGGGGACGAGGACTGCAATGGGCAGAGCGCTCCGGCGTGCACGGGAGATCCCCTGTGGAGCAAGAGGTTCGGGGGGCCGACCGGCGGGGTCGTCGCCGCGCTGGCCGTCGACGGCCTCGGGGATGTCGTCATCGGCGGCGGCTCGGGCGAGCCGATCGATTTCGGCGACGGGGCGCTCGCCCCGGGGCCGTACCTCGTCAAGCTCGGCCCGGACGGGTCCCACCTGTTCAGCCGCTCGTGGACCGGCTTCAGCATCGGCACCGTCGCCGCGGGGGCCGACGGCAGCATGCTCCTGTTCGGCCTGCCGAGCGGGCCTGTGAACCTCGGCGGCGGCGTCCTGACGGGCGGGCAGGACTTCGTGGCCGGCAAGCTCGACGTCGCGGGCAATCACGTCTGGAGC
This sequence comes from uncultured Polyangiaceae bacterium, assembly GCA_964421485.1. Classification (GTDB taxonomy): domain Bacteria; phylum Myxococcota_A; class Polyangia; order Polyangiales; family Polyangiaceae; genus CAYQYG01. Next base: position 5,295 of record CAYQYG010000287.1, on the reverse strand, counting down.
CGCCGCTTCACGGCCGGCGGCGCGCAGAACGCGTGGGGCCTCGCCGCGGCCGGCGACGATTGCTACCTCGCCGGCTGGACCAATGGCTCCGTGGACCTCGGCGGCGGCGCCATCAGCCCGGAGCCGGGCGACATCACGGTCGGCGCGCTGGGCCGGCTCGACGCCGCGGGCGACCACGTCTGGAGCCGCAGCCTCGGCGACTCCGTGCCGCTCGACCTGGTCACGCTGCCGGGCGGCGGGGTGGCCGTCACGGGCTTCTTCTTCGGCTCCTACGATTTCGGGGGCGGCGCCATCACGTCGCCGGGCCCCGGGTCCTCGGCGTTCGTCGTCGCCTATGACGCCGACGGCAGCCACCTGTTCAGCAAGGCGCTCGCCGCCGAGGACGCGGTCGGCACGAGCATCGCCGTCAATGCCGCGGGCGAGATCGCCGTGGCCGGCTGGTTCGACACGAGCATCGATCTCGGGGCCGGCCCCATCGACGGCCAGGGGCGCGACATGTTCGTCGTCAAGCTCACCCCGGCCGGCGATCACGTCTTCGGCGCCGGGTTCGGCGACGCCGAGGACCAGATCGCGCGCGGCGTCGCCATCGACGGCGCCGGGGCCGTCTTCTTCACCGGCGGGTTCCCGGGCACCGTCGATTTCGGCGGCGCGCCGCTCACGAGCGCCGGCATGAGGGACGTCGTCGTGGTGCGCCTGGATCCGCTCGGCCATCACGACTGGAGCCGGCGCTACGGGGACGAGCAGGAGCAGTTTGGCCGCGACATGGCCCTCTCCCCCGACGGCGACCTGTTCCTCACGGGCGTGTTCAGCGGCACGCTCGATTTCATCGCCGCCGCGCCGCTCACCAGCGTCGGCGAATCCAACGCCTTCGTGGCCAAGCTCGCCCCCTGACGGGCGCGCGGGCGCGCCGAGGCGCGGCCCGCCCGCTCTCCGCTTCGATGAGACCGCTCCGGGCGGCGTGACGGCGCCTGGAGCGCCCAGCTCCACGGGCGAGGTGCCCGGCGGAGTGACGCTAGACCGCGGCGCGGCGCTGGTAGAACGCCTTCAGCCCGTCCGTCATCTCCTGCCAGACCCGGGCGAGCGCGGGGTGCCCTTGCAGGGCGTCGCGATAGCGGGCCACGCGGGCGTGCCCGTCGAGCAGCCCCTTTCGCCCCGAGAAGCCCATCAGGCCATCGAGCGCGAAGCGCACCGGGGTGAGGCAGGCGTCCGCGATCGTCACCCGGTCGCCGTGCGCGAGGCCCTTCTCCGGGAGCATCGCGTCCAGGTGGCCGAGCGCCGCGTCGAGCTTCGCGAGCTGCGCCTCGATGGCATTCATGTCCTTCTCCTTCGCGTCGAAGAGCAGGAAGAGCGGGTTCATGGCGCCCATCACGTAGAGCTCCGCGACCTGCGCGACGAGGCGCACGCGGGCGAGCGCCTCGGGGTTGCGCGGGCGCAGCGAGGGCTCGGGGTGCGCGTCCTCGAGGTATTCGACGATGACCCCGGACTCGACGATCGCCGTGCCGTCGTCCAGCACCAGCGCCGGGACCTTGCCCAGCGGATTGATCGCCCGGTATTCCGTCGAGGTCGACCAGCCCTCGGGCGGCATGATCAGCTCGACGGGCAGTCCCTTCGCGTAGATGGCGGCCCGGACGCGGGCGGCATAGGGGGACAGGGGCAGAGAATAGAGCTTCATCGGGTCCTCCGGCGGAAGGGTTGACGCCGGGGTCTATCGCCTGCAGGAGGGGGGTGCCTTGGAAAAACGCGACGCGCTCCGCCCGGTCTCCACGGAGGCGAAGGGGCTGCTCGACCCGGCCGCGGCGCGGGAGAAGCTGCGGCTCGCGCGGGTCCACCCCTCGGCCGATCTCGCGCCCTTCGTCGAGCATCACTGGATCGTCGCCTGGGACCTCCGCGGACAGGCGCCGCACGCGCAGCGGACGCTGCCCTATCCGTGCGTGAACGTCGTGTTCGACCGCAAGCGAACGGCCGTGTTCGGGGTCATCCGCGGCGCGTTCGAATACCTGCTCGAGGGCCGCGGCCGGGTGCTCGGCGTTCGCTTCAGGCCAGGCGCGTTCCGCGGGTTCCTGAAGATGCCGGTCGCGAGGATCACCGATCGCACCGTGTCGCTGTCCTCGGTGCTCGGCGTGAGCGACGCGGAGGCCGAGCGCGAGGTGCTCGAGGCGCCGGGGGACGAGGGGATGATCCATGCGGCGGAGGCGATCCTGCGGCGCGCGCTGCCGGCGGCGGATCCGACGGTGGAGCTGGTCTCCGGCATCGTCGACCGGATCGGCGCGGATCCCGGGATCACGAGGGTGGACAGGCTGGCGGAGATCGCGGGGTTCGGCGTCCGCGATCTCCAGCGGCTGTTCGCCGGATACGTGGGGGTCTCGCCGAAATGGGTGATCCGGCGCTCCAGGCTGCACGAGGTCGCCCACCGGCTCGCCCAGGGCGAGGCCGTCCCGCTGACCCGGTTCGCGCAGGAGCTCGGCTACTTCGATCAGGCGCACCTGACGCGCGACTTCAAGGCCGTGGTGGGGCGGTCGCCTTCCGAGTACCAGCGCGCGGCAGGAGGGGCCGCGACGTGAGGCTCGTGCGCTGGACCTAGACCCGGAATTGCACGAGAATGGTCCAGGGCGCCGGCCGGCGGCGCGGCGAGGGGGTGAGCTGATGAAGAAGAGCAAAGGCAAGCGGGCGGAAGCAGCCCTGACACTCGATCAGGCGAGGGAGTTGTTCAAGGAGCTCTACCCGCTCCTGCGGGAGATCGAGCCGGCCGACGATCCTTATGACCTGTTCTGGCAAGGCCCGTTCTGGGTGGACGGGAAGGGCCTGTGGCACCCGACGTGGTTCGCCCTGAAGAGGGGGCTCGTCACGGGCTCGATCCGCCTGCGCGCGGGCTCGCCGATGATGGAGGGCGACATCCGGACCGGCGAGGTCAAGTGGATCGACGTCGATCAGCCCGGCTGGCCGCGCGGCGTGGAGTACTGGCCGGAGGCGCTCCCGCAGATCCACCGGACGCTGAGCGAGGCCTTGAAGGACATCGGCGCCCACAATCGAAGGGTCGAGGAGGACATGCCGCTCGAGTCGCGCTGGGGCAAGGTGGCCCGGCGCTTCACCTGGACCGACGAGGAGCAGCCGATGCCCGCAGCGCAGATCGCGGCGGCGCAGAAGGCGGCCGAGTCGGCCAGGGCCAGGCCGCCCTTGCCGGAGCTGTCGGCGGGTGAATACCTGCGGATCGCCGGGATCGCCTACGACGCGGCCTACCCGGAGGAGCGGAAGCTGTCACTGGAGGAGAAGCACCGGCGGCACGCGGACAAGCGCCACGGCGGCATGCTCGATCTGCCACATGGCGACGCCGCCGCATTCCGGGAGTGGCTCACGTCCCGCCGCTGGGAGGGCGCCCACCCGTTCGAGATCGCCTATGGCATCCCCCACGGTATCATGCTCCGGCCGGCGCTGGTCGAAGGGGGTTATCGATTCAGCTTCGCGGTCTCGGACGAGCTCTACTACAAGAACGCGATGCTCATGGCGATCGCCATGGATGAAGCCGGGATCCCGTTCGATTTCAGCCAGGTCGATCGATTGTCGCGTGTACTGGAGGGGAGCGACGAGGTCGAGGTCGGGCCGGATCGAGGGCAGATTCCCCTGGAGCGGCTGCGCCGCGATCGGCCCGACGCGATCGCCCACATCACCTGGAGCCCCGTCCCGCAGCTCGCGCCCGTCACGCCGGAGGGGCGGGCGAGGATCGCCTGGGTGGAGGAGCACGGGACGCTCCGGGGATTCAAGGCGGAGGGGGCCGAGGAGAAGACCTGACGCGACGCGCGGAGGCGCGCTGACCTGGATCCACCCGCGCGGCGAGCGCGAGCGCGCTCGTCGCGGACGTGGGCCGTCACTGCTTCGCGATGCCCTCGAAGATGCGAGCGGCGATCGGTGCAGCGCTCTTGCCCCCGATGTCGCCGCCAATGACGACGACGGCGACGATGAAGCGGGGAGATTCGATGGGGGTGAACCCGACGAACCAGCCATTGTTGGGTCCGGTCGCCGACTTGCCCTCCGAATAGTGGCCGCCCTCCGCGGATCCGGTCTTGCCGGCGATCTCCAGGCCAGGGACCGCGGCGAGGTGGCCGCTGCCGCTCTCGTCGGCGACGCCGCGGCGGAGCCCTTGCAGGATCTCGGCGCGCAGGGCGTCCGGGACCGCGCCGCCGGAGCGGGCGAGCCGATCGCCGAGCTCGGCGTATGCTTGGGCGAGCTGGAGAGGGGTCACCTCGATGGGGCCATGACCGATGCCGGTCACGAGCTCCCATCGGGGGGACTCCGAGCCAGCCCTCGACGCAGCCCATGCGGAGTCAATCAAGAGCCCGGGGGACTCCTGCGCGACGAGGGTCGTCCTCTCGCCGAAACCGAAGCGCGTGAACCCGGCGGAGACGCGCTCCAGCCCGAGGCGGCTCGCGACCTCGAAGAAGTAGACGTTGCAGGAAGCAGCGATGGCCTCCGGGAGCCCGAGGTGACCGTGGGCGGCGAAGCAGTGATACTCACCGTATGTTCTGTCGCAATCGATCTTTTCCCCGGGCGAAAGGACGCCTGCTTCGGCCGCGATCCACGCGAGGATCGGCTTGACCGTGGACCCCGGCCGGGCGGAGAGGATCGCGGGATCGGCGCCGAGGTGCCGGCCAAGCGCGAGCGGCCGCCGATCCGCGGCGGAGAGCACGACCGCAGCAGCCGGGAGCGCGCTCTGCTCCAGCGCTTCATCCACGACCCGCTGCGCTCGTGGGGCCGCGGGGGAATTCGATCCAGAGGTGGTACTTGCTGGAGGAGGCGAGGGCGCCGCGCCGCGCGCCGGCTCGCCGGGCCTACCACAAGCAGCCATGAAAAAGCACAGCCCAGCAGCCTGGAATGAGCGCCGACAATTCGAAATTGACATGAGATCCCGTTGCATCATTCTCGCCCCCGGCGAATTTTTCGCTTGCCTGGGCAACGAGATGTGCCGCGGGCCTCCGCGGCTGATGTATTGCACGGTCTTCCATGGCTGCGCAAGCGTGAATTGCGATCCGAGCAGCGCCGGAGGTCGTTGGGAGAGCGGGGAAGAAAGAGAAGAGAGATACTCCGGGCGCGGGCACGGACACGGACACGGGCGCGGACACGGGCGCGGACACGGACACGGGCGCGGACACGGACACGGGCGCGGGCGCGGACACGGACACGGGCGCGGGCGCGGGCGCGGACACGGACACGGGCGCGGGCGCGGGCGCGGACACGGGAGCGGTCGAGGATCCGTCGCCGGATCGTTGACGCTCCGCGGGATCGGGTGGGAGAGTCCCGCCC
>CAYQYG010000286.1:4144-12019 GCA_964421485.1 uncultured Polyangiaceae bacterium | reverse complement strand
AGCCGGAGCTCTGCGAGCGAGAGGTCCGGCGCGCCGGGGTGGTAGCTCCAGCGCGCGGGCGAGGTGAAGGCCGGCGCGGTGAGCTCCAGGGCCGGCGCGTGCGACTCCGAGGGCCGCGCGCGCTGGGCCGGGGCGCCGGCGCACCCCGCGATCGCGAGCGCCGGGAGGATCGCGACCGGGAGGGAGGACCGGGGTCCGGGGGGCAGGGCGCGCGGCGTGGAGCGCGCCCCGGAGCCCCGGATGTCGAATCGATATGGCATGGGACTCATTCGACCCAGCGCGCGACGAAGAGATTGGTCTCGCCGGGCCTGGATCCGAATCGATTGGAGGCGAAGACGAGGTGCTGGCCATCCGGCGAGAACATCGGGAAGCCGTCGAAGCCCTCGTAGAAGGTGATGCGCTCGACCTGCGGGACGCCGTCCGGCCCCGGGGCGCCCTGGCTATCGACCACGAAGAGATCGAAGTTCGGGACGCCGTGGGCGCCCGCGGGGGAGCCGACGTCGGAGGAGAAGATGACGCGGCGGGAGTCGGGGAGGAAGTACGGTCCGAAGTTGGCGCGGCCGTTGCTGGTGATGGTGCGGGCTCCCTGGCCGTCCGCGCCGGCGACCATGATTTCGAGATGGCTGGGCCGGACGAGGCCCTTGGCGAGCAGGGCGCGGTAGTCGTCGAGGGCGGGGCCCTGGGGGCGGCTGGCGCGCCAGACGAGCTTGGTGGAGTCCGGCGAGAAGAAGGCGCCGCCGTCGTATCCGGGCGTACTGGTGATGCGGCGGATATCGGATCCATCGAGCCTGGAGGTATAGAGCTCGAGGTCGCCGTCGCGGGCGCTCGTGAAGACCATGCGGGATCCGTCGAATGCGACGGTGGCCTCGGCGTCGTATCCCTTTCCGGTGATGAGGGGTCTGAGGTCCGATCCGTCGGGGTTCGCCGAGTAGATATCGAACTCGTCGAGGGGCCAGACATAGCCCTGGGAGCGGTCGGGCTTGGGCGGGCACTCGGGGCTCGAGGCGTGGGTGGAGGCGTAGAGGATGCGGTCGGGCTTGGGATAGAAGAAGTAGCTGCAGGTGGTCTTGCCCTTGCCGGTGGAGACGAGCTTCACGTCCCCCGAGCCGAGGTCCAGGGTGTAGATCTGGTCGCAGCTGCCGCCGTCGCGGGTGGACTGGAAGATGAGGCGCTGGCCGTCCGGGGACCAGTAGGCCTCGGCGTTCTCGCCGCCGAACGTGAGCTGCCGGATGTCGGTGAGGTGCCTCTCGCGGGAGTCTCCCTGGACGGGCTTTCCGGCGCGGATGCGGAAGGGGATCCACTCGGGCTTGGCGGTGGTGGTGGCCGAGGGGAGGTGGCCGAGGGGCTCCTTGGGCTGGGGCTCCGGGGGGGTGCACGAGGCGAGGGCCGGGGCGAGGAGGAGCGGGGCGGCCAGGGCGAGGAGGACCGGACGGAACATGGGCGGGACTCTAGTCGCGAGGGGCGCGGGGGCGCCAGACGATCCACGCCCGGCGCGGGAGAGGATGTCGCCACATCGCCTGTCGTGGCCCCCCGCGCGCCGTGGGTCTACCCTACGCCCGTGCGGTCTCACGTCCTCGCCGGCTGCCTCTTCCTCCTCGTCCCCGCGGTGTCGACGCTCGCCCTGCCTCGCACCGCCGCCGCCGACTTCGATCCCACCGGCCGCGGCAAGAAGCCCAGGCCTCCGAAGCCCGGCACCCCGAAGCCCGGCACCCCGAAGCCCGGCACCCCGAAGCCCGGCACCCCGAAGCCCGGCACCCCGAAGCCGGCCGGCGAGCACCCCGGCGGGGGACATGAAAAACCCGGCGGAGACGGCGAAGAGGGGGCCAAGGGACCATCCAAGGACGCCCTCATCGCGCGGTACACGGCCATCGTGCTCAGCCAGCCGAGCGCGCCCTTCCCGCTGCAGCGGCTCGCGCAGCTCTATCGCGAGCGCGACGGCAACCTGAAGAAGCTCATCGAGGAGCTCGAGGCGCGCTCGTCGCAGCCGGGGCCGGATGCGTGGGCCACCAAGGTCGCGCTCGCCGGGATCTACAAGCAGGACGGGCGATACGACGACGCCCTCAAGACGTACGAGCGCGCGATCGCCGACAAGCCGGGGGATCCGGCGCCGATCCTCGCGCTCGCGCAGCTCGAGTCGGACCGGGGGGACAAGACGGGGGCGCGCGCGCACTACGAGAAGGCGCTCCCGCTGCTCAAGGTGCCCGCGGACGTCGAGCAAGCTCGGCGGACGCTGCTCGCGATCTGCCTGGATCTGAAGGACTTCGAGGGGGCCAAGGCGCAGCACGACGCGCTCGTGAAGACGGCGCAGGGGTCGCTCTTCGTCAAGGCGGAGCTCGGGCGGGAGCTGCTCTCGCGCGGGTATTACGACCGGGCCGAGGCGGAGTTCCGCGACCTCGTGAAGGCGGCGGCGGGGGACAACCGGGCGCTCGCGCCGGCGCTCAGGGACCTCGGGCAGGCGCTCGCGAAGCAGAAGAAGACCGACGAGGCGCTCTCGGTGCTCAAGCGCGCGCTGGCGATCGCGGGGAGCGCGGCGGGCGTGCGGGCCGAGATCCTGCTCATCATGACCGACGCCTTCCGGGCCGAGGGCAAGCTCGCGGAGCTCATCACCATCCTCGAGGCCGAGAAGGGGCAGGACTTCCAGCGGCTCGCGACCATGGGAGCGCTGTACGAGGAGACCGGCGACGTCGACAAGGCGATGGCGACGTACAGGAGGGCGCTCGAGCTCGACGGGAAGCACATCGACACGCGGCTCAAGCTCGTGCACCTGCTCCAGACGGCGGGGGAGCTCGAGGCGGCGATCAAGGAGTACGAGCTCTTGATCAGGGCCGCGCCGCACAACGCGGACTTCGTGTTCGAGCTGTGCGAGACGCTGATCCAGCGGGGGGACCGGCCGAAGGCGCTGAAGCTCCTGACCGAGCTCGAGGCGCGGGTGTCGGCCGAGGCCGAGGTGCTGGCGGCCGTGGCAGACTTCTACGAGCGGGTCGAGGAGAAGGACCGGGCGCTCAAGGTGCTCCAGAAGCTCGCGGCCGTGGGGGGCGGGGATCCGACGCACCTCATCGATCTCGGGGACCGGTACTTCCAGGCGGGGGACAAGAAGAAGGCGCTGGAGACGTGGGCGCGCATCAGGGCGCTCGTGCCGAACCGGGCGCGGGCGGCGGCGACGCTCGGGGAGGTGTACCTCGATCACGACATGGTGAACGAGGCGCTCTCGTCCCTCCGCGAGGCGGCGCAGCTCGAGCCGGCGAACGCGCGGTACAAGAAGGCGCTGGCGATCGCGCTGGAGCGGACCGCGAGCTCGACGAGCAACCCGGGGCCGCGGTACTCCGAGGCGCGCGAGCTCTGGGAGCAGCTCCTCGCGGGGGCGGGCTCCGGCTCGGGCGCGGACAGGCTGCTCGCGCGCGAGGCGCGGACGCACATCGTGAGCCTCTGGGCGCTGACGCACGAGCTGCCGAGCCGGGTCGCGCCGCTCACGGCGAGGCTGAACGGGACGCCGCCGGACCTCGAGGCGGGGCGGCTGCTCGCCGAGGTGCAGCGCAAGCTCCACCGGCTGCCGGAGGCCGAGGCGACGCTGCGGCGGATCGTGCAGGCGGCGCCGGGGGACGAGGAGTCGCTGCTGTCCCTGGAGCGGGTGCTCGTGCTGCAGCAGAACCTGCTCGGCGCGATCGAGGTGCTCCAGAAGCTCGTGGAGGTGAACCCGAAGCGGGCGCGCGAGTATTACCAGCGCATGGCACAGTACGCGGCGGAGATGTACCGTGACGACGACGCGATCCAGTACGCGGCCAAGGCGGTGGAGCTGTCGCCCGAGGACGCGAGCGGGCACCAGAAGCTCGGCGACATGTACCGGCGGCGGCAGGACTCGGCGCGCGCGATCGCCGAGTACCGGCAGGCGATCGCGAAGAACGACCGGCTCTTCCCGGTATACTTCGACCTCGCGGAGCTCCTGCTCTCCTCGGGGCAGGTCGACGAGGCGGACAGGCTGTTCCGGCGCGTGGTGCGGGCGTCGGCGGACGAGGAGCTCGTGGCGCGGGCGGCGCGCATGTCGATGCAGGTGAACCTCGGCAAGGGGTCGCTCGAGGTGCTGGAGCGGGAGCTGCTCCCCGTGGCGGTCGGCAACCCGCAGAAGCCGCTCTACAGGCGGCTGCTCGTGGAGCTGTACGGGGCGATGACGTTCCCGCTGGTGCAGCGGGTGCGGAGCGCGGACCGGGCGCAGAGCGCGGCCGCGCGCGGGGAGCTCGCGCGCATCGGGGCACGCGCGGTGAAGCCGCTCCTGGACGCGCTCGCGGACGACAAGGAGTCGCAGCAGAAGATCGCGATCGAGGTGCTCGCGTACGTGGAGAACAAGAGCGCGGGGCCGGCGCTCTACAACTTCGCGACGGGGCAGGCGGACAAGAGCCTGCGCGTGCGGGCGATGATCGCCTGCGGGGCGCTCCGGGATCCGGCGATGCTGCCGCGCTACGAGCAGATGCTCGCGCCCAGGGACGGCGCGGGGAGCGTGCTGCCGAACGACGCGATCGCCGTGGCGGCGGCGTGGGGCGTGGCGCGGCTCGGGGGCGAGGGGGGCGCGAAGGCGGGCGCGCGGGCAGCGCCGGCGAAGACGGAGCCGCTGCTCCTGAAGCTGCTCTCGTCGGCGGCGCCGGAGGTGCGGGCGATCGCGGCGATCGGGCTCGGGCTGACGCACGACGCGCGGCACGCGCCGGCGCTGGCGGCGCTGGCGCGGTCGCCGGACGCGGGGCCTGTGGCGCGCGCGGCCGCGGTGCACGCGCTGGGCGAGCTGGGGCCGGCCGCGAGCGCGGGCGAGGGGGCGCTGTTCCGGTCGCTCGCGGACTCGAGCGACAGCCTGCTGCGGCAGGCGGCGCTCCTCTCGCTCTCGCGATCGCAGGATCCCGGCGGCGCGGCGGAGGCGATCGCGGCGGGCGCGTTCTCGGCCGACGAGGACCTGCGCCGGGCGGCGGCGGCGGCGGCGGTGGCGTGGGCGAAGCGGGCGTACCCGCGCTCGCGCGAGGCGCTGCCGGTGCCCGACGGGGCGCTGACGCTGAAGGACGTGCTCGCGGGGCTCGGGCCGGATCCCGCGGGCGCGGCCGACCGGGCGGCGGCGCTCGTGGCGCTCGGGCCCGCGCTGCGCAAGGCGGCCGTGGCGGCGGTGTCCACGTCGCCGGAGCGGGCCCAGGTGGTCGCGGACGCGCTGCTCGCGCGCGGCGACGGGCAGGTGAAGGGCGCGCGGCTCGCGCCGCTCCTCGACGGGGCGGAGAAGATCGACGCGGCGCTCGCGCAGCGGGCGCAGGCGGCCGTGGACGAGATCGCGGCCGCGGTGGTGCCGCCGTTCGTGTCGCTCGTGCGGCACCCGGACGTGGAGGTGAAGACGCGCGCGGTCGAGCTGCTCGCGGGGCGCGCGGAGCCCGAGGCGCAGGCGGCGGTGATCGACGCGCTCGGGGATCCCGACGAGGGCGTGCGGCGCGCGGCGCTCTCGGCGATCGGGGCGGTGAAGCACGCGCCGACGATCGCGGCGGTCTCGGGCATGGTGCGCGGCGCGGGGAGCTGGCCGCTGCGCGTGCGCGCGGCCGAGGCGCTCGGGCGGCTGGGTCAGGGCGGCGGGGCCGCGGCGATCGCCGAGACGCTCGCGGCGGCCGCGCGCGGGGACGAGTACGCGCTGGTCCGCGAGGCCGCGGCGCGCGCGCTCGCGTCGGCGGACCGCGGGGCTGCGGCGCCGCTCCTGCGCGAGCTCGAGGCGAAGGACGCCGAGCCGAGCGTGCGCCGGGCGGCGGCGGAGCTCCTGCGGGGGTTCGGGGGCGGAGCGCGGCAAGGCCGCGCGGAGCCCCCGAGCGCAGGAGACGCGCCGTGAGCATGGATCGCGGCGCGCGCGCCGCCCTGATCGGGCTCGGCCTCGCGGCCGCCGGCTGCGACGATCTGAGCCGCTTCTCGACGGCCGACGGCGAGGCCTACTGCGGCTCCGTGACGCTCGCGAGCGGCTTCCGCACCGGGCTCAGCCCGCGCGTGCAGATGCGGCTCACGCTCGACGCGACCGCGCTCGACGGGACCGAGCCGCCCGGCCTGCTCTCGACGTACGAGGCCGCGGACGAGACGCACCCGGAGCGCCGGCTGCTGGATCGCGCGCCGCTCCGCCCGATCGCGCCGCTCGCGAACGATCCGCTCTCGCACCTCGAGTTCGGCGACGGCCGGGAGCGAAACGCGATCTTCGCGGTGAGCCCCGTGGATCCGGCGGCGGAGTCGATGCTGGCGATCATCTCGCTCCAGACCGACGACTCGATCGAGGTCCGCCTGCTGCGCCCGGGCGCGCCGCGCGACGAGGCGACGGGCGATCCGCCGCCGGCCGAGCGCCGGCAGATCTTCGGCATGTTCCGGCTCACGCGCCGGCCCAACGAGTGCGGGTTCTAGGGCGGATGCGGGTCCTCGGGATCGAGACGTCCTGCGACGAGACGGCCGCGGCGGTCGTGACCGAGGGGGGCGACGTGCTCTCCGACGTGGTCCGGAGCCAGGTGGATCTCCATGCGCCCTACGGCGGCGTCGTGCCGGAGGTCGCGGCGCGCGATCACGCGCGCGCGATCGTACCAGTCGTACGGGAGGCGCTCGCGCGCGCCGGCCTGGGGATCGCGGAGCTCGACGGCGTCGCGGTCACCTCTCGGCCTGGCCTCTCCGGCGCGCTGCTCGTCGGCCTGCAGGCCGCGAAGGGGCTCGCGTGGGGCGCCGGCAAGCCGCTCGTCGGCGTGGATCACCTGGTCGGGCACCTGCTCGCCGTGTTCCTTCGCCGCGAGGGCGCACCTGCCCCGCCGGCGTTCCCCTTCGTCGCGCTGCTGGCATCGGGCGGGCACACGGCGCTCTACCGCGTCGACGGGCCGGACCTGGGGCGCATCCGCGAGCTCGGCGCGACGCGCGACGACGCGGCAGGCGAGGCGTTCGACAAGGTGGCGAAGCTGCTCGGCCTCGGGTACCCGGGCGGGCCGGTGATCGATCGGCTCGCCGCGCTCGGTGATGCGTCGCGCGCCGCGGACGCGGTGCCCGCGCCCATGGCGCGCAAGGGCTCGCTGGAGTTCAGCTTCTCCGGTGTGAAGACCGCCGTCGCGCGCCGTGTGGCGCAGCGGGGCCGGCCGGAGGGGCAGGCGCTCCATGATCTCTGCGCGGCCTTCCAGGCGGCGATCGTGGGCGCGCTCGTGCAGAAGACGGTGCGCGCCGCGCGCGCCGAGGATGTCGGCGCCGTGGTGCTCGCGGGCGGCGTGGCCGCGAACCGGGGCCTGCGCGCGCGCATGGCGGAAGAGTGCACCCGCCGCGGGCTCACGCTCGCGGTCCCTCCGCTCGCGAGCTGCACTGATAACGCGGCGATGATCGCCTACGCGGGCGCGCTGCGCCTCGCCGCGGGCGAGCGGGACGGATTCGATCTGGCGCCGGCGACGATCACCGCGCTTCCGCGCGTGACGCGCAAGGGCGGCGGGCCGAGATAGTTAGCGATCGCGGGGACTTGTCCGTGGCCCCTCGCCCGTGGTCTCCTGCGGCTCAGGAATCGGTTCGACACCTGGGGCTCCGGGGCGCGCTCCACATGGCGCGCCGTCCGCCCCGAGCCCCCGGGGCCAGACCTGGCCACCTGGCCGTGAGGGCGCCTCACGGCCCCCCCTCCGGGCGGGGGCGCGAGGAGTGAGCATGTCCGTCGTCCTAGCCATCCTGTTCGCTTTAATCGCCGTGGCGGCCGGAGCCGTCGCCGCCGTCCTCTACTCCCAGGCGAGCCGCCTCAGGGGCCAGCTCCGGGACGCCAACCAGCACATCGAGGCGCTCCGGCACTCGCGGGTCCAGCTCGAGGCCGCGCAGGCCCAGTGTGCCCAGCTCACCCAGATGGTCGAGGAGGCGCGCGCGGAGGACAGGAAGAAG
>CAYQYG010000286.1:0-4044 GCA_964421485.1 uncultured Polyangiaceae bacterium | reverse complement strand
CACCAAGGAGGTCACCACCGAGCACGTCTTCGAGATCGGCGACTGGGGCGGCGAGCACATCGTCGACGCGCAGCAGGAGCTCGTCATGGACGAGATCCACGGCCTGCTCATCGTCGTGGACCTCGCGGGCAAGGACGGCCAGCGCCTCGACCCGGCCCGCATCCAGGAGCAGCTCCGCGAGTTCCAGCCGCAGTCATTGCAGTACTTCTTCGGCCCGAAGACGCTCGCGTCCTGCAAGACCGTCGTGCTCTTCATCAACAAGAGCGACGTCCTCTCCGGCACCCCGGCCGAGGTCGAGCGCGAGGCGCGGGGCTACTACAAGCCCCTCATCGACACGCTCGAGCGCTTCAAGGCGCAGATCGACGTCCGCGTGCTCGTCGGCTCGGCCACCTACGGCCACAGCACCCATTTCCTCTTCTCCCATTTCGTCGAGCGCATCCTCCCCAAGAACGCCTACGACACGCAGCTCCTCCAGCGGATGAAGGCGGACCTCCCGCCCTTGGCGCAGACCGGCTCGCACCCCACGGGCGTGACCGCGCGGCTGCCGATGCCGCAGCCTCGATTCCAGGGTCGATAGCGCCATGGACGAGAGCGAGCTCGCCTCCGCCGGCTACACCATCCCCCGGTACCGGGCCCCGGACGACGCGACCTGGTACCACGTCCTCCACGGCAACGTCCCGAACCACCAGATCGATTTCATGTACGGCCCGGAGGTCCCGCAGGGCCTCTTGACGCCGACCCATTTCAGCCACTTCGCCCGCCTCCTCAAGTACATCGAGCCGCAGACGAACGCCTCCCACGCGTTCGCGATCGGCAACCTCTCCCGCGACGACGTGCAGCACGAGCCCGGCCACGGCGCCGTCGGGCTGATCTTCGGGATGCGCATCGGCGGGGCGACGGATCACGCCGGGCGCCGGAGCCCGCCGTTCGCGCACGGGATCCTCACGGTCGATCGCGACCTCACCTACGCGACGCTGCTCGAGGCCTCGGCGACGTTCTACCGGCACGTGATGTACGCCGGCGAGGCCCACTCCTCGACGGCTGATTTCTATCGCGAGTACGTGCGCGCGGTCGTCGAGAGCCCCGACGACGTGCTCCACGTGCTCGCCCGCTACGTGGAGGAGCTCGGGGACCTGCCCCGCCTCGGGCGGAGCGGCCTGTCCTGGGACTGGGTCGCCGACGAGGACGCGCAGCCGAGGCGCGTCGTGGTGGTGCACCACGACGACGAGCCCTTCGGCACGATCGCCCACGCGGCCGCGAAGCTCGGCGCGCTGCTCTATCGATCGAACGTGCGCTGGACGTCGATCACGACCGGCCGGGAGGCCGACATCCCCGGCGGCATCTCGGTGCGCTTCGTGGCCGACCGTGACGTGACCGCCGAGGAGAGGCGCGGCGCGCTGGTGCGGCTGGAGGACCTGTCCGAGGACGAGGCGACGCTCGCGAAGGAGCTGTTCGCGGCGAAGCCCCGCGCCGACGGCAGCGAGAACCGGCGCTACGCGGGCTGGCGGGAGCGCTACGCGTCGCAGGCGGCGCTGGAGGGCGACGCGCAGGCGGCCGCGGCGCTGCCGCCGCCCCGGCGGACGTACGGCAGCACGCCGCCGGAGCGCGAGGGCGGGCGAGAGATCGAGCTGCGCGAGATCGCTCCTCACGGGACGGAGATCATCCCGGTCGGGGCGATGCGGAGGGAGCTCGCGCAGGGGCGCGCGGAGGGCGCGAAAGGCGCGGGGCGGGAGCGGTGGACGGGGAGATTCGACCGGCCGCCCGGCGCGGAGGCATTCGCAGCGGGCGCGGGAACGGGCGCGGCCCCGGGCACGGGAACGGGCGCGGCCCCGGGCACGGGAACGGCGGCGGGCGCGAATGCATGGCGCGACGTCGGGACGGCGGCGCCGGAGGAATCGGGGGGCGCGGACGACATCGAGGTCACGCTCGACAAGCCGGCGGCGCCTTCGAGGACGTGGCTATGGTTCGCCATCGGCTTCGTCTGCATTGCCGCGGTGGCCGCGTTCCTCGCGCTGCCCTCCGGCTCGCCGCCGCCGGAGCCGGCGGAGCGCGCGCCGCGCGCGGGCGCGCGCACCGCGGCGCCGGCACCGGCGCCCACCGCGGCGCCGGCACCGACGCCCAGCGCCGCGGCCCCCGCGGCGTCGAGCCCTGGTCCGGCGCAACCGTCCGGCAAACCCCTTCCGACAGCGAAATCGACCTCGCCCCCCAGGAAGCCGCCGAAGCACAAATGCCGCGCGCTCGGGGACGAGCTGTGCCCATGACCCCTGCGGCGCTCGCATGACCCACCCCGGCTACACTGCCGCCGCCCTCGAGGCGGCATTCCCGCGCTTCGCCGCGTTCCGGTCCATCGGCCGCGGCGGCGAGGGGGCGGTGTTCTCCGTCTGGGACCGCGCCCGCAAGGCCGACCGGATGCTCGCGAAGCGCCCCGAGGCCCGCTACCCCGACATCGCCGAGCGCAAGCGAGAGCTCGACGCCGCGCTCGCTCAGGACGGTGTGACCGGCGGCTGCGCTCGGCGCTCCGCTCATTGAAAACACCGGCGGCGCCGGGCGGCGCCTGACCTTCAGCCCAGGATGCGGACCTGCCGCGGGCTGGTAGGAGATCGCCACGCCGAGAACTTGGCCCCTCTCGTGGGACCCGCGTACCGGCGAGGAGCGACCATGCTCCAAGCCGCCGCGCGCTCTCCTCGAAAGCTCCCGACCCCTCCCCCGCCGCTCCCCCGGAACCGCCCCGGCCTCGCCAAGGGCCGGGTCCCGCCGCGCCCCCCGGAGGTCCCGGAGACCGAGCAGGGCAAGGCGCGCCCCTTCATCAAGTGGGTCGGCGGAAAGCGCCAGCTCCTCTCCGAGCTGACCCCGCGCGTGCCGTCCGATTACGGCACGTACCACGAGCCCTTCGTCGGCGGCGGCGCGCTGTTCTTCCACCTCCTGCCCGAGCAGGCGGTGCTGTCCGACACGAACGAGCGCCTGGTGCGCGCCTATCGCGGCGTGCGGGACTCGGTCGAGCAGGTGATCGGCCTCCTGCAGAGCTATCCGCACGACCGCGATTTCTTCCTGAAGATGCGCGGCGTCGACATCGACAGGCGGACCGACCCCGAGGTGGCCGCCTGGCTCATCTACCTGAACCGCACGGGCTACAACGGCCTCTACCGGGTGAACCGCCGCAACGTCTACAACGTCCCCTTCGGCGATTACGAGAACCCGACGATCTGCGACGAGGAGAACCTGCGGGCGTGCGCGCGCGCCCTGCGGCGGGCGGAGATCCGCTGCGAGCCGTTCGAGGCCGTGGTGAACCGGGCGCGCCCGGGTGATTTCGTCTATTTCGATCCGCCTTACGTGCCGCTGTCGGCGTCCTCGAGCTTCACGTCCTACACGAGCGCGGGGTTCGGGATGCAGGACCAGGCGCGGCTCCGGGACGTCGCGCGCGCGCTGACCGAGCGCGGAGTGCGGGTGCTCCTGTCCAACTCGTCGGCGCCGGCCGTGTTCGAGCTCTACCGGGATGGCTTCGAGCTCGTGTCGGTGGGCGCGAACCGCGCGGTGAGCTGCCGCGGGACGGGGCGCGGGCGCGTGCAGGAGCTGATCATCACGACGCGATCCGCCGACGTGGCGCGGCGATCGATTCGCACGCGGTGATCTGACCAGCTACGACTCTCGAGCGCTCACGGCACGCACCACTCGTAGCCCGCGCCGAGCATGTCGCTGAACGTGCACGTCCAGCCGGGCGGACAGGCCTCCGGCGCGCCGGCGCAGAACAGGTTGCTGGGGCACGGATCCGTGGTGCAGTAGGATCCGGTCCAGTCGAACCCGTTCCACAGGCCGCAGCACTGAGCTCCCGCCGGGCAATCGGCCGGGCCCGCGCAGGACAGCTCGGCCGCATTGCCGCACCCCCCGGGCTGGGCGCAGAAATCGCCCGCGGGGTCGCCGTCGCCGTGACAGCAGACGTCACCGGCATTGCATTCGGCATTGTTGCACGGCACGTGGACGCCGCTCTCCCCACCCGCGCCGCCCCCACCCGTCGCCGGGGCTGCCGACGCAGAAGCACGAGACAAG
>CAYQYG010000285.1:0-12033 GCA_964421485.1 uncultured Polyangiaceae bacterium | reverse complement strand
CCGCCGTAGTCCCCGCCCCGGGAGGTGAGGGCCCCCTCGGTCCCGGGGGCCGGCGTGGTCGCCCGGCACCGCGCTGCAACCTGCGGTCCCGGGGGCCGGCGTGGTCGCCCGGCACCGCGCCGCAACCAGAGGCGAACCTGGGGACCCGCCCCCCCGCCGGGCCCCGGCGTCACCTATCTATCCGGAATGCTACCGATCAACAACCAGGAGGGAGTCACCACCGGACCATTGCAGCCCGCCCCCCCGGTCATTCACATGCGCCCCTCAAGGAGCGATGTCCACCACCTGGAGCCCCCAGGCCCCCAGCGAGCACAGCGCGTCGTCCCCGTCCACCGCCACGCTGTACACGTACCCGGACAGCTCCCCCTTCGACTCCAGCGAGAGCGCCCCCATATCCGAAGCATCCAGCACCGACAGCGCCGGCGGCCCCCACCCCGCCAGGATCAACCGATCCCCGTCCGTCGCCACCGGATACGAATACCCGAGCTGCTCCCCGCTCGCCTCGGTCACGGTGAGCTCCCCCGCCTGGAGCCCGCTCGCCACCAGCACCTTGTACTGCGACCAGTACTCCCCCCCGTCCGTGTACCACGTCATGTTGCTCGCCGAGGCAAACACCCGGTCCTCCCCCACCAGCACCTGGGACACGTACGTCCCGTCCTCGATCTGCTGCGAATCCAGAAGGGTCGCGTGCGACCCGCTCACGCTCGCCAGCTTGAACGCCCGCCGCATCCCCGTGCACTCCCCGGGGCCCTCGTAATCGCCCGGGATCGAAGGCGTGAACTCCACCTCCCACCCGAACTGATTCCAGCACTCCTCGGACGTCACCCCGCTCAGCGTCACCCGCTGGTAATCGACCGTCATCAACCGGCCCGACCCTCCGTCGAACGCCACCAGCGACCCCGGCACGTTCACCGGCGGCAGCAGCGCCGGGCTCGCCGGATCGGACACGTCCACCCGGTCGAAGTAGAACCGAGCCTTCGTGCTGTCATTCGGCAGCGGCACCCAGTGCGACGTCATCACCGTCGACCCATCGACCCGCAGCGCAGTGTGGCCCGCCGCCGGCGGCAGCGTCACCGACCCGGACAGCACCGGATGCGCCGGATCCGACAGATCCACCACGTCCACCCATTCGTGCCGCAGGGCCGCGGGATCGTACGGATCGTACGAGTCCACGGGCTCGAACCGCCGCAGCGCCAGCGTGCTCCCGGATTGCACCACGGCGTCGCCCGACGCCACCACGTTCCCGTACCAGTACCATGGATCGTAGGGGAGCGCGTCCGCCACCGTCAGCTGCCCGAGCAGCGCCGGGCTCTCCGGATTCGAGATATCGATGGTCGCGATGTCCGTCCCTGTCCAGTCCCAGGAGGGCCACACCAGGTACACCACCTGCCCGTGCGCGAACAGCCGCGCGCCCCACAGCCCCCAGCCGTAGCAGCCCCCGTGGTCGGGGAACAGCGGCGACAGGTCCAGCGCCCCGATCGGCTGCGCCTGGCCCGGATCGGACGCCGCCGCGATCTCCAGCCGCGCGTCCGTCGTCCACCAGTCCGCGGAGAGGCGCACCACCAGATCGCCGGCCACTGCGGACTGGTTCACCACCGTCGCCAGCGCCAGCTCGGCCGATTTCGCCGGCGCGTCGCGGTTCGCGATATTGAACGTCCGGACCTCCTCGTCGGAGACCGCGAACAGCCGCCCGCCCTCGAGGAAGGCCCGGCGCGCCTGCCCGCGCGCCGGCGCCACGCCGCGCCGGGTCAGCGAGTCGGTCGTGAAATCGATGAGCTGGATCCCGCTCTTGTAGGCCCCGCAGCCTCCGCCGCCCGGTACGTCCTCCCAGCCGCTGTAGGGCACCAGGATGAGGCCCTCGTCGTCCAGGATCTTGAACGCCTTGTGGATCCGGTCCTGATCCTCGGACAGGTTCGACCAGCTGCCGCCGAACGCCACGCGCTGGATCATCGTGGGCTGGCTCATGTCGGCCACGTCGAAGAGCGACACGTTCAGCGCGCCGGCGGGGTCTGCGTTATCGAAGCCGAGCGCCAGGAGCCGGTCGCCGCGGGGCTCCATGTGGTAGACCCAGCCGGGCATCACGAGCTCGCCCATCTGCTGCGGATCGGCGGGGTTCGTGAGGTCGATCGTGAACAGCGGATCGGTCTGCACCGCCGTGATCGCGTAGGCGCGCGTCCCGTCGAAGCGGACCGAGCGCAGGCGCTCGGGCATCGGCAGGGACAGCGCCTTCACGCCGAGGGGCGAGACGTCCTGCGACGAGGCCACGGTGAACGTCTGCACGATCGGCGTGCCGTCGTTCCACCAGACGCCGGGCTGGCTGATCACGCGCAGCACGCCCTCGTGCTCGTCCATCTGCCAGCGGCTCTCGATCTGGCCAGCGGCCTCGACGGTCGCGCCGAGCGAGAGCTGGCCGCTCGGATCGGAGATGTCGATCACCTGGATCGTCGAGTGGCCCTCGCTCGAGCCGTCCCATTCGATGCCGGCCACGTACATGCGCTCGGGCGTCACGCTCACGCTGCGGCGCCAGCCGTAGCCATAGGGATCCTCGTCGTCGAAGCTCACCTGATCGACGATCGCGATGTCCTCGGGGGTCTGCACGTCGAGCGACGTCACGGTGGTGGTGGGGTGGTCGCCGCAGTTCCAGCAGACCCCGTTCTGGAAGGTCACGGCGTAGAGCACGTCGCCCACGATCCTGGAATCGGAGACGAAGCCGGGCATGTCGAACGAGCCGATCGCCTGGATGTTGGCCGGATCGGCGACGTCGAGCGCCTCGATCCGGCTGGACTCGACCCAGCCATAGACGCCGGTGACCGGGTCCTCGACGTACTGGCCCCAGGACGAGTACATCGCGTAGACGACGTCGCCGCGGAGGTACATCTCGAAGGGGACGCCGGTCGAGGGATAGCGGCCGAGCAGGGTGAGCTGGTCCTGCGTGGAGACGTCGATGACGCTGAGGCCCGAGAACTGCGACAGCGCATAGAGCTTGCCGTCCGCGACCTGGATGATGTCGGCCTCGACGATGGCGCGCTCGGCGTCGTCCCCGGTGGAGGGATTGGCCGGCTCGCCGGTGCCCGTGCTCGTGGTCGTGTCGCCGCCGGCCTCGTCCCCGTAGCCGCCCTTGGGGTTCTCGGAGATGAAGCCGGGATCGCTCTCGCCGTCGTCGCCGCCGCTGCCGCTCACGTCGCCGTCGCAGCCGAGCGCGCCGGCGCCGCAGGCGATCGCCGCGAGCAGGCCGCCCACCGTCGTTGTCCGTGTCCAGAAAGTCATGATGTCACCTCGGGTCAAGTCCCCGGCACGCGACAGCAAGCCCCGGGCCAGGCCCGGGATCCGCGAAATCGGCCGGATTTAGAGGGTCGTCCCCCTGTCGTGTGCCAGAATGTGCTGGCACTCCGCGGAGCGCTGCCGCCTGCGTTCCGGTTCCCGTCCCCCCGGTCCGTGTCCGGTTCCGCGTCCGCGTCCGCGTCCGCGTCCGTGTCCGTGTCCGCGTCCGCGTCCGCGTCCGTGTCCGCGTCCGCGCCCGTGTCCGCGTCCGTGTCCGCGTCCGCGTCCGCGCCCGTGTCCGCGTCCGCGTCCGTGTCCGTGTCCGCGTCCGCGTCCGTGTCCGTGTCCGCGTCCGCGTCCGTGTCCGCGTCCGTGTCCGTGTCCGATATCAAGTACGGCGGATGCCGCATTCGGGGTCACAGCGGGTATCAGGCCTTTCCTGCTCCTGATGCCTGCGGTCCTCAGCGCTCCGGCGCAGTTGATGTCTCCGGTCCTCTCTCCCGCGGATCGCCGGAGCGCTCGCCCCGGGGTTTCGTGGGTGTTTCCTTCCGGCATGGGGCGTGTTAGGCACGCTCCCTCCATCGGTCTGCGCGGATACCTGGCGCGAGGGAGCGCCTCCACCGCGAGGGCCATGGATTGGAGGTCATTCCACCGATGCGATCTAGAGCTCGATCCACATGGCTTTGCGGGGGAGCGGTCGCCCTCGCGCTCGTGGCCGGCCAGGGGCCGGCCGCGGCGCAGGGGCTGGCCCTCGACCGCTTCAACCCGGCGCCGGCGGGCGACCGCATGTTCAGCGTGCCCTCGCCGTACGTCGCGGGGGACATGGCGCTGCATGCGATGGTCCTCGCCGATTACGCGCACAACCCGCTCGTGCTCCGCAGGGAGAGCAGCGGCGACGACGTGGGCTCGGTCGTCTCGAGCCAGCTCTTTCTTCACCTGAATGCCACGCTCGCGCTCTGGGATCGGGTGGGCGTCGACGTCGACGTGCCGTTCGCGGTCTACCAGGCGGGCGACGATCCGCAGGGGGACGGGGTCGCGTTCGCCTCGCCGAGCTCGGCGGAGATCGGCGACCTCCGGCTGGGGCTCCGGCTCCGGCTGCTCGGGGAGTATTTCGACCCGTTCCAGCTCGCGGTGGGGGGCTACGTCTGGGTGCCGACCGGCAACGGGGACGCCGGGTCCTTCGTGGGCGAGGGGTCGGTGCGCGGGCTGCCGATGCTCATCGCGGGCGGGCGGCTCGACTGGATGGTCTGGTCGGCGTCGGCGGGCGTCGATATCCGGAGGTCGCAGGACTTCGCGAGCACCTCGCAGGGGACGCAGCTCCAGGGGGGCGCGGGCGTCGGCTTCCTGCTCGGCGAGGAGAGGCGGTTCCAGATCGGGCCGGAGCTCTCCGGCGGGCTCGTGCTCTCGGACGTCAACAAGCGGACCTCCAACGGCGAGCTCCTGATCAGCGCGAGGTACCGCTTCCTCGACGACCTCGAGGCGGGCCTCGGCGCGGGCTCGGGGCTCACCTCGGGCGTGGGCACGCCGGACTTCCGCGGCGTCGCGATGATCGCGTACACGCCGGAGGTCAAGCCGCCGGTGGGCGACCGCGATCACGACGGGATCAAGGACGACGCCGACGCGTGCCCGGACGTGAAGGGCGTGGCGAGCGAGGACCCGAAGAAGCACGGGTGCCCGCCGCCGCCGCCGCCGCCGGACCGCGACAAGGACGGCATCCTCGACAGCGCGGACGCGTGCCCGGACGTGGCCGGCGTGGCGAGCGAGGACCCGAAGAAGCACGGGTGTCCGCCGCCCTCCGACCGCGACAAGGACGGGATCGTCGACGAGCTCGACGCGTGCCCGGACGTGGCCGGCGTGGCGAGCGAGGACCCGGCGAAGCACGGGTGCCCGCCGGATCGCGACGGCGACGGCGTGATCGACGCGGAGGACGCGTGCCCGGACATCCCGGGGATCAAGACGCAGGACCCCGCCACGAACGGCTGCCCCGGCGACCGCGACGGCGATACGATCCGCGACGATCAGGACGCGTGCCCGGACGAGAAGGGCAAGCCCGATCCGGATCCCAAGAAGAACGGCTGCCCGGTGGCGGTCCGCGTGACCGAGAAGGAGATCGTCATCCTGCAGCAGGTCCAGTTCGACACCGCGAAGGCGACCATCAAGAAGGTCTCCGATCCGCTCCTCGACGAGGTCGCGGGCGTGCTCAAGGAGCACCCCGAGATCACGAAGATCGAGGTGCAGGGCCACACCGACAACCGCGGGCCCGCGAGGCTGAACGAGAAGCTCTCGCAGGACCGCGCCGACGCGGTCATGGCGGCGCTCGTCAAGCGCGGGGTCGATCAGGGCCGGCTGACGGCGAAGGGGTACGGGCCGAACGTGCCGATCGCGGACAACAAGACCGACGAGGGCCGGCAGAAGAACCGGCGCGTCCAGTTCAACATCCTTGAGAAGAAGGCCAAGCCGTAGCTTGCGAGGAGGAACCATGAGGAGAACACTCGGCATCACCGGGCTCGCGGGCCTGGGCCTGCTCGGGGTCCTCGGGGGGCGCGCGGACGCCGCGCCCACGCTGAGGTACCAGATCGATCAGCACGGCGATTTCGTGATGATCGGCAACACGCTGGGGTACGACTGCGGCAACGGCACGCCGGCCCCGATCGTCGGGGCGGTGGGCGCCTGCGGCGGCAGCACCGGCGACACGGCGCCCGACATCTACTGGCGCGCGGACTCGCCGGCCGCCGGGCAGGCGCAGGCGAACACCGGCGTCGCGATGGCGGACTCGCGCAGCACCGCGGTGCTCACGCTGCCGCCGGGCGCGACGGTCACCAGGGCGTACCTCTACTGGGGCGCGCGGGTCGACTCGCTCATGACCGATCCGACCGCGGTCCTGGAGCGCCCCGGCGCGGGCGGGTTCACGGCGAACCTCACCGCGGACGACTCCTACACCGCCACCAACAACAACAATTTCTATTACCAGTCGGTCGTGAACGTCACGGCGCTCGTGCAGGCGAACGGCCCCGGGGCCTACCGGCTGAGCGGCGTCACCTCGTCGGATTTCGTCGGCTCGGGCGCCAGCACGAACTTCGCCGGCTGGTGGATGGTGGTGCTCTACGAGCGCCCGGCCGATCCGCTGAAGAACCTCGCGATCTTCGACGGCCTCGATCCGGTGGACAACGGGGCTCCGCAGAACGTCACGCTGGACGGCTTCCTCGTGCCCGCCTCGGGCTACACGGCGAAGCTCGGCGTGGCGACGTACGAGGGCGACGGCTCGATCCAGGGCGACCAGCTCCAGTTCGGGCCGCTGCCGGTGCTCTCGGACGCGGCGAACCCCGCGAACAACTTCTTCAACGGCACGCGCTCGGCGCTCGGCGCGCCGGTCTCCGTGGCGGGCGATCTGCCGCAGCTCTCCGGCGGTCAGAACAGCATGTCGGGCATCGACCTCGACGTGGTCGACGTGACCGCCAAGGTCTCGCCCGGCCAGACCTCGGTGCCGATCACCGCGTCGAGCACCCAGGACGTCTACCTCCTCGCGGGGTGGGTGACGTCGATCTCGACGTACAAGCCCGATTACAGCACGTCCACCAAGTCCGCCGTGGATCTGAACGGCGGGGGCCTCCTGCCGGGCGACGTGCTGCAATACACGATCGTCGCGACGAACACGGGCAACGACACGTCGGTGAACACCGTGCTCACCGACGTCCTGCCCCCGCAGGTCACGTACGTGCCGGGGTCGATCCAGATCGTCTCCGGCGCGAACCCGGGCCTCAAGAGCGACCAGCCGAACGACGATCAGGCCGAGTTCGGCAACGGGACGGTCACCGTGCGGCTCGGCTCCGGCGCGAACGCCGCGCAGGGCGGCCAGATGGCGGTCGGCGAGTCCTCGACGGTCATGTTCCTCGTGACCGTGAACGCGGGCGCGTCGGGCACCATCTCGAACCAGGCCACGATCAGCGCCGCCGGCCTGCTCGGGGCCCCCGCCGAGGACGACATCACCGACGGCAACGGCCCGGCGGGCGGCAGCCCGCCGACCGACGTGGTCATCGACCAGTGCGCGACCGACGCGCAGTGCGCCGCGCCGACGCCCCACTGCGACACGGCGCCGGCCCCCAACGTCTGCGTCGAGTGCGTGATCGACGCGCATTGCTCCGGCACGACGCCGACGTGCGACGTCGCGACGCGCACCTGCGTGTGCGCGCCGACCGGGCTGGAGGTCTGCGACGGCAACGATAACGACTGCAATGGCACGGTCGACGAAGGCTTCAACACCGGCGCGGCCTGCACGAGCGGCCTCGGCGCCTGCCAGGCGGCCGGCGTGCTCGTCTGCAACGGCCCGGCGTCCACGGCCTGCGACGCGGTCCCGGGGCAGCCCTCGCCCGAGATCTGCGACGACGGCATCGACCAGGACTGCGACGGCGCGCCCGACGACGGCTGCGCGGACTCGGACGGCGACGGGATCGTCGACGTGATCGAGCTCCTCATCGGGACCGACCCGAGCGACGCGGACACCGACGACGACGGCGTGCCCGACGGCGCGGAGCCGAGCTACGACGAGGACACGGACGGCGACGGGCTCATCAACGCCCTCGATCCCGACAGCGACAACGACGGCCTCTATGACGGGACCGAGCTCGGCCTGGGCTGCAATGGCCCGGGCACCGACGCCGGCGGCGGCCATTGCATCCCCGACGGCGACGCGGGCGCGACCACGACCGATCCGCTCGATCCCGACACGGACGACGGCGGCGTGGGCGACGGCAACGAGGACACCGACCTGGACGGCGCGATCGACGCGGGCGAGACCGATCCGACGGCCGGCCACGGCGCGGACGACGCGCCGGTGATCGTGGACAGCGACGGCGACGGCCTGAGCGACGAGCTCGAGGGCACGCTGGGCAGCGATCCGAACGACGCCGACACCGACGACGACGGCGTGATCGACGGGCAGGAGCTGAACCCGGCCGACGACACGGACGGCGACGGGCTCATCAACGTGCTCGACGTGGACAGCGACAACGACGGCCTCTACGACGGGACCGAGCTCGGCCTCGATTGCATTGGCCCCGGGACCGACGCCGGCGCCGGCCATTGCGTGGCGGACGCGGACGGCGGCGCGACGGTCACGAACCCGCTCGATCCGGACACGGACGACGGCAGCGTGCCCGACGGCCAGGAGGACACGGACCTGGACGGCGCGGTCGACCCCGGCGAGACCAATCCGACGGCCGGCCACGGCGACGACGACATCGTGCCGGCGGACAGCGACGGCGACGGCCTCGGCGACGACCTCGAGATCCTGATCGGGACCGATCCGGGCGACGCCGACAGCGACGACGACGGCGTGATCGACGGCGACGAGCCGAACTTCTCCGACGATCACGACGGCGACGGGCTCATCAACGCGCTCGACCCCGACAGCGACGGCGACTTCCTGCTCGACGGGACCGAGCTCGGCCTCGATTGCGGCAACCCGGCGACGGATCCGGCGGCCGGCAACTGCACCCCCGACGGCGACGGCGGCGCGACGACCACGAACCCGCTGGATCCGGACACGGACGACGGCGGCATCCCCGACGGCATCGAGGACGCGGACCGCGACGGCGCGATCGACGCCGGCGAGCTCGATCCGAACGATCCGGCCGACGACGTGGGCGTCGACACCGACGGCGACGGCATCCCCGACGTCATCGAGGCGCAGATCGGGACCGATCCGGGCGACGCCGACAGCGACGACGACGGCGTGATCGACGGCGCCGAGCCGAGCTTCGACGAGGACACGGACGGCGACGGCGACATCAACGCGCTCGATCCCGAC
This sequence comes from uncultured Polyangiaceae bacterium, assembly GCA_964421485.1. Lineage (GTDB taxonomy): Bacteria > Myxococcota_A > Polyangia > Polyangiales > Polyangiaceae > CAYQYG01. Next base: position 2,966 of record CAYQYG010000285.1, on the reverse strand, counting down.
AGCGACGGCGACGGCCTGTTCGACGGCACCGAGCTCGGCCTCGATTGCGGCGGCGCGGCGACCGACCCGGCGGCGGGCAACTGCATCCCCGACGGCGACGACGGCGCCACGGTGACGGATCCGCTCGATCCGGACACCGATCACGGCGGCATCCCGGATGGCACCGAGGACGGGGACCACGACGGCGTCGTCGACGGGGGCGAGGGCGATCCGAACGATCCCACGGACGACGGCTGCCAGGACGACAGCGACTGCGGCGACGTCACGAGCGGCCAGGTCTGCGACGACGCGACGCACACCTGCGTGGACGGCTGCCGCGGCGAGGGCGGGAACGGCTGCCCCGACGGCGAGATCTGCACCTCGATCGACACGACGATCGGCGTCTGCGTGCCGCCGACCGACGAGTGCACCACGGACGCGGACTGCGGCGGCCCGGCGAGCGGCCGCATCTGCGACGTGGCCTCCGGCACCTGCGTCGACGGCTGCCGCGGCACGGGCGGCAACACGTGCCCCGAGGGCCAGGTCTGCAGCAGCACCGACGGCTCCGCCGGCACCTGCGCGGAGCCCGATCGGATCGTGGCCGAGGGCAATGGTCTGCTCTGCTCGGCGCAGCCCGCGCGCCGCTCGCCGGACCACGCGGCGTGGCTGGCCGGCCTGGCCGCCGCCGCCGCGCTGGCGATCCGGCGCCGCCGCAAGAGCGGCCGCTGATCGCAGCGACCCCCCCGGGGCGCCGGACGCCGGCGCCCCGAGGCGCATGTTTTGCGCCTCACACCCCCTTGATTGCGCCCCCGCGGCCTCGCCGATCCCGGAGATCCCCGACGAAAGCGGGGTCCGCCCTTACGGCCCCTCCCTGGCACGCCGTCTGCTCAACCGCTGGACCGAGCCTTTCGCCGTACTCCGGAGGTGATCCCATGGCGATGTCGTTGCTCACGATCCGCAAGTGGATGACGCGGGCCCCGCGCACGCTCGAGGCCGACGCCACGCTGGCGCAGGCGCACGAGATCATGCGCGAGGAGGGTTTCCGCCATCTCCCGGTGCTAGAGCGGGGCAAGCTCATCGGGCTGCTGAGCCAGCGCGATCTCCACTTGATCGAGACGCTGCGCGACGTCGACCCGGAGAAGGTCCGGGTGCGCGAGGCGATGGTCTCGCACCCGTATTTCGTGCCCCCCGACGCGCGCCTCGCGGAGGTGGTCGCCGAGATGGCGGATCACAAGTTCGGCGCGGCGGTGGTGATGGAGAACGGGAAGGTGGTCGGGATGTTCACGACCGTCGACGCATTGCGTGCGTTCGTCGATCACCTGAAGGAGCAGCCGCCCCAGGCCGAGCCGCCCCCCGTCGAGCCCGTGGTCGAGGAGGAGCGCCCCGCGCCCGAGCGGCCACGCAAGCCGGGGTCCCGCGGGCGGGCGCGCGCGCGGCAGTCGTCGAACTGAGGCCCCGACCCCCTGCTCGCTCGCGGTCCGGCATACCGGGGCTCCGGCGTGCAAGTGATGGATATCACGCGAGATGGCTTCCCGGTGATCCGGCTACGTCCGGTAGCTCACAGCAAATTTGTCCGGCCAGACGGACGTGGACTAGGAAGGGCACGCTGACCGGGCTCCCAGGCTGAGCGTTTGATGGTGGGGGCCCCGTGCTGCGGGCGCGCGCCCGGGGGCGCGCGCCACGGGGAAGCCTCATGTCCACGATCTCGCTCGCCGAAGGCGCGGTGTTCGCCGATCGGTATCGCATCGTCAAGTGCATCGCCGCCGGGGGTATGGGCGCGGTCTACGAGGTGACGCACCTCGAGACCGACCGGCGCCGGGCGCTCAAGGTGATGCACCCGCACTTCCTCCAGAGCGAGGAGCTGCGCGATCGGTTCCGGCAGGAGGCGCGCGTCGCCGCCAATATCGAGAGCGAGTTCATCGTCGACGTCTTCGACGCGGGCGTGGACGCGGCGACGCAGATGCCGTTCCTCGTGATGGAGCTGCTCCGCGGGGAGGAGATCGGGAAGCTGCTCAAGCAGAACGGGCGGTTCAGCCCGATCGAGGTGGTGACGTACCTGCACCAGGCGGCGCTCGCGCTCGACAAGACGCACAAGGCGATGATCGTGCACCGCGATCTGAAGCCCGAGAACCTGTTCCTGACGCGGCGCGAGGACGGGGCGCCGAGGATCAAGGTGCTCGATTTCGGGATCGCGAAGGTGGTCGCCGAGAACGGGACGAACGTGAACGCGACCCGCAGCATCGGGACGCCGCTCTACATGGCCCCGGAGCAGTTCAGGCCGGGTCACAAGGTGTCCCCTGCGACGGACCTCTATGCGCTCGGGATGATGGCGTACACGCTGCTCGTGGGGCAGGCGTACTGGGCCGAGGAGGCGCGGGGCGACGGGAACGTGTTCACGTTCGCGAGCGCGGTGATGAACGGTCCGCAGGAGTACGGGACCGAGCGGGCGCGGCGGGCGGGCGTGGCGCTGCCGCCCGCGTTCGACGTGTGGTTCGCGAAGGCGACCGCGATCGCGCCGGAGCATCGATTCCCGTGCGCGACCGCGCTGGTGGGCGCGCTGGCGGATGCGCTCGGGGTGCCGCGGCCGGGCGTGGAGAGCTCGGGGGTGCAGCCGGCGGCGCTGCCGTCGCGCGCGGAGGTGCTCGGCGCGCCGGGGATGACGGGGCCGGTGTCCGGCGGGAGCGGGCCATTCGGCGGGAGCGGGCCGCTGTCCGGGAGCGGCCCCGTGGGCGGGAGCGGGCCCGTGGGCTGGAGCGGGCCCTTCGCGGGGAGCGGATCGCTCGCCGGGGCCTCCGCGCCGGCCGCGCCGCGAGGGAAGGGGATCGCGCTGGGCATCGGCATCGGCGCGGTGATCGGCATTGCCGTGCTCGGCGTGGGGGCGTTCTTCCTGATCCCGCGCGGCGGGCCCGCGCCCGCCGCGGCGCTGCCCGCCGAGGCCGCGCCCGCCCCGGCGCCCGAGGCGCCGCCCATCGCGCCCCCCCCTGATT
>CAYQYG010000284.1:0-12168 GCA_964421485.1 uncultured Polyangiaceae bacterium | reverse complement strand
GGGCGAACGCCGCCGCGGCCGGGGGAGCGGCGGGCGCGATCGCGGCCGGCGGCGGCGCCGGCACCGCGCGCGGCGCAACCCGACCGGCGAGCCCGCGGAGGACCTCTTCGACCTCGGCGTGCTTGCCGTCCGCGTTCTCGTAGAGCAGCAGGCGCACGCCCGCGGCCTGAAGCTTCGTCTTTCGCGAAGGGCCGACGGCGCTCTTCGGCATCAGCGCGTAGTGCGTCGGCGGCTGCCCCTCCGAGAGCGCGCGGGCCCTGCCGAGCGTCACGTCGATGTTGTCGTCGGCGAGCCCGAAGCCCACGAACAGGATCGGATGCGACATGTAAAGCGCCATGAAGGTGCGCTGCAGGAGCGGCCGGCCGAACATCGCGCTGTCGTACTGCTCGCGGGAGAAGACCCAGCTCCTGTGCTTCCCGAGGGTGCCGTGGAGCTTCCAGATGTAGTGGTGCCGCTGAGCGAGGTCGCCGACGGGCTCCTCGAAGTCCTCCCAGTCGCCCTGGAAGGCGCGCTCGAGCAGGCGGTCGATGTTCGTGGTGAGCACCGCCCAGAGCTTGGGCCTGAGCGCGGCGATCGCGCGGAGCACCGAGGGGAGCTCGACCCCCGTGATCGTCACGGCGCGCTCGACCTCGCGGTTGAACTCCTCCTCGCCGAGCGCGTGCTTGGCCGCGGACAGCGCGTCGATGAGCTGCCCGGACCTGATGAGCTGCTCGATCTCCTCGAGCGTGGCCGCGTCCTTGCCCGCGCCGCGGACCCGCTCGAGGAGGCGCTGGGCGAGCGCCGGCCACGTCGGCAGCCCCGCGGCCGCCGACACCCCGGCGCCCACGAAGAGGATCAATCGCTCGGAGTCGTACGCTTCGCGGAGGTCGCTCAGGATCGCCGGGTCCACCCGGAGACGATACCACCCGCCCGGCGCCGCGCGGCCCCGGACGCGGCGCCCGCGATCGCCGCGGCTCCGGCTCGGCTCCCGCGGGAATGGACGGCGCGCACCCGGCGTATGCGCGCGCATGACCGCGACCCCCGTATGCGCCCCGCGCGCCGCTCCCCCGGCGAGCGCCCCGGCCGGCCGGGCGCTGCTCCGGGGCCTGGCGATCGCCGCCGCGGGGTTCGCGATCGTCAACGCCGTGCGCGAGCTCGCCTCGCCGGGCGCCTCGGCGGCGTACCTCCTGTTCCACGTCCCGGGCGCGCCCGGCGGGCCGGACGCCTGCCTCGGCCTGATGGCCGCGCTCCTCCTCGCGAGCGCGTTCGCGCCGATCCGGAGCCGCGCGGTCGCCGCCGCGCTCGCGACGGGGCTCTGCGCGCTCGCGCTGCTCGCCGGCCTCAACGCGCTGGAGTTCTACCGGTTGCTCGCGGCCGGGCAGATCCGGAGCGCGTGGCCGGTGCCGATGTCCGCGCTCGTGGCCGCGCACCTCGCGCTGCACGCCGCGGCGTACCGCCGGCCCTGCCGTGCCCGGCCCGGCCCGGCCGTGCGCGCGCAGATGCTCGTCGTGGCCGCCGCGCTCGCCGGGAGCCTCGGCGCGGCGCTCTTCCACATCCACGCCTTCGGCCTCACCGACTACCGCCGCCCTGCCGACGCCATCGTCGTCTTCGGCGCCCGCGCCTACTCCAACGGGACGCCCTCGGAGGCCCTGCGCGAGCGCGTCGAGACCGGCGCCGCGCTCTACCGCGCCGGCCTCGCGCCGAGGCTGATCCTGAGCGGCGGCGTCGACCCGAGCGGCGTCAGCGAGCCCCGCGTCATGCGCGACGTCGCGCTCGAGGCCGGCGTGCCCGACGAGGCCATCATCGAGGACGAGCTCGGCGAGACGACCGAGGCCACCGTGCGCGACGTCGACGCGATGGCCGGCCGCCTCGGGATCCGCAGCGTGCTCATGGTGAGCCACTACTTCCACCTGCCGCGGATCAAGCTCCTCGCCACGCGCCGCGGTCTCCCCTGCTTCACCGTCCCTGCCGACGAGGGCCCGACGCGGCTCCGCGGCACGTCGTTCTACCTGCTCCGCGAGGCCGTCGCGCTCGCGTACTACTTCGCCGTCGGCTGAGGCGCGGAGCTGGAAACCCTCAGCGCAGCAGCACGCCGCGCAGCAGCCAGAACCCCAGGACCAGCGCCACCACGACCAGCGTGCAGCCCACCGCGAGGGCGCGGTGGACTCCCGAGCCGCCGCGGACGTCGTCGAGCGTCGGCTCGCGGTCGAGCGGGATCCCATCCTCGTCGAGCCGCTCCTTCGCCGAGGGCGCCTGCTCGCCCTCGACCGCGCCGCTCCGTGCCTCCGCCTGCTCCACGCCGTGCTCCTCCTCGCCCATGGTCCCTCAGCGCGCCGGGGGCGCCGCCCGACCCTCCACCGTGAGCGAGAGACCCAGCCCGATCCAGGCCCCCTCGACCGCGCCCGCCGCGCCCGACGCGTCCTCGTAGCGCGCCGGCCGCAGCACCGCACCCGGCTCGAGCGCCAGCCCGATCCACAGCGGCCCGCCGGCCCGCACCTCGACGCCGAACGCCCCGCCGGCCCGCGCGGACCACGTGTCATGCTCGCCGGCGAGCCCGTCCGCCGCGGCGGCGTCCGGCAGGTGCAGCGACGCGATCGACGCCGCCGCGCCGAGCGAGAAGCGCCACGACGGGCTCGCCCAGACGCGGTAGTCCACCGAAGCGCCCGCCTCGAGCCAGCGGACCGCGCCGCCGCGCAGCGGCCCCGCGAGCCACCGCGCGAACAGCGACTCCGTCACCCGCAGGCGCTGGACGGCGACGGCGATCCCCGGCCCCGCCACGAGCGACGGCTCACCGGAGATCACGGCCGCATAGGGCCCGGCGCTCAAGCTCAGCGCGTCCAGATCACGCGACGCGATCTCGAGCTCCTCCGGCGACGGCCGCCGCGGGGCCGGCGGGCGCCGCGGCGCGCGCGTCCGGCGGATCTCGTCGCGCACGATCTCCGAAGCCGCGATCGCGACCAGGCGCGTCGCGACGTCGGACGTGAGCCCCGAGATCGCGATCTGCCGCCGCACCACGGGCCGCGCGTCGAGCCGCACCTGGATCTCCAGCCGCGCCGGCGTCGGCCTGTCGATCCACACGTACGCGACCTGATCGCCGAGCGGCCCCGACGGCCTCGACGCGAGGCGCGCGCTGTCCGGCAGCTCGATGTCGAGCAGGCGCCGGAGCCGCTGCTCCGAGAGGTTCTCCGCGGCCGCCGGCGAGAGCGCGAACCGGACCTCGACGGGTGGAGCGGTCGCGGCAGGCCGGGCCGGTCGCGCGGCCGGAGGAGGCGGCGCCGGCTTCACAGGCGGCGGCGCTGCCGGCGGCGTGGAGGGAGGCGAGGACGCCGCCGGCTGCGCAGCAGGCGCCGGAGCGGCGGGTGGGCCCGGCTGCGCGGCGGCCGCGGTGGACAGGGCCAGCGCGACCGGGACGAGCGACCCGGCGGCGAGGCGCCTAGGGTGCGGCGCTCGCGTCGGGTGCGGCGGGCGCGTCGGTCCGCTCCGGCTGGGCGGGCTCAGCCTCGCCCTCGCTGTCCCCCTCGCCGGAGATGATCCGCTGAGCCTCGTCCTTGCACCGGCCATCGGGGTACTTGGTCACATACTCCTGAGCCATCCGGGACGCCTCATCCTTGTGGCCCGCCTGCGCCTCGGTCCGCATCCGCTTGCAGAAGGAGTCCTCGGCCAGGTTGCCCTCGGGGGAGAGGCTGCGCGCCCGCTCGAAGTACTCGGCCGCGAGGGCCTGCTCGCCGCTGCGCTCGTACATGTTGCCGAGCGTGTAGGCCGCGATCTGCGCGTTGGCGTCGGTCGGGAACGCGTCGACCACGCGCCGGAGCGCCTGGATCGCCGCGCCCTGATCGCCGCCCTTGCCGCGGAGGAGGTCGCTCAGGTCCATGAGCTCCTTCGCCGTCTTCGCGGACGCGATCGCGCCGTCGATGCCGCCGCTCTGCTGCCGCAGCAGGCTCAGCGCCTCGGCCTCGTCGCCCGCGTTGTAGCGCGTGCGCCAGTCGGGCGCGGCCACCGCCTGCGCCGGCGGCTCGACGGGCGCCGCCTCGATCGTGCGCGGCTGCGGCGCGACGCGGATCGGCGCGGGGCTCGGCGGCGCGAGCATCGTCGTGCGCTGCCGGATGGGCACCCGATCCGCGCGATCGCCGCGCCCGAGCTCCTGCGATCCAGCAGGCGAGGTGAGCCGCACCGAGCCGTCCGTCACGTTCACGTCGATGTCGTCGACGTTGTGCCGCACCTGGAGCACGCTCCCCGCCGCGGTCGCGAGCCGCGCCTCGCCCGCGACGATCGCGAGCGCCGCCGTGCGCGCGCCGCCCGCCGTGTCGAACGACGCCTCGCCCTGCACGAGCCGCAGCGTCACCGCGCCGCCGCTCGACTGCTCGACCTCGATCGTGGTGCCCGGCGCGAGCGACACCTGACCGCCGCCCGGGAGCTGGAACGTGCGCCCCTGCGTCCCCGCGGCGAGCACGTCGACGACCGCCGGCAGATCGTGGGACGCGACCGCGGGCGGCGCCTCGAACATCGGCCCGCTCCAGATCGCCTTGCCGAGGAGCAGGCCGCCGCCGAACGCGGCGAACGCCGCCGCGGCGAGCGCGACGAGCATGCCCGATCGCCGCGGCGCCGGCGCGTCGAGGCCGCCGAGGTCGTTCTCGAGGCGATCCCACACGCGCGCGATCCGCTCCTCGGTGGCGTGATCGCGCAGATCGGAGGGAGCGATCCGGGGGACGGGTCGCCGGCTCATGACGGAACCTCACTGCTGGTTGAGTCGACGAAGTGCTCGTCGAGGAAATGCTGCGCGCGGCTGATGCGGCGCTTCACGGTGGCGAGGGAGCAGTCGGTGAGCCGCGCGACCGTCTCGAGGTCGTGCCCCTCCACCGAGCGGAGGATCCACGCGATGCGCTCGTCGGCCGGCAGCGTCTGGAGGAGCGCGTAGATCTGGGCGATCTGCGCGCGGGTGTGCGGCGACGCGTCGGAGCTCGCGAGCGCGTCGAGGTCGACCGGCTCGCTCGACTTGCCCATGCCGAGCAGGCTCAGCAGCCGCGCGCGCCGCATGCGCGAGCGGACCTTGTGCACCACGATCGACCCGAGCCACGAGCGGAACGCGGATGGATCCGAGAGGTCGCCGAGGCGCTCGAAGGCGCGGAGGAACGCGTCGTGCGCGATGTCCTCCACGTCGCGCGCCGAGCCCTCGATGCGGGTCGCGAGGTGGATCGCGAACGCGGCGTGTCTCCGGTAGAGGACCTCGAGCGCGCCCATCTCGCCGCGCACGCCGAGCGCGACGAGCTGCGCGTCCGGCAGCGACGCGACGCCGGTCGCGGCCGCGCCCTCCTGCCTCCGGCCGCCGCGCCGCGCCTCCGCGGTGACGGGCGCCGGCGTCGGCGTCTGGAGCGCCGAGGGATCGGCCCCGCGCGGGGCCCGCGCCGCCGGCGCGACCGGGTCGCCGGGCGCGCCCTCGCCCTCCGCCGCCGGGGCGGCCGGATCCACGAGGCGCAGGCGCGCGCGCTGAGCTCTCAGTGCCATGTTCTCACCGGATCACGCGGGATGGGGGCGGGCGGGGGCAGGAGGCGCCCCGCCTCCCCTCCGATCCTAGACGCTCCGTGGGGCCCCGGCGGCTCAGCGAAAAAAATCCGTGAGCCGATCCAGACGGGTCGGGCGTCTGGTGGGGGTGCCGCAGGTTTTCCGCGCGGTTCACACACCACTTCGGAGGAATCCATGAAGAAGCTCCTGATCGCTCTCGCTGCCATGTCCCTGTTCGCCGTCGCCTGCGGCGGCGCCCCGAAGGCCCCGGAGGTCCCCGAGGCGCCCGCGGCGCCCGAGGCGCCGAAGACCGACGCGCCGGCGGCGCCCGAGGCGCCCGCGGCCCCCGCGGCCGACGCTCCGGCTGCCCCCGCGGCCCCGTGAACCGCGCGCGGCGCGCCTCGCCTCACGGCGGGGCGGCTGCGGCACCTCGGACGGCGCCCCTCGGGGCGCCGTTCGTTTTTTGTCGCGCGGCACGCTCGGGGCTACGGGTCGCCTTCGGCGCCCTTCGCCCCGAACCCCGGTCAGGCACGCCCGGAGAGCTTGGTTTTTCGAAGCGCGCGGCGCCTCATGTATGCTGAGCGCGCAGGGCGAGCTCCGCCCGCGCGGCCCCCGCTCCTGCGGGCCGCCGCACCACGCGTCACCTCTTCCGGGATCGCTTTCATCATGGGACTTCCGCAACGTCCGAGCGCCTCCTCCGGGCCCACCCGCTCCCTGTTCTCCGCGCGGGCCCTCGCCTGGTCAGCGCTCGCCGGCCTCGCGGCCCTCGCCCTCGCGGCGGGCTGCGGCCGCACCGGCAGCTTCGACGACTTCCCGGGCGCGGGCGGCGGCGGCCCCGCCGAGTGCGGCAACGGCGTCTGCGGCGCCGCCGAGGACTGCACCTCGTGCGCGCCCGACTGCGGCCTCTGCGCCGGCTGCGGCGACGGCGCCTGCGCCAGCGGCGAGTCGTGCTCCTCCTGCCCCGACGACTGCGGCGTCTGCGCCGACTGCGGCGACGGCACCTGCGGCGCCGGCGAGAACTGCGGCAACTGCGTCCAGGACTGCGGGAGCTGCCCCGGCTGCGGCGACGGCGTCTGCGACGCGAACAGCGAGACCTGCGGGAGCTGCCCCGTCGACTGCGGCCTCTGCCCGAGCTGCGGGAACGGGGCCTGCGACGCGAGCGAGACCTGCGCGTCCTGCCCGGGCGACTGCGGGAGCTGCCCGAGCTGCGGCGACGGCTTCTGCGTCGCCCCCGAGGACTGCCTCGCGTGCGCGCCCGACTGCGGCGCCTGCCCCTCGTGCGGCAACGGCGTCTGCAACCCCGACACGGAGAACTGCTTCTCCTGCCCGACGGACTGCGGCAACTGCCCGGAGTGCGGCAACGGCCTCTGCACCGGCACCGAGACGTGCGCCTCGTGCCAGCAGGACTGCGGCGTCTGCTCGGTGTGCGGCAACAACGTCTGCGAGGACTTCGAGACGTGCGCGATCTGCGCGCAGGACTGCGGCAGTTGCGAGCCGCTGGGCTGCCTCGAGGTCGTGACCTGCGCGTTCCAGTGCATCGACCTCAACCAGAACCCACCGCAGTTCAGCATCACCTGCGTCGCGAACTGCGTCTCGCTCGGCTGCGCCGACGTGCAGTTCTTCGTCGATCAGGTCCTGAACTGCGCCATGGGCGCGCTGCCGACCTGCGGCGGCGACTTCCAGTGCATCCAGCAGGAGTGCGACGCGGAGTTCGCGGCCTGCCTCGGCGCCACCTGTTGAGGTCAGGCCCCGACGAGGGGGCTCGCGCGCGCTCGACGGCGGGGGCCTCGCGCGGACAGGCCGCGCGGAGCCCCCGGTCTCCTCGCTAGAATTGCGCGGTCTCGGTCGACTCGTGGAGGGCCAGCGTGGACGCCGCGCCGCCCGAGATCACCTGCGCGACCTCGTCGAAGTAGCCGGTGCCCACCTCGCGCTGGTGCCGCGTCGCGCTGTAGCCGACCTCCTCGGCCGCGAACTCCGCCTGCTGCAGCTCCGAGTACGCCGACATCCCGCGCCGGCCGTACTGCCGCGCGAGCTCGAACATCCCGTAGTTCAGCGAGTGGAACCCGGCCAGCGTCACGAACTGGAACCTGTAGCCCATGGCGCCGAGCTCGCGCTGGAACCGCGCGATGGTCGCGTCGTCGAGGTGCTTCTTCCAGTTGAACGACGGCGAGCAGTTGTACGCGAGCATCTTGCCCGGGAACTGCCTGTGGATCCCCTCGGCGAAGCGCCGCGCCTGATCGAGGTCCGGGGTCGACGTCTCGCACCAGACCAGATCCGCGTACGGCGCGTACGCGAGCCCGCGCGCGATCGCCGCCTCGAGGCCGCCCTTCAGCCGGTAGAAGCCCTCCGGCGTCCGCTCGCCGGTGATGAAGGGCCGGTCGCGCGGATCGACGTCGGACGTGATGAGCTTCGCGCTGTCCGCGTCGGTGCGCGCGACGAGGATCGTGGGCACGCCCATCACGTCGGCCGCGAGGCGCGCGGCGATGAGCGTCCGGATGAACTGGCTCGTCGGCAGGAGGACCTTGCCGCCCATGTGCCCGCACTTCTTCTCGGACGCGAGCTGATCCTCGAAGTGCACGCCCGCGGCCCCGGCCTCGATCATCGCCTTCATCAGCTCGAACGCGTTGAGCGGCCCCCCGAACCCCGCCTCCGCGTCGGCCATGATCGGCGCCAGCCAGTACCGCCCGCTCTTCCCCTCCGCGCTCTCGATCTGGTCGGCGCGGAGGAGCGCCTGGTTGATGCGGCGCACGAGCGTCGGCACGCTGTTCGCGGGGTAGAGGCTCTGATCGGGGTACATCGTCCCCGCCTCGTTGTTGTCCGCGGCGACCTGCCAGCCGCTCAGGTAGATCGCCTTGAGGCCCGCGCGCACCTGCTGCATCGCCTGGTTGCCCGTGAGGGCCCCAAGCGCCGCCACGTAAGGCTCCGTCGTGATGAGGCCCCACAGCCGCCTCGCGCCGAGATCGGCGAGCGTGTGCTCGATGCGCACGGTGCCCCGCAGGCGACGCACGTCGGCGTCGGAGTAGGGGCGGACGACTCCATCCCACCGCCCGGCAGGCACGGGCACGGACAGGTGGAGGGGCTGCGCGCTGTCGGCTGAGATCGGCGTGTGGAGCGGATATGCGGCGGACATGACTGACTCCTTGTGCAACAGGGGTTTCAGGGCACAGGGGCGCGCACGAACCAGGGCGCGCGCCCCGGAGCCCCGGGTATCAAGCGGTGTCGACGGCGTGTTCTTCTGGGTGTCGAGCGGCGCGCCTCAGGCGCGCCGCTCCTCAGAGGTCGAGATAAGGAGCTCGTAGGCAGGGATCGTGAGGAACTCCTCGAACGCCTCGGAGACCGACAGGCGCTCGAACAGATCGCGGGCCTCACGGAAGTGGCCGGCGTCGAACCGCGCAGCCCCGAGCGCCTCGCGCAGCCCGGCCATCTCCTGGTCGAGCGCGGCGCGGAACCGCGCGGCGGTGAGCGGGCGCCCGTCGTCGAGCACGGCGCCGTGGCGGATCCACTGCCACACCTGGGTGCGCGAGATCTCGGCGGTCGCCGCGTCCTCCATGAGGTTGTACAGCGGCACGCAGCCGAGGCCGCCGAGCCACGCCTCCAGATACTGCACACCGACACGGATGTTGTGCCGGAGGCCCGCCTCGGTGCGCGAGCCCGACGGCACGCGAAGCAGATCCTGTGCCGTGACGCTGACGTCCTCTCGCTTCACGTGGATCTGGTTCGGGCCGGGCATGCCCTCGTCGAAGATCGCGCGCGCGATCGGGACGAGGCCCGGGTGCGCCACCCACGTTCCATCGTGCCCGTCGCGCACCTCGCGCAGCTTGTCCGCACGCACCTTCTCGAGCGCGGCCTCGTTGGCCGCCGGGTCGCTCTTGATGGGGATCTGGGCCGCCATGCCGCCCATCGCGTGGACCCCCCTGCGATGGCAGGTCCGCACGAGGAGCTGCGTGTACGAGCGCAGGAAGTGCTGGTCCATCCCGACCTGGGCGCGGTCGGGCAAGACGCACGCCGGATCGTTCCGCAGCTTCTTGATGAAGCTGAAGATGTAGTCCCACCGCCCGCAGTTCAGCCCCGCGGAGTGCTGGCGCAGCTCGTGGAGGATCTCGTCCATCTCGAACGCCGCCGGCAGCGTCTCGATCAGCACCGTGGCCTTGATGGTCCCCGGCGCGATCCCGAGCGCCTCCTGGGCGAACAGGAACACGTCGTTCCAGAGCCGCGCCTCGATGTGGCTCTCCATCTTGGGGAGGTAGAAGAAGGGCCCTGCGCCGCGATCGATCTGCTCGTGCGCGTTGTGGAAGAAGAAGAGCCCGAAGTCGAAGAGCGACGCGGGCACGGGCTGCCCGTCGAGCGCCACGTGCTTCTCGAGCAGGTGCCACCCGCGGGGCCGCACCATCAGCGTCGCCACGCGCTCGTTCAGCGCGTAGCGCTTGCCCGTCGCCGGGTCCTCGAAGCGGATCGTCCGGCGCACCGCCTCCTGCAGCGCCGCCTGCCCGCCGACCACGTTCTCCCAGGTCGGCGAGTTGGCGTCCTCGAAGTCCGCCATGAACACGCTCGCGCCGGAGTTCAGCGCGTTGATGATCATCTTCCTGTCGACCGGGCCGGTGATCTCCACGCGCCGGTCGAGCAGCGCCTCGGGCAGCGGCGCGACCGTCCAGTCCGCCTCGCGCACCGCGCGCGTGTCCGCGAGGAAGTCGAACCGCTCCCCCGCGTCGAGCCGCGCTTGCACCTGCCGCCGCCGCTCGAGCAGCTCCGCCACACGCGGGCCGAACGCGCGCACGAGATCGGCGACGAAGCGGAGCGCCATCGGGGTGAGCACGACCTCATCCCCCGCCGTCGGCGGGCCCAGCACGTCCAGGTTTGACTCAGCAGGAGAGCTCATCCACACCTCCGCCGACGCCATGCGTCGTTACAACAAACCATGGTTTGTCATGTTCGCGATCCGGTCAACTTCATGTTGAAATTCAATCGGTTGACGTTGTTGACAAAACAATTTTACTTGCTGTTAACCAGTAAATAATTGTAAACTCGTGGGGCCGCTGCGGGTTCGGATTGACGCGGGCGGCTGCCAGGTCGTCTGAGGGAGGATTTTTCGATGGCAGAGGCGCCGCTCCTCGGGGCGAAGGTCCGCGCGCTCCGGCGCCGCGAGCAGATGACGCAGGTCGATCTGGCGGAGCGCCTCGGCGTCTCGGCGAGCTACCTGAACCTCATCGAGAACAACCGCCGCCCGCTGACGGCGCCGCTCCTCTTGCGCCTGGCGCAGATCTTCCAGCTCGATCTCCAGACGTTCGCCGCATCCGAGGAGGACGCGCGCCTGTCGGCCGACCTGCTCGAGGCGTTCGGCGATCCCATCTTCGAGACGCACGGGCTCACCAACCACGACCTGCGAGAGCTCGTCGCGAGCTCGCCGAACGTCGCGCGCGCGGTGCTGACGCTCTACCGCTCGTACGCGACGACGCGGGAGTCCGTGGCCACGCTCGGCGAGCGGCTCGCGACCGACGGCTTCACCGGCGCCCCGTCGTCGCGGCTGCCCTCCGAGGAGGTCAGCGATCTGGTGCAGCGCCACATGAACCACTTCCCCGCGCTCGAGGAGGCCGCGGAGGCGCTCTGGAAGGACGCGCGGCTCGATCAGGAGGACGTCCACCGCGGGCTCGTGAAGTACCTGCGCGAGAGGCTCGGCATCGACGTGCGGATCGTGCGGGTCGCGGACGAGCGCAAGGCGATGCGCCGCTACGATCCGGAAGCGCGCGTGCTCAGCATCTCCGAGGTGCTCCCGCCGCGCAGCCGGCGGTTCCAGGTCGCGCACCAGGCCGGCCTGCTCACGCAGTCCGAGCGCATGGATCTCCTGCTCCGCGACGAGACGCTCACGACGGCGGAGTCGCGGGCGCTCGCGCGCGTGGCGCTCGCGAACTACTTCGCGGCCGCGGTGCTGATGCCCTACCAGCCGTTCTACGAGGCCGCGCGGGCCGAGCGCTACGACATCGAGCTGCTCGCGCACCGGTTCGGCACGAGCTTCGAGCAGGTCTGCCACCGCCTCACCACGCTCCGCCGCCCAGGCGCCGAGGGCGTGCCGATGCACCTCGTGCGCATCGACATCGCGGGCAACATCTCGAAGCGCTTCAGCGGGTCAGGGATCCGCTTCGCGCGGTTCAGCGGCGCGTGCCCGCGGTGGAACGTGCACGCGGCGCTGATGACGCCCGGCATGATCCGGACGCAGCTCTCGCGCATGCCCGACGGCACGGTCTACTTCTGCATCGCACGCACGGTGCGCAGCGATCGCGGCGGCTACCACGTCCCGCACACGGTGCAGTCGATCGGGATGGGCTGCGACGTGAAGTACGCGCGCGAGCTCGTCTACGCCGACGGCGTCGACCTCGACAACCTCGACGCCGCAGTGCCGGTCGGGGTCACCTGCCGGCTCTGCGAGCGCCTCGAGTGCGAGCAGCGCGCGTTCCCCGCCATGCAGCATCCGCTGCACGTCGAGGAGAACGTCCGCGGGGTCTCGTTCTACGCGCCCGTGGAAGACGGGCGCGCGCCGGCGGGTGCGATGAACGCGCCGCACCAGCCCGGCGGACGCGCGCTCGACAAGACTTCCAACAGACCGAAATCGACCGGAAAAACGAATCGTAGTGCGAAGGGGGGGACTTGAACCCCCACGGTGTTACCCGCTAGCACCTCAAGCTAGTGCGTCTGCCA
>CAYQYG010000283.1:0-12174 GCA_964421485.1 uncultured Polyangiaceae bacterium | reverse complement strand
TTCCAGGGCGGCCAGACGCCGATCCAGCGCCGCCTCCCGAAGCGCGGCTTCCGCAACCCGCTCGCGGACGTGGTCGTGAGCGTGAACGTCGGGTCGCTCGACGTGTTCGAGGACGGCGCGCAGGTCGATGTGGCTGCGCTCCGGCAGAGCCGCCTCGTGCAGGGCCGGTTCGATCAGCTCAAGGTCCTCGGCGACGGCGAGCTCACGAAGAAGCTCACCGTGACGGCGCACCGCTTCTCGAAGGGCGCGATCGCGAAGATCGAGAAGGCCGGGGGCAAGGCGGTGGTGCTTGCGCCGCCGGCGTCCCGGGGTAAATCCACCGACTCGTCCTCCTCCTAGCCGCTCCGGCGCCGCCGCCCCCTCAGTCAGAGCTCAGCACCATGGCCAGCCTCGCGGGAATCACGAACTTCCACAAGGTCCCCGAGCTTCGGCGGCGCGTGATCTTCACCCTCGTGATGCTCGCCGTCTATCGCGTCGGCGTGTTCGTCACGACGCCCGGCGTCGACCGGAACGCGATGCGGCAGTTCGTCGCGAAGCAGTCGGGGCTGCTCAGCTTCTTCAACATGTTCTCGGGCGGCGCGCTCGAGAACCTGTCGATCTTCGCGCTCGGCATCATGCCGTACATCTCGGCCTCCATCATCCTCCAGCTCATGGGCATGGTGTACAAGCCCATCGACGAGCTGCGGAAGGAGGGCGAGCAGGGGCGGCGGCGGCTGGACCAGTACACGCGCTACGGCACGGTCGCGCTGTCGGTCTTCCAGGCGTTCGGCATCGCGAAGATGCTCGAGGGGCTCTCGAGCGGCGAGACCGGCGCGGGGATCGTGAATCACCCCGGCCTGGCCTTCCAGCTGATGACGGTCATCACGCTGACCACCGGGACCGCGTTCCTGATGTGGATCGGCGAGCAGATCACCGAGCGGGGCGTGTCGAACGGCATCTCGCTCCTGATCTTCGCGAGCATCGTGACGCGGATCCCCGAGGAGATCGGCAACTACCTTGCGGCGAACGCGGGCGATCTCCAGCCGCTGACGATGGCGATCGTCGTCGCGTTCATCGTGGTCGTGATCGGCGTGATCGCCTTCTTCGAGAACGGGCGCCGGCAGATCCCGATCGTGTACTCGCGGCGGCAGGTGGGCAGACGCGTGTACGGCGGGCAGAACGCGCACCTGCCGCTCAAGGTGAACACGGCCGGCACGATCCCGCCGATCTTCGCGTCGTCGCTCCTGATGTTCCCCGCGACCCTCGCGAACATGAACGTGCCCGGCGCCGACAAGATCCAGGGCATCATCAACCGCGGCGACTGGGTCTTCAACACCGGCTACGCGCTGCTCATCGTCTTCTTCTGCTTCTTCTACACGAACGTCACCTTCCAGCCGGTCGACGTCGCGGAGAACCTGAAGAAGCAGCAGGCGAACATCCCGGGGATCCGGCCGGGCAAGCAGACCGCCGATTACATCCACCAGGTGGTGCAGCGCATCACCTTCGGCGGTGCGATCTATGTCGCGGCGGTGTGCGTGCTGCCCGCGATCTTCGGCAACCTCGTGCGCGTCCCGATCGGGTTCGGCGGGACGTCGATCATGATCGTCGTCGGCGTGGCGCTCGACACGGTGAACCAGATCGAGGCGCACCTGATCACGCGCAGCTACGAGGGGCTCACGGGCCCGGGCGCCGGTCGGATCCGCGGTCGCAGGCTGCCGGAGGGGTGAGGTGGGGGCGATGATTGTCATTCTGGTCGGCCCCCCGGGGTCAGGGAAGGGGACCCAGGCGAAGGTCCTCCGCGAGCGCTTCGGGATCCCGCAGATCTCCACGGGCGACATGCTCCGCGACGCCAAGCGCGCGGGCACGCTCGAGAAGCGCTTCCTGGACATCATGGACTCGGGCGGCCTGGTCCCGGACGAGGCCGTCATCTCGCTGATCGATCGGCGCACGCTCGAGCCCGACGCGGCCGGTGGCTTCCTGCTGGACGGTTTCCCGCGCACGGTGCCCCAGGCCGAGGCCCTCGACGCGCTGCTGGCGAGCCGATCCCAGGAGATCGAGGCGGTTGTTCAGCTTGACGTCGCGCGCTCTTTGCTGGAAGAGCGACTGATTCATCGGCGGACCGACAAACGCACTGGACAGATATATCATCTCGTCTATAATCCGCCGCCCCCCGGTGCCGAGCTCGAGCACCGGGCAGACGATAGGCCCGAGGCCGTCGGGAAGCGCCTGGATGCATACGAGGCGATGACCGCGGCCCTTCTGCCGTTCTACGAGAAGAAGGGGCTCCTCCGGCGGGTCGACGGCGTGGGAGACCCCGAGGAAGTCACGCAGAGGGTGCTCGCTGCCCTCGGCCGATCGAACCCGGGTGGAGCATGAGCCGGTCGAAGACGACAAGAACGCCGAAGGAACCGAAGGGCGACAAGCTCGAGTTCGACGGCGTCGTTCAGGAGGCGCTCCCGAACGCGATGTTCCGGGTGAAGGCGGACAATGGGCTGGGCGTGCTGGCGACGATCAGCGGCCGGATGCGACAGTACTACATCAAGATTCTTCCGGGCGACCGCGTGACCGTGGAGGTCTCGCCGTACGACCCGAGCCGCGGCCGGATCACCTACCGGCACAAGTAACTCTCTGGAAATCTGGAGGTCCCCCGTGAAGGTGCGACCGAGTGTCAAGAAGATTTGTGACAAGTGCAAGGTGGTGCGGCGCCGCGGCGTCGTCCGGATCATCTGCGAGAACCCGCGCCACAAGCAGCGCCAGGGGAACTAGCGAGCTCGCCCGAGTCCCCTTGTCCGGTCTGGAGTAACCATGGCTCGTATTGCTGGTGTCGATCTTCCCCGTCGTAAGCACGTGGCTTTCGCTCTGCCGTACCTCTTCGGCATCGGGCGCACGCTCGCCAAAGAGATCTGCAAGAAGACGAAGATCCCCGAGAACAAGCGGGTCGAGGAGCTGAGCGACGCGGAGGTGAAGCTCATCCGCGACCTGCTCGACGCCGAGTACAAGGTGGAGGGTGATCTCCGGCGCGAGATCCAGCTCAACATCAAGCGGCTGATGGACCTCGGCTGCTACCGGGGGCTGCGACACCGGCGCGGGCTGCCGGCGAACGGACAGCGGACCCACACGAACGCGCGGACGCGCAAGGGTCCGCGCAAGGGCATGCTCCAGCGGCGTGCTGCACCGAAGTGATCGAGCGGGGATAAAACGCCATGGCGCAAGCGAAGACGGCCAGCAAGGCCAAGCAGAAGAAAAAGGTCAAGAAGAACGTCTCGGCCGGGATCGCGCACATCCAGTCGACCTTCAACAACACGGTCGTCACGATCACGGACATCAACGGCAACGCGATCGCGTGGTCGTCGGCGGGGGCGCGCGGCTTCAAGGGGTCGCGGAAGTCGACGCCGTTCGCGGCGCAGCTCGCGGCCGAGGAGGCTGCGAGGCGCGCGCAGGAGCACGGGATGCGCTCCGTCGCGGTGTTCGTGAAGGGTCCGGGCGCCGGGCGCGAGAGCGCGCTCCGCGCGCTGCAGACCGCCGGGTTCAAGGTGACGCTGATCCGGGACGTCACGCCGATCCCCCACAACGGCTGCCGGCCGCCGAAGCGCCGCAGGGTTTGAGGTAAGTCACAATGGCTCGCTACATTGGTCCGGTCTGCAAGCTCTGCCGCCGCGAGGGGATGAAGCTCTACCTCAAGGGCGAGCGGTGCTACTCCGAGAAGTGCGCCTACACGCGGCGCCCGTACCCGCCCGGCCAGCACGGCCAGGGGCGGATCAAGCTCAGCGAGTACGCGGTGCGGCTGCGCGAGAAGCAGAAGGTGCGCCGCATCTACGGCGTGCTCGAGCGGCAGTTCCGCGGCTACTTCCAGGAGGCGAGCCGCCGCAAGGGCCGGACCGGCGAGGAGATGCTCGCGCTGCTCGAGCGCCGGCTCGACAGCGTCGTGCACCGCCTCGGCTTCGGCGCGTCGCGCGCCGAGGCGCGGCAGCTCGTGCGGCACGGCCACGTCAAGGTGAACGGGAAGCGGCTCGACATCCCGAGCTACGTCGTTCGCGTGGGCGACAAGGTCGAGCTCACCGAGGGCGCGCGGAAGTTCAAGATGGTGGCGGCCTCGGTGGCCGGCGCGGACAAGCGCCCGGTCGCGAGCTGGCTCGATGTGGATCGCGCGGCCTTCAATGGATCGGTGAAGGGCGCGCCGGTCCGCGAGGACCTGAACGAGCCGGAGATCCGCGAGCAGCTCGTCGTCGAGTACTACTCGCGCTGATCGGTGCGCGGCCCGGGCGCAGGCTCGGGTCGCGGCGCGCGCAGGCGCGCGCGAGCGCGCAGGAGAGGCGCGCGGCAGAAGGCTGGAGAGATACGCGGGCAGGAGGCGGCGCCGGTCGGTCGAGTGCGATCGGCGGCGCGGGACCTCCGCGCGGACCCGATACGGAAAGGAGATGCCCATGACGATGAATGGACCGAACCTCACCATGATCGCCCGGAACTGGCGCGACCTCATCCGCCCGAAGGGCATCTCGATCGACACCGAGACCTCGAACCAGTTCTACGCGAAGTTCACCTGCGAGCCGCTGGAGCGGGGCTTCGGCATCACGATCGGCAACTCGCTGAGGCGGGTGCTGCTCTCGTCCCTCCAGGGCGCGGCGGCGACGGCGATCCGTATCGAGGGCGCGCTGCACGAGTTCACGACGGTGCCCGACGTCGTGGAGGACGTCAGCGACATCATCCTGAATGTCAAGGAGGTCGTCTTCAAGGCGAGCACGCCGAAGACGTACTCGGTGCGCATCGATCGCGAGGGGCCGGGGCCGGTGTACGCGCGCGATATCCAGCTGGTGGACGGGCTCAGCGTGCTGAACCCGGATCACCTGATCGCGGTGCTCGACAAGAAGGGGCCGCTCTCGATGGAGCTCACGGTGAACGTGGGCCGGGGCTACGTGCCCGCGGAGCGCAACAAGACGCCGACGATGCCGATCGGCACGATCCCGATCGACGCGCTCTTCTCGCCGATCCGCAAGGTGAACTACACCGTGCAGAACGCGCGCGTCGGGCAGGTGACGGACTACGACAAGCTGACGCTCGAGGTCTGGACCAACGGCTCGGTCACGCCCGCGGATGCGGTGGCGTTCGCCGCGAAGATCCTGAAGGAGCAGCTCTCCATCTGGGTGAACTTCGAGGAGAGCGAGGAGACGAGCTACCAGGCGGTGATGAGCGACGACGAGCCGCTCAACGAGAACCTGTTCCGGTCCGTCGAGGAGCTCGAGCTCAGCGTCCGGTCGGCGAACTGCCTCCAGAACGCGAACATCACGCTCATCGGCGAGCTCGTTCAGCGCACCGAGCAGGACATGCTGAAGACCAAGAACTTCGGCAGGAAGTCGCTGAAGGAGATCAAGGAGATCCTCGCCAACATGGGGCTCTCGCTCGGGATGAAGATCGACAACTGGCCGCAGCTCCTCGAGCGCTGGAAGGCGCAGCAGGCGCAGGCCTGAGCAAGGTCTGAGGGAACGTCATGCGTCACAAGAAAGCGGGCAGGCAGTTTGGTCGGGATACCTCGAGCCGGCGGGCGATGTTTCGCAACCTGGCGGCGAACCTGATCACGCACGAGCGCATCGAGACGACCGACGCCAAGGCGAAGGAGCTCCGGCGCGTGGCGGAGCGGTTGATCTCCAAGGCGACCCGGCTTGGTAAGGTTGCTTACACGGCAAACGGGGAGCTCAGCCCCGGCGATCGGGCGCGGCGGCTCCACGCCGAGCGACTGATCGGCGCGTTCATTCCCCGGTGGGGGGTGACACGCGACGGGTCGAAGGTGGATATCGTCGAGAAGGTGATGGTCGAGCTCTCGAAGCGCTTCGAGGGTCGGCCCGGGGGTTACACCCGGATCATCAAGCTCGGGCCGCGGCGCGGCGACAACGCGCCGATGTGCCTGATCGAGTTCATCGACGCGCCTCCGCCCGCGGAGTCGGCGCCGACGGAGGCCGCCGAGCCCGTGGTGGCGGCCGAGCCCGCGGCGCCGGCAACGGCGGCAGGCTGACCCGAATACGCGCGAGGGCCGCCGGATCGTCCGGCGGCCTTCGGCATTTTGTCGGCTTCACGGCCGCGCATGACGCCGGCTCAGCGGCCAGGCAGGCAGCAGGCTCCGCGCGATCGGCGCGTCGCTATGCCTGAGGGGGCTCCAGGGGCTCGCCGCGCTCCGTGGAGGGCGCGGGCTCGATGGCCGGCGGCGCGGATTCAACCCTCGGAGGCGCGGGCTCGGGGGGAGACTGCGCGGGCTCGGGGGGAGACTGCGCGGGCTCGGGGGGAGGTTGCGCCGGGTCGGGGGCATCGCTGGCCGCGCGGGGAGCGGCGGGGAGCGGCGGCCTGGGGCGCAGGGCGCCGTCCGGCGATCCGGAGCCCCGGGCGTGAGAGGAGCGGCGGCGGGCCAGGAAGGCCATCGCGATGAGGGCGGCGACGCCGATCCCACCGGCGGCGATGTAGCGGTGCAGGTGGCTCTCTCGCGGGGCGACCTTGTCCTCGAGCGAGGCGAGGGCCTCACGGGCGCCGGCGTGGGAGGGGTCGAGCTCCAGCGCGCGCTTGAAGGTGAACTTGTCGGGGGTGCCCTGCTCGATGAGGACCAGGCCGTCGAGGTAGGCGATCTCGGCCTCGAGCTTCCTGGCTCGATCGCCGGCAGGATCGAGGCGGAGGGCCTTGCGCATCATCGCGAGGGCCTGCTCGACCCGGCCGGGGGTGCGGCGGTCCTCGGCGAGGGCACGGGCGCGGGCGACGTAGGTCTTCACCATCTCCTTGCGGCGCTCGAAGAGCGGGGAGCGGGCGAGGACCTTGTCGAAGGCGCTGGTCGCCTCCTCGAGCTTGCCCGCCTCGGCGGCGGCGAGGCCGGCGTCCATGAGCTTGTAGACCTCGGCGAGGCGGGCGCGGTCGTAGGTCGCGAAGAGCTCGCGGGCGATGCGATCCCAGGTCCACTCGCGCGGGGGTTTGTTGCCGGTGAGGTTGAGGTAGACGTCGCGGAGCTGCCAGATGCCGGGCTCGCCGATCGCGGCGATGGACTCGCGGGCCGCCTCGCGGAGGCGCTCCCGGTCGCTGTTGCAGAAGCTCAGGATCACGCGGACGGCGTCGACGTCGCGGGTGCGGCCGTAGGCGCGGAGGACGTCGGCGAGGATCTGCGTGTCGTTGGAGGAGACGGCCTCGCCGGGGATGGCGCGGCCGAGCAGGTCGAGCTGCTTGTTGGCCCAGCGCTGGATGAGCTTGGCGTCATGCTGGCGCGCCTCGATCAGGGCGGGGACGGCCTTGTCGCGGAGCTTCGCGATCTGGCGCTGGAGGTCGATGCGGAGGAGGTCGCCGAAGTAGGCATGCAGGGCGATGAGCTCGCGGACGGCGGGCGTGGTGCCGTTCGCGGCGAGCATGCGCTCCATGGCGAGGAGCTTCGTGACGTCGCGCCACGCGCTGTCGTCGGGGCGCGGCGTCGCGAGCATGAAGTCGAGCCAGTCGCCGTCCTCCTCGTCCTCCTTGCCCTTGCCCTTCGACTTCTGGTCCTTCCTGGGCTCCTTCCCGGTGTCGTCACCCTTGGTCGCCTTCATGGCCTTTCGGCCGGCTTTCCGGGCGTCGGCGAGCACGCGGGGCGCGGCGTCGCGATCGATGGAGCCGCGGATGTCCTGCACGCGGAGGCGGACGGCGCCGATGATGCCCGGGGGGACCTCCTCGAGCGACGCGCGGGCGCCCTGGCGGGAGCGGGCGTCGTGCGCGGTGATCTGCTCGAGCACGCGGTCGAGCTCGCGGACCGCGGCGGGGTCGGGCTCGGGCTGCGCGATGGGGGCGAGGCGCGGGAGCTCGGGCAGGGCGGACGGGGAGGCGGCGGCCGAGGGCGCGGGGGCGATCTCGCCGGCGGCGCGCGCAGGGGCGGGCGCGATCGCGAGCAGCGAGACCAAGCTGAGCCATACGACGGGGAGCCGCATTCGAAGCCTCACGGTGCGATCGGGCCGGTCCTCAGGCCCTGCGCGGGAACGCGCCCGGCGTCGCGGGCCTTCCGCTCCGAGCGCGCCGCCGGTGAGGTCCCCCGGTCGCCGCGGCGGCCGGGGGGGCTCATTCTGTGATGCGGAAATCGAAGTAGTCTCCCGAGAAGCTTCGCCATCGGACGTCGACGCGCTCGACGCGCGCGGCGCTCGGTCCTCGGTGGCCCCAGGCGATGAGCTCCTTGAGCTGATCCTCCTCGCCCTCGGCGAGGATCTCGACGCTTCCGTCGGACCGGTTCCGCACCCACCCGGTGAGACCCAGGCGCTTGGCCTCGCGCTGCGCGGACGCGCGGAAGAAGACGCCCTGGACGCGGCCGCGGACGAAGAGCTGGACCTGTTTGAGACCCATGGAACCAGGCTGCATTAGCCGCGCGTGCCGGGGGAGGCAACTTCGGGGGCGGCAAGTTCGGACGGCGCGGGGGCGCCGCCGGGGGAGGGGACCCGGAGCCCCAGACCTCGAGCGGGCGTCATGGGCGGCGCGCTGCGTCCCGAGCGCGGGAACGAGGAGCGCGGCCTGCGTGGATTGACAGAGCAGGCCTGCTTGATAGAGTCGCCGCCCGTTAGCCGGCACCTGCTCGGCATCGCGCTCGAATCAACCCTGGGGCCGCCCGTCGCTCACGTCGTGGCGGCCTCACCCGGCGGCGAGCCGGCTGCGCGCCTGCTCCCACCAACGACCGCCCGGCTCGCTCGGGCACGCCTTCTGGTTTGACATTTCGGGGCTCCAGGTCGCGCTCCACGTGGGCGCGGCCAGCGCTCCGAACCCCGTTTCGAAATCCCCCCTCAACCATTGACCGACGGATCGTGCGCCCAGCGGGCGTGAACGCCGTCCCATCCGGAGCGCTCCGACTCATGCACCTCAGGGAACTGAAGCAGAAACCGATGGCCGAGCTCGTGCAGATGGCGAAGTCCCTCAACATCGAGGGGGCCGCCGGGCTGCGCAAGCAGGAGGTCATCTTCGCGCTCTTGCAGGCGCACGCGGCGAAGGACCAGCCTGTCTATGGCGAGGGCGTCCTCGAGTGCCTGCCGGACGGCTTCGGGTTCCTCCGCGCGCCCGACTACAACTACCTGCCGGGCCCGGACGACATCTACGTGTCCCCGTCGCAGATCCGGCGGTTCAACCTGCGCACGGGCGACAGCGTGAGCGGCTCGATCCGGCCGCCGAAGGAGCGCGAGGCGTACTTCGCGCTGCTCAAGGTCGACAAGATCAACGGCGAGCCGCCGGAGGTCGCGCGCGACAAGATCCTCTTCGACAACCTGACGCCGCTCTACCCGCAGCAGAAGTTCAACATCGAGAACGGGATGAAGAGCTTCTCGACGCGGATCATCGACATGCTCTGCCCGATCGGGAAGGGGCAGCGGTGCCTCATCGTGTCGCCGCCGCGGGCCGGCAAGACGGTGCTGCTCCAGCAGATCGCGAACGCGATCTCGGCGAACCACCCGGACACGACGCTCATCGTGCTGCTGATCGACGAGCGCCCGGAGGAGGTGACCGACATGCAGCGCACGGTGAAGGGCGAGGTGATCAGCTCGACCTTCGACGAGCCGGCGACCCGGCACGTGCAGGTCGCGGAGATGGTCATCGAGAAGGCGAAGCGCCTCGTCGAGCACAAGCACGACGTGGTCATCCTGCTCGACTCGATCACGCGCCTCGCGCGCGCCTACAACACCGTGGTCCCGCCGAGCGGGAAGATCCTCTCCGGCGGCGTCGACTCGAACGCGCTGCACAAGCCGAAGCGCTTCTTCGGGGCGGCGCGCAACGTGGAGGAGGGCGGCTCCTTGACCATCGTGGCGACGGCGCTCGTCGACACCGGGTCGCGCATGGACGAGGTGATCTTCGAGGAGTTCAAGGGGACGGGCAACAGCGAGATCCACCTCGATCGCAAGCTGATGGAGAAGCGGATCTTCCCCTGCCTCGACATCAACAAGAGCGCGACGCGCAAGGAGGAGTTGCTCCTGCCGGAGTGGATCCTGCAGCGCGTCTGGCTGCTCCGGCAGCTCCTGCACCCGCTGAACGTGATCGACTCGATGGAGTTCCTCCTGGACAAGGTCAGCAGGACCGAGACGAACCAGGAGTTCCTCGAGAGCATGAACCAGTGAGCGCAGGGTCGCGCTCGCCGGCGCGCGGTCACGCGCGCCGGCGCGCGGCGGGCCGGCGGTCGGCGCCCGGGTGTTGATCTGCTGCGAGGTGCGCACCGCGCCGGGAAGGCGCGGCGCGCGGGCGCACGGGGTCCCCCGGGCGAAGTCATGTTAGCGTCCAGGGAGTGACGGCGAAGCTGGACCGCGTCCGGGAGCTCCAGGCTCAGGTGAGCGAGCTCGAGGAGCGCCTCGCGCGGGCCGAGCGGACGGCGCAGGCGCTCCAGGACGTCGGGCTGGCGCTGGGGAGCACGCTGGATCTCGATCAGCTCCTCGAGCTGATCCTCAAGAAGATCACGGAGCTGCTCGAGGCCGATCGGGCGACGCTCTACCTGCTCGACGAGGCGCGGCAGAAGCTCCTGTCGCGGATCATCATCGGGCACGAGGCGCGGTCGATCGAGCTCGAGGTCGGCAGCGGGATCGCGGGCTACGTGGCCAAGGTGGGGCGGAGCGTCCGGGTGAAGGACGCGTACCGGGACAAGCGCTTCCAGCGGCACTGGGACGAGATCACCGGGTACCGGACGAGGTCGATCCTCGCGGCGCCGATGAAGAACCACGTCGGCCGGACGATCGGCGTGGTGCAGGTGCTGAACAAGCGCGGGGAGCAGGAGTTCTCGCAGCACGACGAGGAGCTCCTGTCGGCGCTCGCGACGCAGGCGGCGGTGTCGATCGATAACTCGCGGCTGTTCCTGTCGGTCATCCAGAAGAACATGCAGCTCGTCGAGACGAAGGAGCAGCTCGAGCACCGCGTGAGCGATCTCAAGCTGCTCTTCGAGCTCGAGAGCGCGATGGGGCGCGCGGTGACGCTGGAGGAGCTCGCGCGCGGCGTGATCTCCGAGGCGGGGCGAGCGTGCGACGCGCGGGCGGGGGGCGTGCTGGTCGACGAGGCGGAAGCGGGCGTGTTCCTGTACTTCGTCGATCTGGACTCGAGCGCGGCCGAGCAGCCGGAGGTCAAGCGGATCCCGATGAAGCGGGGGCAGGGGATCATCGGCTGGGCCATGGCGAACAACGAGGCCGTGAGCGTGCCGGGCGACGCGGACGCGGGCGCGGAGGTCGGGCCGCCGGCCTCGGAGCGCGCGCTCGCGCCGCGGGCCCCGCAGGCGCTGGGCCTCGAGGTGCGGTCGGCCATCGCGGTGCCGCTCGAGGGGGAGGAGGACGCGCCGGTCGGGGCGATGGCGCTCTACAACTCGCGCAAGGCGAACGGGTTCTCGACCGACGATCGGGCGCTCCTGCGGCTCGTGTCAGCGAACGCGTCCACGGCGATCCGGCTGTTCCGGTCGAGGATCGAGAAGGAGAAGAGCGAGCGGCTGACGTCCATCGGGCGGCTGCTCTCCGGGGTGATGCACGACATGCGGACGCCGCTCACGGTGATCAGCGGGTACGTGCAGCTCATGGCCGGGGCGCCGGACGCGGAGACGCGGGAGGAGCACGCGCGGCTGATCCTGAAGCAGTTCGACGTGATCAGCGCGATGCAGCGCGAGGTGCTGGAGTTCGCGCGCGGCGAGCGCAGCATCCTCGTGCGCAAGGTCTATCTGACGAAGTTCTTCGGCGACATGGAGAAGCAGCTCGCGCAGGAGCTCGCGGGGACCGACGTGACGCTGTCGATGGAGCTCGACGATCGCGGGACGGCGCGCTTCGACGAGGCGAAGATGACGCGCGTGGTGCACAACCTCGTGCGCAACGCGGCCGAGGCGATGCGGCCGCGGGGCGGCAAGGTGACCATCCGGGCGTACCGCGACGGCGGCGATCTCGTGGTGAGCGTCGCGGACACGGGCAAGGGGATCCCGAAGGAGGTCGAGGCGAGGCTGTTCCAGTCGTTCGTGACCTCGGGCAAGCGCGGGGGGACGGGGCTCGGGCTGGCGATCGTGAAGAAGATCGTCGACGAGCACTCGGGCACGATCGACGTGGAGTCCTCCGAGAAGGGGGCGAAGTTCACGATCCGGCTGCCGCAGGAGGCCGCGCGTGGGTCCTCCCCGAGCGCGCCGCCCCCGGCGCCGCCGCCGCCGCCGCCGTCCGGGCCCATGCAGCCGCGGCCGTCTCCGCACATTCAGTCGCCGCCGCCGACGGGGCTCGGGGCGCAGGG
>CAYQYG010000282.1:2304-12220 GCA_964421485.1 uncultured Polyangiaceae bacterium | reverse complement strand
ACAGGATCGCACATGTCCAGCGTACATGGATTCCCGTCATCGACCACCGGAGCCACGCCCGCGAGGCACGACGAGGCTCCGGGGCCGATCCCGTCACAGGTCTCGTCGCCGTTGCAGAGGTCCCCGTCCGAGCATGGCGCGCCCGCGGCCGCGACCGGGTGCGTGAGGGCGCCCGTGCCAGGGTCGCAGAGGTCCACCGTGCAGGGCTGGCCATCTCCGACGAGGATGGCGTCGCCGGCCACGCAAGCGCCGGCGTCATTGCAGGTCTCGGCACCGTTGCACGCATTCCCATCCGGGCAGGCCGTGCCGGCGGCGAGCTGCGTCCCTCCCTGGCATTGACCGTTCGAGCAGGTCTCTCCGTCGCGGCACGCCGCATAATCGCAGGCCGAGCCGTCGGGATCGTAGCTTCCGGTGCGGATACACCGCCCGCTGGAGCAGAGCTCGACCTGGCACGGAATATCGTCACACGCGGTCCCATTCGCCAGCGCCGTTCCGGCGCAGGCTCCGCCGCTGTCGCACTGATCCGAGCCGGTGCACTCGTTCCCGTCGTCGCATGCGGTGCCGGCCGCAACCGGCGCCCCGAGGCAGTGCCCTCCGCCGTCGCACTGATCGCCTCGTGTGCAGGCATTGCCGTCGGTACACCAGGTCCCCGCCGCGACCGGCACGTTGGTCACGCCGGTCGCAGGATCGCAGGAGTCAATGGTGCACGGGTTCCCGTCCGATCCGTCAGTGGGCAAACCCACGCAGGCGCCGGTGGGATCACAGACGTCGTTCACGGTGCAGGCATCGCCATCCGAGCAGGGCGATCCGCGCTGCTTCAGGGTATGGACACAGCCACCGGCGTCGCACACGTCCTCCGTGCACGGGTCCCCGTCCTCGCAGTCCGCGGGCGCGCACAAGGCGAGCTCCATCTCCGCGGCTCTTTCGCCTGCGGTCTCCTGGACGTCGGAGCCGCAACCTGGGCCGGCCGTGACCGTCGCGGCCGGCACGATGAGCAGAGCGAACAGCCAGGGACTGCGCCCGGAAGCCCTCTTGCCTGCGCGGGGGTTCGACCTGCTTTCTTCCCATTTCGTCGATCTTGTCATATGTTTCGCATCCTGACGTTTGGCTCATCGGGGTCGATGAGCTTCTTTCCAGCTAAGACTTCGCGCGGCCTGCGGCCGCAATCCAATCGGGGCTTCGCCCCTCGGCCCCATCAGGGGCAATGCGCGCGCTGCGGCTCCGTGAGATGCCCCTGGTCCGCCGGGGCTGCTGCATGGCAGCCCCGGCGACCAGGAGGGGTGAGGCTCAGGCCGGTGAAGACGAGGCGGGCGGCGCCGCGGGGGACGCGGCGGGCGGGGACGTGGGCGCCGGGGAGGGCGAAGTCGCGGGCGGCGCGGCGGGCGAGGTCGCGGGCGGCGCGGCCTCCGCCTCGGCCTGCGCCTGGGCGTTCTGCCGGCGCGTGCGGACGGCCTTGTCCGCGTTCTGGCTGCTGTAGCGGAGGGTCGCCTCGAAGGGGATCAGCACCGAGGTGTCCTTGCGGCGCTGGGCGCGGGACCGCATCGCGTCGACCATCAGGCTGATGTCGTTCTGGCGGGCGTCGACGTAATAAGCCCGGCTCTCCTCGAGCACCTCGACCTGCTTGCGCGCGATGGCCAGGCGCTCGTCGAGCGCCTGGACCGTCTCGTTGCACATGACGAAATGCTCGTAGACGTCCTGCGGGACGCCGGCCGCGGCGCCCGCCACGGGCACGCCCTGCGCGAGCTCGTGCACCACGAGCGGGAACCCCTCCATGTCGGTCCTGAGGCCACGCATCCCTCCAGCCTCGATGTCGATGAGCTTGCCCTGCAGGCTGGTGAGATCGAGCGCGTGCGGGCCGTTGTAGATCGAGAAGATGACCATATCGCGTCTCCTGGTGTGAAGCCCTCCGACCGCCGGAGGTCGCCGCGCCATAAAGCAGGCGCCATGCCACCGCGCGGTCGGGGGAATGGCCATCGGCAGGCGGCGGCCGGCGAAGCGGGCGGCGCGCGTCGATGGACAGGTCAATCACCTCCATGACGGGCGCGGTGAAGCCACACGGTGTTCAGTGGGCGGCGGCCGGCGGACGCCGGCGCGCGAGCGGTGAGCCGGTATCAGACGAGCGCGTCGTGTGGGTCGCGCCCAGGAGAGCCCCGGGTCGCACGACCGGTAGATGGACATCGACGATCGCCTGGTGAGGATCCGACCACCGGAAGGTCTCGCTTGGCCCATGGGCAGATGGACATCTCCGACCGCCGAACGTGGATCTGCCCACGGGCAGCTCGCGATGAGCCGATGGATCGCTGGACCTCGCTCACCGCCGGGACTGGGTCCGCCCACGGCTGGCCGGGGATCGGTCGATGGGTACCTGGACGTCGTCGATCGCCGGCCGGGGATCGGCCCACCGAGGACGGAGGATCGACCGACGGGCAGCTGGACATCAGCGACCGCCGGATGTGGATCGGCTCATGGGGAGCCGAGGATCCGGCGATGGATGGCTGGGCATCGGCGATCCCCGGAGATGGATCGAGCGACCGACACATGGACGCCGGCGATCCCCGGCGATGGATCCACCGAGCTGCCGGTGCCGATCGATCGACCGGCATCTGCCGGCGCGCTTCGAGGCATGAGCGCGCTGGATCCGGGAGAAATCGCGGGTTTCCCCGTGGCCGGCGAGCGGCCGATCCGCGGGCCACGCGCAGGAGCGCCGCGCGGCGGAGCGCATGGCGCACGGGGAGCCGCCGGCCGGCGTCCAGATGACAATCGTTCAGGGATCGCGTTCCGATGAGCCCGGGATGGAACGCCGAGCGTCTTCGAATGCCGGTGCGCGGGTGTGCTCGACACGGGGGGCATCAACCCACGTTCGCGCACATCCACGCCGATGGGAGAGCGCCCGGTGCAGCGTGCGCCCGCACGTGCGCGCACGCTCCCCCGCACGTGCGCGCACGGTCCCCCGCATGCGAACGTGCGGCCCCGACCCGGGCGCGTTGTGGTGGTGCGGCCGGAGATACAGTGACGCTGCAGAGCGTGCAGCGTGCTGCCCGTGGTGCAGCGGAGGTGGCGCCGGCCGATGCTCCACGCCCGCTCTCCTTTTGGCGGCGCCTTCCGACTGATCCACTTCGCACTCTCGAACTGATCCACCAGCCGCGCCCGCGCCCGCGCCCGGTGCGGCTCTCTCCCCGTCCAGCGGCACCTGAAACCGCGCGCAGCGATCGCGGCGCGCGCGTACTGCACATCCGTTGAAGCGACGATTTTCTCGTGCGAGCGCGCAACTCGCGGAGGGCCGGCGCCGACCCGATTCATGAATGGCGCCGGTGCATCGCCGCGCGCCCTGCTCGAACCCCGGATCGAGGGAGGCTGACGTCCATGGTGCAGAGAAAGGAAGGAATGGAGCTCGTGGGGACCAGCTACCGGCTGCTGCGGCGGATCGGGGCGGGATCCTCGTCCGAGGTCTACGAGGTGGCCGGGCGGCGCGGCGAGCGCCGCGCGCTCAAGGTGCTGCGCCCGCAGCTCGTCGGATCGCGCGAGGCGGCCTCGCGCCTGGCGCACGAGGTGCGCGCGCTCGCGGCGCTCGATCACCCGCGCGTCGTGCGGGTCGAGGACGCGGGCGTGACCGCCGACGGCCGGCCGTTCCTGGTGATGCCGCTGCTCAGCGGCGAGACGCTGCGCGAGCGGCTCGACAGGCGCGGCCCGCTCTCGACGGGCGCCGCCGTGGCGATGACCCTGGAGGTGCTCGAGGGCCTCTCCGCGGCCCACCGCGCCGGCATCGTGCACCGCGACATCAAGCCCGCGAACGTCTTCCTCGCGCGGCCCGGCGCGGCCGGCCCGGGGCGCCGCGCGCGCCGGCCCTCCGCCCGCGCGCCCGAGGCGGCGATCCTGCTCGATTTCGGCGTGGCGAAGGTCATCGGCGACGCCTGCGCCTCGACCGATGACCACGTGCTCGGCACGCCGCGCTACCTCGCGCCCGAGCAGATCCTCGGCGGCCGCGTCGACGCGCGCACCGACGTCTACGCGGTCGGGCTCCTGCTCTTCGAGGCGATCGCCGGGCGCGGGCCGTTCCCGGTGCCCGACGTGATCGACGCGATGCGCGCGCACCTCTACACGCCCCCGCCGCGCCTCGGCGCGCTGCTCGGCGTGCCGGACTCCGTCGATCGCGCGGTCTCGCGCGCGATGGCCAAGGCCCCCGCGAAGCGGTGGCAGACCGCCGCGGCGATGGCCGACGCGCTCCTCGGCCGGGACGCGGCCGCGCGGGCCGCGCGACCGCGCGCGGAGGCGTCATGAGCGCCGCGCCGATCCGGCGCCTGCTCGGCCCCGGCGAGCCGCTGCTCGGCACCCGCCTCGTCGTGCGCCGCGCGCTCGGGCAGGGCGGCATGGGCGAGGTCTACGAGGTCGAGCACGTCGATCTCGGCCGGCGCTTCGCGGTGAAGCTCTTGCACCGGCTCCACGCGGGCCGCCCGGACCTCGCGGCGCGCATGCGCGCGGAGGCGCGCTCCGTCGCGCGGCTCCGCCACCCGAACCTCGTCGACGTCTTCGACCTCGGCGCCACGGCCGACGGCCGGACCTACTTCGTGATGGAGCTGCTCTGCGGCCGCGACCTGCGCGCCGAGCTCGCGGGCGCGCGGTACCTCGAGGTCGCCGCGGCGCTCGCGTGCATGGAGCAGGCGCTGGAGGGCCTCGCCGCCGCGCACGAGGCCGGCATCGTGCACCGCGACGTCAAGCTCGAGAACCTCTTCCTTTGCGAGGGCGGCCTGCTGAAGCTCCTCGATTTCGGCGTCGCGAAGCTCGACAGCGCGGGCGCGTGGCAGACGGCGGCGGACGCGCTCGTCGGGACCCCGCGCACCATGGCGCCCGAGCAGTGCCGCCCCGGCCCCGTCGACGCGCGCGCCGATCTCTACGCCGCCGGCCTCGCGCTCTACGAGCTCGTCACCGGCCGCGGCCCCTTCGACGACCTGCGCGGTCAGCCCGACGCGCTGCGCTTCGCGCATTGCGACCGCCCGCCGCCGCCGCCCTCGAGGATCGCGCCGCAGCCGATCCCGCCCGACGTGGAGCGGATCATCCTGCGCGCCCTCGAGAAATCCCCCGCGCGCCGGTTCCAGACCGCGCGCGAGATGGCCGCGGAGATCCGCCTCGCCCTCGCCCGTCTCGACGAGCCCTCGCCCGATCTGCGCGCGCTCTCGTCCGCATCCCTGCCCGCATCCGCGTCCGTGCCCGTGCCCGCATCCGCGCCCGTATCCGTGCCCGTGGCCGTGTCCGTGGCCGTGCCCGTGCCCGCATCCGTGTCCGTGTCCGTGTCCGCGTCCGTGCCCGACATCGACCCGACCGAGATCGATCTCGCACCGCACGTGGCGCTGCCCGTCCCCGCATGGGCCTTGGTCTCGACCTCGCCCGCGCGTGCAAAGCTTGCGCGCGCGCTCCCTGCCGCCTCGCCGCCCGCGCGCCCTGCGCGGCCTCGCCTCGTGCCCGCGGCTCGCCGCCCGCGCCTCGCCGCCGCGGGCCCACGGACTGCCGGGGCTGCGGCGCCGGGAGCGCTCGCGCTCTGCGCGCTGGCCGTCGCGTCGGCCGCGCTCGGCGCCGCGGTCGCGCAGCGCCTGCCGGGTCCGCAGCCGCCCGGCATCGGTCCCTCGCACATCGAGGAGCGATCGCAGCCCGCTGTAAGGTAGCCTGGGGGAGTGCGTTCTTGGGGCACGCCGCTGAGGCACACGGAGGAACTGATGAACCGGATGCGACGGATCGGGCTGGCTGCATTGGCGATGGCGCTCCTCGCGGGCGTGGCGGGCTGCGGCGCTGC
The DNA here is from genome assembly GCA_964421485.1 of uncultured Polyangiaceae bacterium. Lineage (GTDB taxonomy): Bacteria > Myxococcota_A > Polyangia > Polyangiales > Polyangiaceae > CAYQYG01. The sequence goes on along the minus strand of CAYQYG010000282.1, from coordinate 6,435 downwards.
GGCGAAGGCGCCGGCCGCGGAGGCGATGAGCCCCGGGGGCAGCTACGCGCCGGCCGCGGAGGCGGCGCCCGGGACCGGCGGCGCGCCTGCGCCCATGGCGATGAACGACTCCGCGCCGAGCCCGGCGCAGCCCTCCGCCCCGCCCCCCTCGGCGCACTCCGAGGCCAGCGGCGGCGAGGCCGCGGCCGCGCACAAGGCGCCCTCCCCGGAGCCTGCGGATCGACCGGGGCTTGGCACGCAGTGGGGCGAGACCCGCGTCTCGCGCATCTCGACGGTGCCCTTCGTGCGCGCGGATCCTCAGAGGCCGTTCACGATGGCGAGCCTGTTCTACAACGACGAGGAGGGCGCCCGCGCCATGGCCAGCGCGGCCGGCTTCCGCCGCACCGCGCCCCAGGCGTTCACGCTCGCCGGCGGCGCGGTCGCGATCGGCCTGCGCAGCGAGCGCGGCAACTTCCTGAGCGGCTTCGTCGCCGGCGAGAAGAGCTTCGTCATCGGCGAGGCCGGCCAGCGCTACAGCATCGTGCTGCGCAACCTCACCCCGAACCGCCTCGAGTGCGTCGTCTCCGTCGACGGCCTCGATGTCCTCGACGGCCAGCCCGCCTCCTTCGCGAAGCGCGGCTACCTCGTCGACGGCCACGGCGAGGTGGAGATCGACGGCTTCCGTCAGAGCATGGACACCGTCGCCGCGTTCCGCTTCGGCTCGGTGCGCGGCTCCTACGCGAACCAGAAGCACGGCGAGACCCGCAACGTCGGCATCATCGGCGTCGCCCTCTTCCACGAGCGCGGCACCACCCCCTGGACCCCGGACCAGATCCAGCGCCGCCAGGACGCGAACCCGTTCCCGGGCCAGTTCGCCACTCCGCCCTGACAGCGAAGGGATCACGGGGAGGCGCGAGACAAGATCAGTTCGAGCTCTCTCCTCCCCGTCCCCTGCCTCCCTGCAAATTCCTCTTCTGTCCTGAAAAAAACCTCCACCAACCCCCTCACTCGGCAGGAGGCCCCGGGGACCGAGGGGGTCCTCACCGGAGGGGCGGGGTCGTAGGCGGGCCACGACAGGGGCCCGCCGAAGTCCCCGCCCCGGGAGGTGAGGGCCCCCTCGGTCCCCGGGGCCGGACGTTGTCGCCCGGCACGATGGCCCGGGACGTGAGGTCCCCGGGGCCGGACGTTGTCGCCCGCCACGCGTTGCGCTTCTGACGCAGCGGGACTAGTCAGCCGTTCCGTGGCGCCCGTCCTGAACCCGTCCCAGCGCGCGGCGGTCGAGCACGAGCTCGGGCCGATGCTCGTCCTCGCGGGCGCCGGGTCCGGCAAGACCCGCGTCGTCACCGAGCGCGTCGCCCGCCTCATGGAGCGCGGCGTCTCGGCCCGCTCCATCCTCGCGATGACCTTCACCAACAAGGCCGCCGCCGAGATGTACGAGCGCGTCGGCAAGCTCGTCGGCGGCAAGCTCGCCAGGGAGCTCAAGGTCTGCACCTTCCACCGCTTCGGCCTCGACGTGCTCGGCGCCGAGACCCGCGCCCTCGGCTTCCGCGGCACCTCGTTCGCCATCTTCGACCAGGCGGACGCGACGGGTGTCCTCCGCGAGATCCTCCGCGAGATCCGCGCGGGCAAGAGCTACGACGTCGCCGCGATCCTCGCCCGCATCTCGAACGCCAAGAACGCCTTCATGGAGCCCGAGGAGTGGGCCGAGGCGCAGCGCAGGGGCAAGGGCCTCGACGAGTACGACGAGATCGCGATGCTCGTCTACCCCCGCTACATCGCCGCGCTCCGCGCCTTCCAGGCCTTCGACTTCGACGACCTCATCTGCGAGGTCGTCCGCCTCTGGCAGCGCCGCCCCGACATCCTGGAGCGCTGGCGGATGCGCTACCGCTTCGTCATCGTCGACGAGTACCAGGACACGAACCGCGCCCAGCTGGAGCTCCTCCTCTTGCTCGCCGGCGAGCACAAGAACATCGCCGTCGTCGGCGACGACGACCAGTCCATCTACGCCTGGCGCGGCGCCGACGTGCGCAACATCCTCGATTTCGAGGCCCATTTCGGCGGTGCCAGGGTCGTCAAGCTCGAGCACAACTACCGCTCGCGGAGGCCCATCCTCGACGTCGCCAACGCCGTCCTCGCCCGCTCCGGCGCCCGGCGGCACAAGAAGACCCTCATCGCCACGCGCGAGGGGGCCGACAAGGTCCAGCTCGTCGTCTGCGCCGACCCCGACGTGGAGGCGAGCTTCGTCGGCGCCGAGGCCCAGCGCCTGCTCGAGCGCGAGCACGCGCGCCCGAAGGACATCGCGGTCCTCTACCGCTCGAACCTCCAGGCGGCCGCGATCGAGTCCACGCTCAAGGAGCGCCAGGTCCCGTTCCGCATGATCGGCGGCCAGCAGTTCTTCGAGCGCAAGGAGGTGAAGGACCTCATCGCCTATCTCCGCGTCGCGCTGAACCCCGACGACGAGATGTGCCTCCGCCGCATCCTGAACTACCCCGCCCGCGGGATCGGCGACGTGGCCGTCAACAAGCTCACCGCCGCCGCCACTGCCCGCGATCTGAGCCTCTGGTCCGTCGTCACCCGCCCCCACACGGTGCACGAGCTCGCCCCTGCCGCGATGGAGGGTTGCCGCCAGCTCGTCCGGATCATCGAGGCCGCCCGGGCCCGCTTCGAGCGCGGCGAGCCCTCGGCCCAGATCTCCCGCGCCCTGCTCGCCGAGGCCGGCTTCAAGGAGGATATCGTCGCCGGCTCGACCTCGAACAACGCCGCCGCCCGCCGCTGGGGCAACCTGGAGGGCCTGCTCAACGTCTTCACCCGCCGGGACGAGCAGGGCAAGGGCGACCGGGACACCTTCGCCGAGTTCCTCCGCCTGCTGGCCCTCCGCCAGGACGCCGACGAGGAGGAGGCCACGGACCGGGTGACGCTGACCACGATGCACGGCGCGAAGGGGCTGGAGTTCCCTTACGTCTTCGTGATCGGCCTGGAAGAGGGGCTGATGCCCCATTCTCGCAGCATTGAAGAGCGCGCCACCGACGTCGCGCCGGCGGGCGCCGAGGGCGACGCGGGCGGCCACAGCATCGAGGAGGAGCGGCGGCTGTTCTACGTCGCGGTGACGCGCGCCAAGGATCGGCTGTACCTCACGCGGGCGAAGCACCGCGGCCAGAGGGGCAAGATGGTGCCGCGCACGCCGAGCCGCTTTCTGCTGGATATCCCCGCCGAGCTCTACGACGAGCGGGAGGAGCTGGCGCCCGCGGCGCCCGAGCTGGACAAGACCCTGGCCGGCGCGTCGAGCGTGCTGGCCGCTTTGTCCTTCAATCCATTCGCCGGCGAGATACCGCTGATCCCTCGCCGGCGATCGTGATCAAATGCCATGGCGCCGCCCGTCAGGGCGTCGCCTGGCTCGCGAGGTTCTGCGGGTTCGAGGGCGAGATCGCCTGGAAATCGGCGCTGCTGTCGCCCGTATCCGTCGCGTTGCCGCCATTGCCGCCCGGCTTCCGCTCGATGCTGTCGTCGGTGTCCGTGTCGCCCGTGTTGTCGTGCGGATTCGCGATGGGCGCGCCCTCGCAGACAAATGGAGTGCTGCACCCCGTGAGGTCGGTCTGGGAGGCTGCGTTGGCATAGAAGCAGACGGCGTCGATGACCACGCTGTCGTGCTCCAGCCGGATGCTCGCCCCGTCGCCGAACACGGCAGTCGCGGCCACGTCCACCGTGGTGGTGCCCGCATACGCCGATCCGCCGATGAGCAGGTGGCCGTGGGACGGGATCACCTCGCCCGAGCCGGTCCACGAGGAGAAGTCGTCGCTCTGCGCGCAGTTGCCAATACCCGGCGCGTTCCGCGCGATGAGCTGCCACGTGGAGTCCGTGGTGACGGCCGCGCCTCCGGGGTTGTAGAGCTCGATGAACTCATCATCGATCCCGGCCGGCCCGTGCGACCGCACCTCACTGATCAGCAGCACGTCGACGCACACGTCGCCCGTGCACTTCCCGCTGAGGCAGTCGCCGTCGCCCCCGCACGCCTGGCCGCTGGCGCACCCCGGGCAGTCCATCCCGCCGCAGTCGATGTCGGTCTCGCTGCCGTCCATCACCCCGTTGCTGCACCCCGGCCCCGCGCCGCCGCCGCCCTGGTTCCCCGCGCCGCCGCCGCCCTGGTTCCCCGCG
>CAYQYG010000282.1:0-2204 GCA_964421485.1 uncultured Polyangiaceae bacterium | reverse complement strand
GCCGCCCTGGTTCCCCGCGCCGCCGCCGCCCTGGTTCCCCGCGCCGCCGCCGCCCGCCCCGGCGCCGGCGGGGATCTGGTCGCGGTCGACCGCCGAGATGAACTCGCAGCCGCCGGACGCCGCGAGCGCACCAGCAACCAGAAGAGAAGCGCCGAAAAATCTGGAAATCCTGATCATGGGCCCTCTGACGAGCGGGTGATTGTGGTCAAGAGTACATTCGTGGCGGCTCGGGCCATGGCCTGCGGCCGCCGCGCCTCGCGCGAGCGCTTGCATCGTACCCGGTCGGCGCCGCCCGCGTCGATACCCTGGCGCGCCGCGGCCATCGGAACAATGTGGTGGTAATTATTGTGCGTCGCTTCAGCCCGGGCGCGGGGCGCGCGCGCCATGCAGCGGGGGCTCCACAAGAACTGGTGTATTTCGTGGTGAGTGTGTATCTTCGACCACGCTGGATCTGCGTCCACCGCTGGATCTGCGTCCACCGCTGGATCTGCGACTTTCACCGCGACCTTAGAGCAAGGAGTGACCCGTGCAGAAGACCATGGCTTATGACAGGGCAGGCGGCGGAGCCCCGCGCGCGTGCCGGCGCCTCCTCCGCACGACGGCGCGACGCCTCGCGATCCCGTTCCTCGCGGCCCTGGCGTGGGCTGCGCCGCGGGTCGCGGCGGCCGCGACCCTGGAGCCCTGCCCGGCGGGGGCGCAGGACATCATTCTGGATCCGTCAATCGCGAACCTGGACGATGGCAGCTACTACGTCGACGCGGCGACGGTGGCGCAGGTCTTCCCGGCGGGCATCCCGTTCCTCCAGACGTACAGCGATTTCTGGGTGAACGTGAACGGCAACCTCACGTTCGGCAACTCGCTGAGCACGTACACGCCGCTCGCGATCCCGGGCCTGAGCACCCCGACCATCGCGGCGTTCTTCGCGGACGTGGATCTGCGGCCGGTGCAGGGGGACATCCACCTGTGCATCGACACGGCGGGCAGCCGCATCCTGGTCACGTGGGATCAGGTCGGGTATTACAGCCAGCACACGGACCTGTTGAACTCGTTCCAGATCATCCTGACGAACAACAATGGCGTGTGTGCGAACGCGGCCACGTTCGAGGTCGAGTTCCGGTACGAGCTGCTCCAGTGGACGACGGGGGACGCGAGCGGCGGGATCGGCGGCCTCGGCGGGACCCCGGCGACGGCGGGCATCGACGCCGGCGACACGATCAACGCGGTGGCGCTGCCCGGCTCGGGCGCCGCGGCCGTGCTCGATCTGGTGAACCAGACGAACGCGAACGATCCGGGCGTGTTCCAGTTCCTGGTCGCGCAGGGCACGCTGCCTCACTGCGGCGACGGCACGCTCCAGCTCTGCGAGCAATGCGACGACGGCAACCAGAGCAACAACGACGCGTGCACGAACCAGTGCCAGAGCAACGTGTGCGGCGACGGCTACCTGTACCAGGGCGTGGAGGCGTGTGACGGCGTCGAATTCGCGGCGGGCGCCGACGTGTGCCCCGCCGGCCATGCCGGCGCGCCGCTCTGCAACAACGACCCGGCGAACCCGAACGGCAACGACACGTGCACGCTGAGCAGCCCCCCTGCGGGCTGCGTCGACGTGGACGAGTGCGCGGCCCCGGTCGGCCCCTGCGACGTCCACGCGACGTGCAGCAACCTGCCCGGGAGCTTCGTGTGCACCTGCAATGCGGGCTATTCGGGCAGCGGGATCACGTGCGCGGACATCGACGAGTGCGCGGATCCGAACCTCAACGACTGCGACACGAACGCGACCTGCACGAACACCGACGGCGGCTTCACGTGCGCCTGCAACGGGGGTTACGCGGGCGACGGGGTCACGTGCGCGGACATCGACGAGTGCGCGGATCCGAACCTCAACAACTGCGGCGCCAACGCGACCTGCACGAACACCGACGGCGGCTTCACGTGCACGTGCATCGGCGGCTACGCGGGCGACGGGATCACGTGCGCGGACATCGACGAGTGCGCGGATCCGAACCTCAACAACTGCGACACGAACGCGACCTGCACGAACACCGACGGCGGCTTCACGTGCGAGTGCAATCCGGGATACGAGGGTGATGGCGTCACCTGCACGGAGAGCAGCACCACGACGACCTCGACCACCACCGGGACGGGCGGCGCGGGCGGCTCCGGCGGCTCCGGCGGCTCCGGCGGCTCCGGCGGCTCCGGCGGCTCCG
>CAYQYG010000281.1:0-12261 GCA_964421485.1 uncultured Polyangiaceae bacterium | reverse complement strand
ACATTCGGGGCTCCGGGTCGCGCTTCACGTGGCGCGCCCTCCGCCCCGAACCCCGGTTCAACATTCGGGGCTCCGGGTCGCGCTCCACGTGGCGTGCCCTCCGCCCCGAGCGCCGCCGAGAGCGCCGCGATCGCCGCGACGAGCAACGCCGCCCGCTTCGCGTCCGCGGCGCTCGCGGCCGGATCGTAGAGCAGCGCCGCAGCCGCCGCGCCCGCGCCGAGGATCCAGCCCGCGCGCGCGCCGCCCATGCGTCCTCCGCCGGGCTCGGCGGCTCAGCTCCGGCCGACGAGGAGCTCGCGCAGCCGGTCGCGCACGTCCTCGCGCCGCTCGCGCGCGAGCGCGCGCCTGAGCAGCCACGTCACCTGCTGCGAGCGGTCCTTGCGGAGATACAGAGCCGCGAGATCCCGCTCCATCGAGCTCTTCGACGCGAGCCCGTCGAGCAGCCGGAAGAACGCCCCCTCCGGATCCCAGCCCAGGTGCACTGCAGCGGACGCGAGCGCGACGTTCATGTCCCTGTCCTTCTCGCGCCGCGCGAGCTCCGGCGTGAAGCGCGCGCGCACCGCGGGCTCCGCGATCCGGCGGAGCACCCCGGCGAAGGACGGCAGCCACGCGGCGGGGAAGTTGTCCAGGTCGCGCAGCAACGTCGCGTCCGCGGTCGTGTCGCCGAGGCGCGCCAGCGCCACCCCGACGTGCACCCGGAGCCACGCGTCCGTGTCGCTCACCTTGCCCGCGAGCCGCTCGCGCGCGGACGCGTCGCCCAGGTCGCCGACCAGATCGATCGCGCGCTTCGCCGAGGAGGTGTCGCTCCGCGCGAGCGCCGCCTCCGCGCTGCTCACCGCGAGCGGCAGCGTACCCGGCGGCCTGAGATCCGCGAGGACGTCCGAGAGGTCCTCGTTCCCGCGCGCCCAGGAGAGCAGCACGCGCCCGCCCACCGCCGGGGCCCGGTCCTGCCGCAGGTAGCCCTCGATCTCGCCCACGGGGCAGGCGCGCTGCTCCAGGCATTGCAGCACGTAGTCGCGCACGCGGCGGTCGCCGGCGCGGGCGAGCTCCATCGCCGCGCGGTGGCGCACGCCCGGGTAGGTCGTGTTGAACAGCTTGTCGTGGATGAGATCGGCGCGCTTGCCGCCGGTCAGCGCATGGAGCGCGTAGATCGCCTCCTGCCGGATCGAGAGGTTGGGCGCGTCGACGAACCTCTCGAGCGGCGCGATCGCCCTGTCCGTCCCGAGCTTCCCCAGCGCGACCACGGCGCTCGTCTTCACGTAGTCGCTCGGATCCCCGAGCGCCTTCTCGAGCAGCGGCAGCCCCTCGGGGCGCTTCACGTCGCCCAGCACGAAGGCCGCGTTCAGCCGGATGATCGCCTGCTTGTGCTCGATGACCTGGCGGATCGACGCGTAGAACGCGTCGCGATCGAGCCGCTCCAGCGCGAAGGCGATGTTGTTCAGCATGCGGGCGTCGCGCACCCCCGGCAGCTTCGCGAGGAGCGCGCGCGCCGCCGACCTGTCGCCGATGAGGCCCAGCGCGTAGACCGCCTTGTTGCGGATCTCCGCGTTCCGGTGCTCCAGCAGCGGAGTCAGCGGCGTGACCAGGCGGGCCGCGCGGAGCTCGGCCGCCGCCTCGGTCGCGGCGAGCGCGAGCCCCTCGTTGTCGCTGCCGAGCGCGCCGGCCACGTCTGCCTCGAGCGTCGCGCGGGCGACCAGGTGGCGGCTCATCCAGAGCGCGCGGAACGCGGCTGGGCGGAGGTCCGGCTGGTCCTCTTCGGGCTTCTTCCGGAGCTCCGCCCGCAGCAGCGCGACCGCCCTGGGCTGGCTCAATGCGCCCAGCGTGGCGAGCAGGCGGGCCCTGTTGCCCGCGTCCTCGTCCTTGCGGCGGTAGAGCTTCACGAGCGGATCGAGCGAGCTCGCGTCGGGGATCTTCGCGAGCGCGTCGATCACCTCCGCGCGCACCGCGGGCTCCCAGTCCTCGAGCGCCCCCACGAGCGCCGGCAGCGCGCGCGGATCGCCGAGCTCGCCGAGCAGCATCCCGCACGTCATCCGCAGGTTCGCGTCGACGTTGTCCGAGAGGCAGCGCGCGAGCGCGAGGGTGCCGCGCTTGCCGAGGTTCAGGATGTCGGGGCTCGCCGGCATCTCGCGGTCGGTGACGTTGATGAGCACTGCCGGATCGGCCGGCATGGCCTTCAGCACCCGCGCGCGCGCCTCCCAGGGCGTCTCGTCCGCCGGGGCCTCCTGCGCGCTCGCCCGCGGCGCGTCGCCGTCCTCGTCCGCGGCCGCTTGCAGCGCCACGCCGAGCGCCGGCAGCAGCGCGAGCGCGAGCGCGAGCGGTCCGACCCAGCGCCGCCGCGTGCGGCGCGCGCGCCGCGGGTCCCCTGTCGGCGCCCTGCGCCCCGGACCGCGGTCCAACACCCGGCTGTCCCTTCGATCGATCGGCTTCGTCATCGGCGTCTTCTCGAGTGTCGGGTGTACGCGGCTCAGCGGGGCCCACCGGGGCTCGGCGGCGCGGCGGGAAGGGACACGACCTCCCGCGCGAGCCGGCGGACGGCGGCGAGCAGCGCCGCCTCGTGCATCCTGCGCGGCAGGTAGCGGATCGTGACGACCCGCCCCGCGCACGCCCCGGCGCGCTCGTCCCACGCGATCAGGTCCACGCCGCGGTCCCTGTAGAGGGCCAGATCGAACGCCTCCTCGCACCCCTCGGCCGGGGTGAGATCCACGCGCAGCCTGACCTCCGCGCGCGGCTCCGAGGCGGGCACCGGGGCGTCGTGCAGCGGCCCCGCCACGGCGGCGGGCGCCGCCCCGCACGCGGAGACGCCGAGCGCGGCGAGCGCGAGCGGGGCCCAGGCGAGCGCGCGCAGGCTTACCATCGCGGTCCGATCGAGCCTCGTGCTCGCCGCGCTCAGGCCGGCGCCTTCCGCACGATCGCCGCGTTCAGCATGTCGCCGCCGCTCGTGCCGATCCACAGCGCCGGCGACGCCTTGCCCACGATCGCGAGCACCCGCGGCTCCCCGCGCCCGCCGGCCTGCACCGCGGCCGTCGGCGACAGCGGCGCGCCGCCCGCGCCCGCGATCGCCGCCCCGTCGAACAGCGCGACGCGCCCGTCGCCGAACGCGACGAACAGGCTCGAGTCGAGCACCGCCACGTCCATCGCCGGCGAGTCGAGCGCGATCATCTTCGCCGCGAGCCGCCCGCCGTCCTTCACGACCGCGCAGACCGAGCTCGAGCCGCGCTTGTAGATCGCCGTCAGCTTCTGCCCTCCCCGCACGCGGTCGAGCCGCTCGGCCCCGCGCGGCAGGGGCGCCCTGTGGCTCGCTCCCGGCTCGGGCGTCGCCCCCGGGTGCACGCGCAGCTCGCCGCCCTCGCCGCCGCTGTCCACGACCACGTACGTCTCGGTCTCCGTCAGGTCGAAGCTCCGCACGCTCCCGCGCAGCACGAATGGCCGCCCCTCCACCTCGTGCTTGCACAGCTTGAGCTCCGCGGCGCTCCCGTCCCACCCGAGCGTCAGCGCGGACTCACCCGCCGGCCGCCCCGCGAGCAGCCGCGCGTCCCGCCCGACCTGATCCATCTTCGGCGTGTGCGTGATGTCGAGCAGCGCCCAGACCGCGTCCTCGCTCCGCACTGCCGCCACGTCCTTCGAGAGCAGCGCCACGTCGTCGGCCGACGAGAGCGACACGTTCGTCGTCTTCCCCGACGATCCGCCGGCCTGGCAGACGCCGAGCCGGACCGGATCCGTCGAGATCATGGCGACGAGCGCGGGGCTGGAGAACACGGCGACGCCGCGGATCTCCGCGTCGAGGCCATGGACCTTGCGAGGTGCGTTGATGTTCTTGAAGGGCATCGCCGCCGCAGATTACCCATTCCCGCGGTGGAAGGGGCGCCCTTTCGCCCCGGCGGCGAGCGCCGCGGGTCCGCCCCTCGGCGCGGGTCCGCCCCTCGGCGCGCTCGACGAGGTCCCGCGTCGATTGCGTGCTCACCACATCGAACGCGCGCTCCTCCGCCGCTCCGGTGCCGTGACAAGAACCGTATCGATCGCCTCGACCGAGTCGCGGGCCCGAGCCGGAGATCGCCGGATCTCCCCCGGATTTTATCTATCTATGGGAATGGAAAATAGTGAGGTGCCCGCAACGCGATCGAGCCGGGCGATGCATGCGTCGCCGAATCAGGGCCAGGCCAGCGTCATCCAGCGGACGCGGCCCGAGCCGCCGACGGCGTCGTCGGCGAAGAACAGGGACGTGGCCGCGGGGCCGGAGAACGTGGGGGATACATCCTGCGCGGAGCTGCCTGTGAGGGTGCCCAGGGGCTTCACCTGTCCGACGGCGCTGCCCGGCGTGAAATCGAAGCCGGCCAGGGACAGGACGTCGCCGGAGGAGAGCGTGAGGACGCCGCGGCAGACCTTGTCGCAGGCGAGCGCGACGGAGGCGACCGCGGCGCCGGCCGGCGCGGGCAGCGGCGAGGGCGCGCCGAGCAGCGCCCCGCTCGCGTCGAGGGTCGCGAGGCGGACGCTGCCCGCCGTGCCGCTGCCCTCGCCGGCGGGCTCCTCGATCCAGGCGGCGACGACGCCGGCTCCGGAGGGCGCGATCACCGGGCTCCGCGAGTGCTCGGGGGACGCGAACAGGCGCGCCTCGGGCGCGAGCTTCTGCAGCGTGCGCGCGTCGAGGCGGGCGAGGTAGACGTCGCCGTTGGCCTCGTCGCCGCCCTGGCGGGCGTCGGACCAGGTGAGCCAGATCTCCTTGCCACGAGGGAGGATCTGCACCTCGGCGGCGTCGCCGGCCGCGTCGGTCACGCGGCGGTCGGGCACGGTCTTCTGGAGCTTGCCGTCGACGCGCGCGGCGTAGACCTCGGCGTTGCCGTCGCGGGTGTCGACCCAGGCGACGATGAAGCCGCCCTCGCCGTCGTATGCGGCGGCGACGTCGGAGGCCTCGTCGGGGACCCCTTCGCGCTTCTTGCGGGGGACCACGGTGAGCTTCTTCTGCGCCGTCTTCTCGCCGGCGGCGTCGAGCTTCGTGACGTAGACCTGCGCCTCGCCGCGCTCGCGGGCGACCCAGGCGAGGAGGGCCTCGGGACCGCCCGCCTTGGCGGCGGGCCCGGCGCCGGCGGGGCCCCCGCCGGGCGCGGCCGCCAGGGCGACGCCGCCGAGGGACCAGGCCTTCTGCGAGAGCACGTTGATCTTGCCGAGGCCGTCGGGGCCGACGGCGCGCACGGCGAGCGTCGCGCCCTGGTCCCTGGGCCTGCCGCCGCCGCTGGACGAGCCCTCGAGGTAGTAGGTCACCCAGGCGGCGATCGAGCGCCCGCCGCCGACGTCGGCGCCCGCGACGCGGGCGAGGTGATCACCGTCGTAGAGCGCCGTCACGGAGCTCGCGCGCGGCAGCGCGTCGGAGGCCTCGCGCGCGGCGGGGGCGCGCCAGGGACCCTCGCGCACCGGCAGCGAGACGAGCGCGAGCGGCGTCCCCGGATCCGGCGCCGGGCGCGGCTCGCCCGCGCGCTGCCCCGGCTGCGGCCGGGCGCCGCCCTCCCCGCTGGCCGCGCTCGCGAGCGCGGTGCACGCGCCGGCGCGGCAGGAGAGGCCGCGCACGAGGTATGGGACATTTTCTGTCATAGCAAACGGCGCCGCGCGCACGGGCTCCGCGGCGCGCACGGAGAGGTCCGGGCCGAAGCGCACGTAGGCCGGCCAGATCGGCGCGTCGGTGGGCGTGGGCGGCGTGGGCGGCGTGGGCGGCGCGGGGCCGGCGGACGCCGAGGCGGGCGCGAGCGTGATCGCGGCGAAGCCGTCGCCGTCGGCCACGAGGTCCGGGGGGCCGCTCGCGCTGAAGATCAGCGAGGACCGCTCCGCGCCGAGCGCGCCGTCGGGGCCGACCGTGGCGAGGTGAATCAGGCGGCCCTCCTGCGGCGCGCGCAGGAGATCCTCCCACGCGATCAGGGCGCGCTTGCCGGGCGCGCCGTCGCCCGGCGCGTACGGCGCCGCGACGAGCGACACGAGCGCCTGCTCCCCGGCGGGCGCGGTCGCGCGCGCCGCGACGGCGCCGCCCAGGGCCTTGCCGCCCGGCTCGACGGACGCGACGTAGACGCTCGCGTCGATGTCGCGCTCGTCGGTCCACGCGACGATGTAGCGGCCGCCGACCTGGGCGATCTCCACGTCGACCTGCGCGGTCGGCGACGCGCTGATCACGACCGGCGCGGCCGCCTTGCCGGTCGCGTCGACCTCGAGGACCGAGACCTGGCCGAGCTTCGCGTCGGCCGCCTCGGCGTCGCCCTTCTTGCCCGGCCTCCGCGCGGCCGCGGCGCGCGAGACGATCGCGACCGCCGCGCCCCGCTCGGTGCCCGCGGCCTGCCAGCCGAGCGCGTCGCGCGCGATCACCTGCGGCGCGGAGGGCTTCCCGTCGATCACGGCGGAGGCCATCACGTCGGCGCGATCGTCGCGCGGCACCTCCCACAGCACGAGCGCGCCCTTCGCGTTCGGGTACACGTCGAGCCAGGCGATGTCGTCGGCCGACTGCACGATCAGCGCGGCCGGCGCCCCGGCCTTGCCCGCGGCGTCGAGCGAGAGCGCCTTCACCGCGCGGTTGTGGCCATCGGCCTCGATCCACGCCGCGACGTAGCCGCCCGCGACCGGGCGCAGCGCCGCGACGGGCACGTCGGCGGGCGCGGGGCCCGCGCTCTCCGCCTCGCCCTTCGGCTTGCCGTCCGCGCCGACGCGCCGCGTCCACCACTTGCCGCCGGCCGCGTAGAGCAGCAGCGCCTCGTCGCCGCGGCGCGCGAAGTACGGCGTCGCGTCCTCGCTGTCGAGCCGCGCGAGCACCTCCGCCGGCAACAGCGGCGGCCCCTCGGGCGCCTTCGCCGCCGGCGGCGGAGCCGGCATCTTCACGGCGCGCGCAGGCCGCGCGGCCTTCGGCGCAGGCGGAGGCGCGCCGCAGCCCGCGGCGAGCAGCGCCGCGGCGAGGGGAGCGAGGAGACCTGACCGATGCCGAAGGAGCCCGAGGGCGTGCCGGAGGAGCATGCGCGCGACCATGCCAGAAGCGCCCCGGGCGGGCCACCCCGCGCCGCGGATCGCGCGCGGCCGCCCCCGCGGCCCTCCGGGCTATTCGGTCTTCTCGGCGGGCGCGCTCTGCTCCGCCGCGGCGGGCGGCTGGAAGAGCGGCACCTGCTGGTCGCTCGCGCGGGTGCGCCACGACAGCAGCGTCTGCGCGCGGCGCTTGGCGGTCTCCTCGGAGATGTCGGGCACCGACTTCTTGATGCGCGCGATCAGGTCCTCGCGCGTCGGCGCGGCCTCCGCGAGCAGGCTGGGCGCGATCACCTTGAGCACGTCGCTCCCGGCGATGGCGCGCCGGAACGCGTCGCGCTCGTCCAGGCTCTCGGCGGCGGTCGCGAGCAGGGCGCGGCCGAGCTCGGTGAGCTCGGGCTTCTCGCCCGCGGCGAGCCAGCCGAGCGTCCGCGCCGCCTGGAGCGCGTACGACACGTGGCGGGCGGAGATCCCCGTCTTCTCGGAGATCTGCTGCGAGGTGGCGCCGTCGGCGACGCCGGCGACGACCTTGCGGACGTCGTCGAGGTTGTCGGCCTGCGGGATCTGGTGGCTCTCGAAGCGGCGTGTACGGGGCATCGAAGGACCTCGGCTGCGCGGTGAAGTGAAACGGACCTCGGTTCGTGGGGTGCGCGCCGGGCTAGCCTAGCCGACCGCGATCCCCGCCGTGAAGCTCGGCGATGCAGACCTCGCGGGAGGCGACGTGCTCGGGGCCGAACGACAGGTCCATCGGCGCACGCCGTTAGTGCGCGGGCGCCCTCGCGGCAAGCGTGACGCGCACGTGTGCGGCTCAGACCACGTCGGGACCGAACAGCAGCCACCGCCGCCCGCGCGGAACGAACGGGAACACGTGGCTCGCGGGCGGCCCCCCGGCCTGCTCCGGATCGAAGCTCCGGTTGCGCTCCGCGTGCTCGCGCCAGACCGCGAGGTCCGTCTCCAGGTCGGCCCCGAGCCGCGCGTCCCCGCCGAGGTGCTCGCGCCACAGGTCGACCCGCACCCGCCGCGCCAGCGCCGCGTCCGCGACCGCCACGTCGATCTCCCCCTCGAAGTCGAACCCCCGGTCGTTCACGTTGCAGCTCCCGACCAGCAGGAAGCGGTCGTCCACGATGAGCAGCTTCGCGTGGTTGTCCACCTCCGCGAGCGCGACGTTCCCCTCGCTGTCCGTCGCCCCCACCCGCAGCGCGTGCAGCTCGAAATCGGGCCGCACCCGCCGGATCCGCTCGAAGCACTCCCTGGCCCACCCCCGCCCGATGATGTCGTTCGCCTGCTTCTCCGACGTCAGCACCACCAGCGCGATCTCCGGGCGCGCCACGAGCGCCGCGGCGATCGCGTCGCTCACGTACGTCGACCGGAAGTACTGGTCCTCCACGTAGATCAGCCGCCGCGCCGCCGCGATCGCCCGGAGGTACACGTCGATGATCCCCCGCTCCGCCGGGATCGTCGCGCCCTCGTCCTCGCCCAGCCGCGCCGGCATCGTCCGGACGACCTGCGCCGCCATCGAGCCCGCCGGAGGCTGCGCCGGCGGCGCCTCCACCGGCGTCGCGCGCGCCGCCGCCCGCCCGCCCCGCTCCTGCTCGAGCAGCCGGTTCCACCGCTCGCGGAAGTTCTCCGCGAGGTGCGCCGCCGACGGCCCCTCCACGCGCGCCATGAAATCGTGCCGCGGCGGGTGATCCGGCCGCGCCGCCCGCGCCGCCACCGCCGCCCGGTGCGCCGCCGGCCTCGAGAACGCGCACCGCCGCGGCTCGAAGAGGAGGTGCTCCCGCGAATCCCAGTCGTTCTCCTTGATGTTCATCCCCCCGCAGAACCCGATCCGCTCATCGATGATCGCGGTCTTCTGGTGATACGATCCGATGGGGAGCCGCCCGAGGATCCCGTTCGTGATCCGCCACGACTCGTCGAGCAGCGGCACCCGCGTCGGATTCGACTCCTCGAGCACCTGGAAATGGTCCCCGTCCTCGCTCGCCCGCAGGAGCTCGCCGGGCGGGGTCAGGATCGGCGCGTCCCATAGCAGGAGCCGCACGATCACCCCTGCCTTCGCCCGCTCCTCGAGCACCCGCTGCGCCGTCAGCCCGGCGCGCTGCTCGGGCTCGGTGAGCGGATCGGGGCGGGTGAGCTCCGTGGTCGGCTGATAGATCCACGTCGTCAGGTGGATCGACGCGCGCGCCCCCCGCAGCGCCTCCGCGACCGACGCCCACGCCTCCTCCCCGTCCACCAGCACGTCGACCTTGTTCCCCAGGGTCGGCGGATACCCCACGTGCGTGAACCACAGGTAATCGAGGATCACCGGGACGACATGGCGCCCGCCCTCCTCCCGGATCTCGCCGATCCCTCCGATCTCCGGCTCGCTCTCCCGGGCTCCGGGGTGCCCTTCGATGCCCTCCGCCCCCGGCCCTGCCTCGCCGCCGCGGCCGGCCTCCCCGCCCGGGCGCTGCGCCGCTCCGGCCGCGACCCTCATCGCGCCGCCCTCCGGCATGCAGCGGAGCGCCGCCCGCAGCGAGCGGTGCTCGAAGCCCCCCGGCGCGTCCCCACGCGAAATCGTGAGCTCGTAATCGCCTGGCTCCCGGATCTCCACGCGATAGGCCCCGGGCGCCGCCTCCGCCGCGGCGCGCTCTGCGCCGCCCTGGGAGAGGACGACGGTCGCGCCCTCGACCGGCGCCCCGTGAGGCGTCCGGACCTGGATCTCCAGGAGCACCCGTGACGTCATCATCCCCCCTCCTGTCCCGATGGCTATGGATGTGGGGCCGCGCCGGGTCGATCGAGATCGGGTGCGCCCCGGATTGACGCATCCACGCGCGTCGAGGCGCTTCGACCGCGCCCTGGAATGCGTTACGCTGGGCGCCATGCGCACGCTCCTCCCCGCCGCCGCCGCGCTCTTCGGCCTCTCCATGATCGGCACGACCTGCGGCCCCTCGCCCGGCCCCCCGCCCACCACCACGGTCGAGTGCGTAGAGGGCCTGCCCGCGCCGGCCGACGGCGACGCCGCGCTGATCCTCGGCCGCCTCGCCGACGCGGAGTTCGTCCCCCTCGCCTCCGGCGACGCGCTGACCCTCCACTACGGCGATCAGGGCGGCCAGCACGTCTATGCGGGCGTCCGCCAGTACAACCCCGGCCCCGGCGGCACCTGGGTCTACGCATTCGAGCTCGTGCCCACCACCGGGTCCGCCGGCACCAGCCAGGTCGCGCTGGAGGCCTGCGGCCCCGGCTGGACCCAGTCGCAGAGCCCGGTCTTCATGGACACCGGCGAGCCCACGGAGGGCACGCTGCGCGTCGTCGCCACCGATGAAGCGGGCGCCGAGCTCACCGCGGAGATCGCGGTGAAGATCCAGTGACCGCCCCCGCGGGCGGCGCCCGCCTCGCCTGGGCGGCCGGCGTCCACCTCGAATGAGACCGGAGCAGGGAATGGAGCCGACGCTGGATCCGCTGGGCAGGTCCTTCCTCGACGTCCGCGAGGCGGAGCTCGAGGAGTAGGTGATGACGGCCTTCCTCCGCGACGCGGAGGGCTCGTAGGCTCCTCGCCTCGGAGCCCCTCGCCCTGTAAGGTCCCCGGCCGCGCCGCGTTCCTGGGCCCGTGAGCCGATCCAACCTCCCCCGGACCCTTTCCTTCCTCATTGCCCTCGCCGCAGGCGCCCTCTCGGGCTGCGCCCACAAGGGCGCTCCCCTCCCGCCCTCCGCGCCCTCCGCGCCTGCGGCCGCCGTCGTGGCCGCCGAGACGCCGCCGGCCGCCGGGGACCTCCTCACCTTCGACGCCGCCGCGGCCAACCGCTTCGTCCGCGCCGAGAGGGGCGGATCCATTGCCGTGCGATTGCGCATCCACGCCAGGCCCGCGGCGGGCGGCCCGCGGCCCCCCGTCAACCTCGCGCTCGTCGTCGACACCTCCGGCTCCATGGAGGGCGCCCCGATCGAGGACGCCCGCGCCGCCTGCGGCGCCCTGCTCGACGCCCTCTCGGAGGGCGACCGCCTCGCCGTCGTGGCATTCCACTCCGGCGCGGAGGTGCTGCTCCCGTCCACGCGCCTCACGAAGGAGAACATGGCCGGCGTCCGCGCCAGGATCGCCGCGATGAAGGCCAGCGGCACCACCGACCTCGCCGGCGGCCTCTCCGCCGGCCTCGCCGAGGTCGCGAGGTCGTTCCAGGCCAATGGCGTGAACCGCGTCGTCCTGCTCGGCGACGGCGTCCCCAACGACGAGGCCCCCGTGCTCCCCCTCGCCGAGGGCGCCGCCCAGCGAGGCATCACCATCACCGCGCTCGGCCTCGGGCTCGATTACAATGAGACCCTGATGAGCTCCATCGCCGGCAGATCCGGCGGCAAGTACCATTTCATCAAGGAATCGTCGAGCGTCGCCCAGGTCTTCTCCGACGAGGTCCTCCGCCTCCAGCGCGCCCTCGCGCGCGGCGCGACCCTCCGCCTCTCGCCGGGGCCGGGCGTCACCATCGACGAGGTGATCGGCCTGCCCGCGGCCCGGCAGGGCGCGGCGACGGTCGTCCACCTCGGCGACCTGAGCGAGGGCGACGAGCGCGACGTCATCGTCCGCCTCTCGGCGGCGGGGCGCCGCGCGGGCTCCGCCGTGGAGCTCCTGGACGCCGAGATAGCATTCGATACCGTCTCCACCCGTGCCGTCCACAGGCTCACCGAGCGCGCGTTCGTCTCGGCGCGCGCCACCTCGAGCCCCGCGGAGCTCGATCAGGGCCGCGACCGCGACGTCGAGCGCTCCGCCGCCAGGATGAGCGTCGCCGACAAGATCGTGCGCGCCGTCGCCGCGGCCCGCGCGGGCAACGTCCCGCTCGGCCTCTCCCTGCTTGACGCCGCCGAGAAGGAGGGCAAGGCCGCCGCCAAGGAATTCGACGACGCCGAGATCGCGGAGAAGACGAAGGGCATCGCCCCGCTCCGCCAATCGCTGCCCTCCCTCGCCGCGCAGCAGCCCCCGCACCCGCCCGCGATCGGCCCCGCGCTCCCCCGCCCCGTCGCGGGCATGCCGGCCCCCTCGGCGCCCGTCCCGGCGGTCGTGCTCGAATCCCAGGCCGCCGCCGTGAGCGCCATCCAGGGCCGCTGACCCGCAGACGGATCTCAGACCATCACCTCCGCCGCGCCCCTCCGCGGCGTCGGCCGCGGCGCCTCGCCGTACCCCATCCTCAGGACGAGCTGCGGATATCCCGGCCGCCCGAGCAGCTCCCGGAGCCGCGCCCTGAGCTCCGGCACCTCGACGGGCGTAACCGTTCGGTAAACCCCATCATCGCGAGGCCGCCGGCGCTGCTGTAGGTT
>CAYQYG010000280.1:0-12300 GCA_964421485.1 uncultured Polyangiaceae bacterium | reverse complement strand
CGCGGCCCAGACGAGCTCGCGCCAGGCGGCGGCCTCGGCGGCGCGGTCGCGGCCGTGCGCGCGGGCCCAGCGATCGGCGGTGCGCCGCTCGGCGGCGGCGAGCGCCTTCGCGAGCGCGGCGCGGTCTGCGCCGGGGTCCGGGGCGGAGGGCGCGCTTGGAGCGCGACCCGGAGCCCCGGATGTCGAGCTGGCCATGGCGCCCTCGGAGGAGCCGGTGCGCGCGGCGATGAGCCACGCCGCGTCCTTGCGCGCGTGGGGGCGGTCGTCCTCGAGCAGCTTCGCGAGGCCCTCGGCGGGGAGCGACGGCCGCTGGAGCAGGCCCATCGAGAGGCGCTTGCGGAGCGCCTCGTCCCTGATGGTGCCGAGGCGCGGCAGGAGCTCCGCGGGGCTCGCCTCCTGCGCGAGGTAGGTGGCCGCGGGCTCCGCGATGTCGTCGTGGGGGCTCTCGACCGCGAGCAGCTCGACGCGGAGGCGCTCGCCGGGGAAGAGCGCCTCGAGCGCCTTGCGCGCGGCCTTGCGCACGTCGCTGTTCCAGTGCGAGAGCGCCTTCGCGAGCGCGGGCTCGGCGGCCTTGTCGCCGAGCTTGCCGAGCTCGTGGGCCGCGACGGCGCGGACGCGCTCCGGGGTGCCGTCGCCCCGGACCAGGCCCTCGAGCAGCACGCGGCCGCGCTCGCCGCCGATCCAGCGCGCGCCGCGCGTGGCCGCCTCGCGGATGTCGAGCGCGTCGGCGTCGAGGCTCGCCTCGACGCGCGCGGCGAGGCGCCGGCGGAGCTCGCCGCCGTCCCCGGGCCCCAGCTTCGCCGCGAGCCGCCCGAGCGCTTCGGTCGCCGCGGCCTGCATGCTCTGCTCGACGGGCGCCTCCTTGGTGCCGCCGCCGGCGACGGCCTCGAGCTCCTCGGCGGCGCGCGGATCCCCGAGCGTGCCGAGCGCGAGCAGGGCGCGCTCGCGCTCCCCGGGCTCGCCCGCGCGGACGAAGAGCAGGAGCGGGCGGAGCGCGGCGCCGAGGCCGCGCGACGCGACGCCCTCGGCGGCCGCGAGCATGAGGTCGCGCGCGCCCGCGCGGAGCACGGCCTCGAGCGGCGCGACGGGCGCGCCCTTGTCGATGACGCGCTTCGAGTACGCGCTCACCGCGGCGGCGCGGGTCGGCGCGTCGCGATCGGAGAAGAGCGGGACGAGCAGGTCGTTCGCCGCGGGGTCGTCGCCGGCGTCGAGCTCGCGCGCGGCGGCGAGGCGGAGCGCGGGGTCCTTGGCGCGCGCGGCGGGGCCGAGCGCGCGGATGGCGAGCGCGGCGTCGCGCTTGTCGCGGTCACGGCCGGCGATCTCCAGCGAGGCCTGGAGCGCCGCCGTGCGCACCTCGGCGGCCTCGTCCTCGAAGCGCGCGGCGAGCGGGTCGAGCGCGTCGGGGCTGCGCGTGGCGCCGAGGGCGCGGGCGAGCGCGGCGCGATCGGCGGGCGCGGCCTCCTCGATGCGCGCCGCGAGCGCGCGCACGGCCGCGGCGCTCGCGAGCGCGACGAGCGCGTCCCGGGCGCGCGTGACGGACGCGGCCTGATCGGCGCGCAGGAAGGTCGCGAGCACGTCCACGGCGCGGTCGTCGCGGCGCCGCGCGAGCAGCTCGGCGGCGCGCAGGCGCAGGTCGTCGTGGTCGCTCTCCATCGCGCGGCAGAGCGCGGGCACGACGCGCGGGTCGCTCGACGTCGTGAGCCGCTCGAGCACGCCGAGCCGGAGGTCGGCGTGCTGGCTGCCGAGCGCCGCGAGCAGCGGATCGAGGCTGCCCTTGGGGCTCATCCGCTCGAGGATCTCGAACGCGTAGCGGCGCACCTCGGGGAGGCCCGAGTCGAGCGCGCGCACGATCCGCGGCCGGGCGGCCTCGCCGCGCGCGGCGAGCTCGTCGAGCGCCGCCCGCGCGACGTCCGCGGAGGACGACGCGAGGCCGAGCGAGAGCGGCTCGTCGGAGCCCTCGGGGAAGAGCGCCTTGACGCCCGCGAACGCGGCCTTGCGCACGAGGTGATGCGGGTCGTCGAGCGCGCGGACGAGCGGCGGCACGGCCGCGGTGGCGCTGACGTGGCCGCCCGCGCAGAGCTCCACGATGCGGTCGATCGCGTCGCGGCGGACGCGGTGCCCCTCGTCGTCGCCGGGCGCGACCTGGCGGAGCAGGCCCATGTACGCGCCGAAAGCGAGCCATCGCAGCCGCTCGCGCTCGCCGGGCGCCGCGTCGGCGGGCGCGGCCTTCGCCGCCTTCGCGGCCTCGGGGCCCGAGCCCTGCGTGAACAGCTTGCGGATGAAGCCGCCGACCTTGCCCGCCGTGGTGGCCTGCGGCGGCGGGGGCGCCTCCTCGTGCTTGCCGCCCGCGAAGAGCCGCCGCAGCCAGCCCTTGGGCGGCGTCGTGTCGGTCTCCTCGGGCCCGCGCGGCGTCGTGTCGGCCACGTACGGCGCGCCGGCCGGGCGGAGCTGCCCGACGCGGCGGGCCTCGCGGAAGTACTCGAGCGGCTTCCTGCGGAGGCGCAGCGCCTGCGCGGCCGCGTAGCGCTGCTCCGGGTTGTCGCCCGCGAGCGCCTCGGCCAGGCCCACGAGGATCCGGCCCCGCTCGTGCTCCGGCGGCCAGTGCTTCATGTCCGCCGCCTTCTCCACGCTGGTCGGGGATCCGCGTTCACGGTCCCCTCCGGGCTTCGGCGGCGTGAGCACCTCGATGAGGTGCGCCATGTACGCCTCCGGATCGGTGCGCAGCTCGAGCGCGCGCGCCGCCGCGAAGCGGACGTCGGAGCGCTGCGACGACAGCGCGCTCGTGAGCAGATCCGGCGGCTCCGCGCGGCGGAACGCGCGCAGATCGCGCGCCAGCACGATCGCGAAGACGATCTCCTGGACCTCGTGCGACGGGTCCTCGAGCCCCTGCAGCATGCCCCCGTAGCCCTCGGGCCCGAGCGCGGCGAAGGACATGATCGTCGCCACGCGGATCGGCGGGTGCTCGTGGCGGAGCGTGCCCGTCAGCACCGGCAGCGCCCGGACGTCGCCGAGCCGCGACAGGCCGTCGGCCGCCCACGAGCGCACTGCCACGTCGGCGTGGCCCATCGCGTCGAGCAGGTAGCCCTCGTCGCCGCGGCGGGCCGCCATCGCCAGGCCCCGCGCGGCCTGCTCGCGGACCTCGGGGTGCTCGTCCTTGAGCAGCTCGGTCGCGAAGTACTTCACGAGCCGCGGCGATCCGAGCGTCGCGAGCGACGTCGCGGCGCGCTGCCGGAGCGGCCCGAGGACCTGGATGGGCATCTCCTTGAACAGCGACCTGTCCGCGAGCAGCGCCCGCATGGGATCGATGAGGCGCTCGTCGCGCCGCACGGCGCAGAGCTCCGCGGCGCGCACGCGCAGGTCGAGGAAGCTCGCCTGCAGGCCGACGTGCACCGGGCCGCCCTCGTTCGGGAGCAGCCGGTCGAGCGACTCCAGCGCGGCCGTGCGCGGCGGCTCGTGCTGGTCCTCGAGCAGCTTCATCAGCGGGTTGCGCAGCGGCTCCGGGTCGGAGACGCTCGCCGCGCCCCGCGCGCCGCTCGCGCGCACCGAGGCGTGCACCGACGCCACCGCCGCGAGGTGCGCCTCGGGCGCCTCCTTGCCGCGGATCTTGACGACCGCGTCGTAGGCCGCCTGCGCGACGGACGCGTCGCGATCGCCGACCGTCGCCTGCAGCCGTTCGAGCGCCCAGGCGTGCTGGGCCTGCGCCTTGAGCTCCTCGACCGCGCGCAGGCGCAGGTCGGGGAAGCGGGCGTCGAGCGCGCGATCCAGCGCCTTCTGCGGGTCCTTCGCGTGCCACGACCAGAGCGTGCGGAACGCCTCGCCGCGGACCTTCGCCGACTCGTCCTCGATCGCGTCCGCGAGCAGCGCCTCGGCCTCCGGCGTGCGCTCGCCCTTCTCGGCGAGCTTCACCAGGCGGTCGAGGCCGCGGATGCGGATGTCCTCGTGCGACGACCGGAGCGCCGCCTCGGCGATCGCGAGCGGCGCCGCCTCCGCGAGCTTCGCGAACGCGTCGAGCGCGGCCGCGCGCACCGTGGCGTCCGCGTCGTCGAGCATCCAGACGAGGCGCTTCTCCGCGCGCGCGTCGCGGAGCTCCTGCAGCGCCGTCGCCGCCTGCCGGCGGAGCCCCGCGTCGGGCTCGCGCGTGAGCTGCAGCAGCGCCCCGAGCGCGCGCGTGTCGCCGAGCTGGGCGAGGCCCCGCGCGCCGCGCACCGCCGTGTCCGGCGTCCGGCACGCCATGGCCGTGAGCAGCGGCTCCAGATCGGCCTCGCCCGGCGCCGCGCCCGGCTCGCCGACGCCCGGGATCGCCGCGCGCGCCGCCGCGATCGCCTCGTCGCTGACCTTCGCCGGCGCGGCCTTGCCGCCCTTGCCGCCCGCGCGGTCCTCCGGCGCGGCGAGCAGCCCCTGCCGGATCTGCGCGAGCCGCCGCGAGATGTCCCGCACCGTCCGGGCGAGGTCCTCATCGCGCGCCTCGAGCGCGTGCGCCAGCGCGCGGCGCTCGAGCACCTTCACCGCGAACGCGACGCGGCGCACGGCGGCGTCCGCGTCGTCGAGCGCGCGCGCCACGATCGGCGCGAGCGCGGGCGCCGACAGCCAGCCGGCCAGCGTCGCCTGCATCAGCGCCTCGCCGCGCAGGTCCGCCGGGCCCCGCTCGAACGCCATCCGCAGCGGCTCGGGGTTACCCGGGTAGATCCTCGAGAGCTCCGCGAGCGCCGTGAGGCGCACCTCCGCCTCGCCGTCCGCGAGCTTGTCGGCGATGAGCCCCGGGATCAGCGGCGACGTGCCGTGCAGCGCCGCGAGCCCCGAGAGCGCCTTGCACCGGACGTCGGCCGACCGCGCCGCGAGCGCCGCGCGGAGCGGCGACAGCGGCGCGTCGGGATCGAGCGCGCGCAGCGCCTCGAACGCCGCCATCCGCACCGGCGCGTGGCTGTCGTCGAGCGCCTCGCGCAGCTTCGGCCGCGCGTCCCGGCGCCCCTTCGCGCCGAGCTCCGACGCGGCGAGCGCGCGCACCTCCGGCTCGCGATCCGACCGGAGCGCCTTGATCGCGAGCTCCAGCGCCTCCGGCTCGTCGAGCGCCGCGAGCGCCTTGACCGCCGTCTCGCGCGCGGGCCTCGCCCCGCCGAGCCCCTGCGACAGCGCCGACAGCCCGTGATCCAGCTCCGCCCCGCGATCGGCCGGCGTCCCCGCCGCGTCGAGCGCGAAGCGCCAGACCGTGCGCCGCTCGCCGCCCGCGAAGACCGCGCCCGTCCCCTCGGATCCCAGCGCGAGCGCGTGCAGCGCGGGCGCCGACGTCTCGAGCGTCTTCGGCTTGCGCCGGTCCTCGAGCCGCCACACGCGGATCTTGCCGTCGGTGCCCGCCGAGAGCAGCCGGTCGCCGGCCTCCTTGCCGTCTTCGCTTGCGGCGGGCGTCGGCAGGAACAGGAGCGCCGTCACCGCGCCCGCGTGGCCCGTGCCCCCCTCGCCGCGCGCCTCGTGCTCGACCTCGCCGACGAGGTACCAGATCCGCACGGTCCCGTCCTCGCCCGCCGAGGCGAGCCGCCCGTCGCGGGGCGTGAACGCGAGCGCCAGGACCGGCCCGTCGTGCCCCGCCATGTCCCGCTGCGCTTTGATGGACATTCGGGGCTCCGGGTCGCCTCCGGCGCCCTCCGCCCCGAGCCCCGTCGACAGCGTGATCACTCGGACCACGCCGTCGTCGCCGGCCGCCGCGACCATCTCCCCCGCCGGATCGAACGCGACCGCGCGCAGCGGCGCCGTCGACAGGGACCACGCCGCGATCGGCGCCCCGCCGTCGGTCTTCCAGAGCTTCAGCGACCCGTCCGCGCCCACCGAGGCCAGCCGATCGCCGCCCGGCGACGCCGCCACCGCGGTCGCCCCGCCCGGGTGCGCCTCGATCGAGCGCATGATCGTGCCCGCCCCCGGATCCAGGATGCGCACCATCCCGTCCGAGCAGGCCGCCGCGAGCCGATCCACCGCGAACGCCAGCCCCGCGACGTGCGCCGGCACCGTGATCGACCGCGCCGGCTTGTTCGCGATGTGGTCGTAGATCGTCACCTGGCTCGGCGACGCCGCGCCCCGCGCCCCGCCCAGCGGCGCGCGCGTCCCGCCCACCGCGAGCAGCCTCGCGTTCGCCGCGAGCGCGCGGACCTTCTCGTAGTGCCCGATCTGGTAGCTCATGACAGCTCCCCGGAGATTTGTGACCAGTCCTTCGCGCGACGATCCGAGAAGGACGAGGGGTAGCGACCAACGGGAGCGTAGGGGCCGAAGGCCCCTGAGTTGCGGTACGCAGTACTCATCCCTCGGCCCCTTCGATCACCAGGCCCGGGTGGGCCTTGCGGAGCGTCATCAGCGCCGACAGGCACGCCTGCCACTCGCCCTTCGCCGCCGAGCCGGTGAGCTCGCCGAGCACCGGCGCCACGAGCGCCGCGAACGCCGCGTCCTCGATCGCGAGGTCGCGCACCACCGCGATCACCCGCTGCTTCGCCACGCTCGCCGGGATCCGCCGGCGCGCGCCCCCCTCGTCCTCGGGCTCCATCGCCCGCCCGCCCGGCAGCCCGAACAGCACGTACCGCAGGAACGCCCGCAGCGCCTCGACGTCCGCGAACCGCCCCGCGTCCTCGATCGCCGCCGGCGCGTTGCCCCCCTTGCCCCCGCGCGGCCGCCACCCCGGCGGCAGCGCCCTCGGCCGGTGCTTCTCCCACAGGAGCCGCACCGCGAACAGCCGCACGTCCCGGTCCGCGCTCTGCATCAGCCACCCGAGCCGCTCGGCCCCGCCGATCCGCGCGTAGTGCTTCCGGATGAGCTCCATCCCGAGCTCCCGCGCGCTCCGCCGCTGGCTCTCGGTCAGCGCGAACACGCGCGCCGGATCCAGCTCCTCCGGCCGGAGCGAGATCGCCGGATCCGCCGACGCCTCACCCGCCTTGCGGAGCGCGTCGGAGGCGATGTTCCGCACCTCCTTCGCGTCGCTCTCCGCGAGCTCGTACACGCGCGTGTGGTACCCCCACGCCCGGAGCTCGACCCGCGTCACCGCCGCCGCGAACC
This sequence comes from uncultured Polyangiaceae bacterium, assembly GCA_964421485.1. Classification (GTDB taxonomy): domain Bacteria; phylum Myxococcota_A; class Polyangia; order Polyangiales; family Polyangiaceae; genus CAYQYG01. The sequence continues at coordinate 5,268 of CAYQYG010000280.1, read as the reverse complement.
TCCGCACGTCCTCGCGCCGATCGAACAGCGCCGGCCACAGCCGCTCGGCCGTGTACGCCGACCGCTGCAGCGCCGGCTTGAGCTCCAGCGCCTTGGCCTCGCTCTGCTCCGGCCCGAGCGTCGGGTGGTGGCAGCGCAGGTACGTCTGCGCGAACGCCCGCATCGGCTCCGGCTCCTTCTCGCCGAGCGCCAGCGCGAACAGGCGCGCGATCCCCGCCTCCCGGTCGCCCCGCGCCGCGCCCTCCGCCGCCGCGTCGGCGAAGTCCTCCGGCTTCATGTGCTCCAGGAGGTACCGCCGCGCGAACGTGTGCAGCGTCGGATCGGCCCGCCGCGCGAGCGCCAGCAGCCAGGGCAGGGTGAGCTGCCGCGGCGTCACGAGCTTCGGGTTCCCCAGCACCTCGAACGCCGCCGCCCGCGCCTGCGGGCTGAAGACCAGCCCCTTCAGCCGCTCCACGTCGAGCCCGGGCAGCGCGTCGGCGCGCTTCAGCCACCCCGCGACCGTGCTCGAGAGGTCCTGGCGCGACAGCGCGTCGACCAGCCACGCCGCCCCGATCTGCGACGCCGCGTGCTTCCCGAGCGCCTCCAGCGCGATCTGCGTCGCCTCCCGATCGTTCCTCTGCCGCTCGTCGTCGACGACGCGGATCCAGAACCCCGCCCCGAGCTCGCCCGGCTGGTACTTCGCCTGGATGTACGCCGTCGCGAAGCGCTTCTGCTCGCGCGCGCCGAACAGCATGTCGACGAGGAACGCCTCGGGGATCTCCGCGCGATCGAAGCCCTCGTGGAGCCCCTTGGTCGCCCACGCGCTCATCTCGGCGATCGGCAGGAGCCGCCCGAGGAACGCGTACCCGAGGTCCCGCGGGCTCCGCCCCTCGAGCATCGCCGCCGCGAACGCGCGCGTCTCGCGGTGCGGCGACCCGCAGAGCTCGGCGAGCCGCTCCTTGTCCAGGTCCTGCGCGTGCGCGCGGCCGTACTCGACGGCGTACGCCCGCGCCTTCTGGCTCGGCGAATCGAGCAGCGCGAGCACCGGCTCGTGCAGCCCCAGCCCGCGGAGCTTGCCCTGGTGCAGCTCCGGCGATCCGAGCAGCGTCTCGACGAGGAACTCGTGCGCGCTCGCGAGCGGCCGGTACGAGAGCCGCCCCAGCCACTCCGGCGTCACGCTGCGGAGCTTCTCCGGGAAGTCCTTGCGCAGCCCCTGGATCGCGAACCGCGCGACCGGATCCGATCCGCACGTCTCGAGCAGCAGCATCAGCGGGTCCGGCGACCGCTTCCACGCGTCCTCGAACGCGCGGTGCTTCACCATGTCCGAGGGCGGCATGCTCATCGTGAACGACCGCCCGTCGTAGCGCTTCGTGCCGTGCGCCCAGATGTGGTTCGCGACCCAGGAGCCCCCGAAGCTGTCCGACGGCTGGTAATGGCGGAGCACCTCGACGGCGAACTGCGGGTAGAGCTCCGGCGCGCTCTGGCCGAGCTGGCGGAGGAAGCGCCAGGCGCGCCGGCGCATGTAGATCATCGTCCCCTGCGAGGCGTCGCGGCGCCCCGCCTGGGAGACCTCCCGGTCGAACCTGTACGCGAGCGCGCCGAACATCTCGGCGTCGAGCCGGGCCTCGGCGAGCTTGTAGATCCGCTTGAAGCCGCCCCACGCGCCGAAGAGGAGGGGCACGGTCCGGGCGGCCTCGGCGAGCTCGCGGCGGGTGGGCTCCCTGTCTTCCTCGTAGACCTTGACGAGCACGTCGGCGAGCTCGAACCGCGGCGGCGCCGCCTCGGGCCGGGCCAGCCACCGCTGCCACGCGTCGGTGGCCCGCTCGCGGCGCTGCTGGGTGGAGCGCATGCCGCGCGCCATCGCGATGAGCTGCATGAACTGCTGCAGCGTGAGCACCCCCTCGCGGGGCGGCGCCGCGGGCGCGGGGTCCGGCTGGGCCAGGAAGGCGCCGAGGGTGGCCGCGAGCTCCGGGGACTCGCTCTCGGCGAGGCGCTTCAGGTTGGAGAGATCGATGAGGTTCGTCGTCGCCACGGTGGGGCCTCCCGGGTGCGAACGGGCCCGCAGAATCGCGAGGCTCGGCCCGCCGGTCAAGCTCGGCGTGGACGGTCGGCCGCGGTCACGGCCGCGGTCACGGCCGCGGTCACGGCCGCGGTCACGGTCGCGGTCACGGTCGCGGTCACGGTCGCGGTCGCGGTCGCGGTCACGGCCGCGGACACGGCCGCGGGCACGGCCGCGGTCGCGGTCACGGTCGCGGTCACGGCCGCGGGCACCGTCGCGGTCACGGCCGCGGGCACCGTCGCGGTCGCGGCCGCGGATGCGGCGCCGGCCCGGTCCCGCGGCGCGCGGCGGAGCCCGGGCCGGCCCGGATATTCGTCAATGGGAATGCGGCGCCGGGGCGTCAGCGCACGAAGCGGCCGGCGACCATCTGGCGCGTGGCCTGGGTGTAGTAGCTCCCCGTCCCGGTGCTCCAGGTGTGGGCCGCGATGGCGCCGTTCTCGTCCGCGTCGATGAAGATGTCGCCGTAGCCCACGCCCCAGTCGTGCACGCCGCCCGCGTCGGCTTGCCACCGCGAGTCGGTCGAGCCGTGCGGCGTCTTCGTGGCGTCGATGATCCCCACGAGGTACCGGGTGGAGGAGCCCGCGATGAGCTCCGGCGCGAACTCCACGATCATCACGTATCCGATGTAGCTGCCCCCGCTCAGGTACCTGACCGCCAGGAGATCGCCGGCCTCGATGTCGGCGACGTTGGTGATGTTGGTGAAATGGTTCTCCGCCACGATCTGGCTGTAATACACCGGCCCGCTCGGGTTGTTCGAGCCCCACCAGGTCGAGATGAGCGACGTGGTGATCGTCGGGTCGTCGTGCTGGAGCGAGAGCGTGAACAGGCAGGCTCCGTTGGTGTTCGCCGTGTACCCCGTCCAGCTGATGCTGCACGGCGATCCCCAGGTGTTGCTGGCCGGGGCGACGTTGTAGGCGATCTCGTGCGCCGCATCGAGCGCCGATGCGCGCGCGGGCGCGGCGGCGAGGGTGACGAGCGAGCCGGCGAGAATCGAAGACAGGACGATGCCAGTGCGAACGATCATCGAGATCCTCCGTGAGAGAGAGAGCTATGGGTGATGAGGGGCCATGGCCCGCGTGCACGGCGACCTGGCGAGCGGCTGCTGTCTGCCAGTGTCCGCCGGCTCGCTCTCCGATGTCAACGATGTTGTGGAGCGCACGCGATTTCGATGGGTAATCCTGTGACACCCGGCTACAGGGTGAGCGATGTGCTCCCGTGCGCGCCGACATGGGAGCGGCGCGCCCCTCGACCCCCCCGGAGCGCCGGCCGCCTTCCTCCGCGGCCCGCGCCGGGCTACGCTCCGCCGCGTCCCCCCGCGACCGCCTGGAGGTCCCCGTGGCCGACGCCCCCTCGCTCATCGCTTACGACGCCGCCCGCCAGCAGATCGAGGGCGGCGCCGCCGCCTTCCTCGCCGGGCTCCCCCCCGAGCTCGTCGCCGCGTCGCTGCCTGCCCTCACGCTCAAGCGCGGCGAGGTCGGCGTCGAGATCGCCGTCCAGGCGCTGACCCCCGCCGATTTCTTTCCGCTGCTCGATCTGGTCGGCCCCTATTTCCAGAGGCTCGGCGAGCTGCGCCGCGGCTTCCGCGGGTGCAGCTTCGTCGCGGATCTGTACAGCGCCTATGACCGCCGCAAGCCCGATTTCCGCGCGCGCAAGGAGGAGCCGCCCCCGCCCGAGCTCCCGCCTCCGCTCGAGGTCCATTTCAAGGCAGAGCCCCCCGCACATTCGGGGCTCCGGGTCGCCTCCGGCGCCCTGCGCCCCGAGCCCCGCGGCGGCGTGATCGGCTTCGAGAAGAAGGCCATGCTGGCCCAGGAGGAGATCAACTGCATCCTCGAGGTCTTCCGCCGGTTCGCCCGGCGCGATCCGGCCACGGTCGCGAAGGCCGCGCCGCCGGATCCTGCGGTCAAGCTCGCCGAGCTCGGCGCCGTCGTGTTCGCGCCCGATCCGGACTTCTCCGAGGACCGCGTCGCCGGGTATGCCGCCACCAAGAAGGCCATCCGCGACACCGTCGTCCTCCCGCTCCTCTCCCCGGAGGTCTACACGAGGATAGGGGAGCTCGCGCGCGTGCGCCCCGGCAGCTCGGTGCCGCGCGCCGTCCTGTTCGAGGGCCCGCCCGGCACCGGCAAGACCACGATGGCCCGCGTCATCGCCAGCCAGAGCCAGATCCCGATGGTCTACGTGCCCGTCGAGTCGATCATGAGCAAGTATTACGGCGAGAGCGAGAAGCGCCTCGACGCCATCTTCGACGCCGCCGGCGAGCTCCCGCGCAGCATCGTGTTCCTCGACGAGATCGACGCCTTCGCCGGCTCGCGGGAGACCGGCACGATGCACGAGGCGACCCGCCGCCTCCTGAGCGTCCTCCTGCGCCAGCTCCAGGGCCTCGTCGACACGAGCCGCATCGTGGTCGTCGGCGCCACGAACGCCGCCGGCGACCTCGATCCGGCCCTCCTGAGCCGCTTCAACCTGCGCGTCCATTTCCCGCTGCCCGACGCGGACGAGCGCGCGGCGATCCTCGCCCGCTATGCCCGCCACCTCGCCCCGGAGGCGCTCGCCGAGCTCGCCGCCGCGAGCGCCGGCCGCTCCGGCCGCGAGCTCGAGGACGCCTGCGGGGTCGCGGAGCGGCTGTGGGCCTCGGAGCTCATCACGAGCCAGGCCGCCGAGGTCACCGCGCCGCCGCTCGGCGCGTACGAGACCGCGTTCCGGCTGAAGTTCCGCGCGGCGCCCTCATAGCGCGTGGATCCCGGGCGGGGGCCATGCCGCGGGCCGGCCGGCTGACCCCCCGGCGATTGCAGCGCGCGTGACCGCCGCGCCTGCCTTCCGGTACCATCCGGCGGCGCCGCTCGTCGCGCCCCCTCCCGACCCCCATGAGCCAGATCCCTCACCCCGGCGGCCTGCCCGCCGACCCTTACGCCGCGGAGCGCGCCCTCGCCCACTGGGCGGAGGCGCGCGGCTACGCCCTCCAGCCGAGCCCCGACCTCGCCTGGTACCAGGCCTGGTATCCGTTCGTGTACCTCTTCCGCATCGCCCGCGTCGGCCGCGAGCTGCGCGCCGCCTTCGGCGAGGCCCAGGTCTGGATCGTCGAGGCCTTCGATCCCGATCCCCTCAAGCAGGCCACGGGCGAGGATCGCAACGTCTTCGCGTTCCTCACGTCCCCGCGCCTGACCCGCCGCGCCGCGATCCGCTCGCGCGCCGGCGGCGGGATCGTGCAGGAGATCAGCACCGGCCTCGGCTCC
>CAYQYG010000279.1:0-12302 GCA_964421485.1 uncultured Polyangiaceae bacterium | reverse complement strand
GCCGGGGCCTCGGCCGCCGGCGCGCTCGCCGCGGCGAGCGCGGCCGGCGCGCGGCCGGCGCCCTGGTGCGCCCCGCCGTGCCGGCCCGCGGCGAGCCACCAGACGCCGAAGCCGAGCACCGCGCCCGACGGGATCGCCAGCGCCGCGCCGAGCACGAGGCTGCGCGCGAGCCGCGACGACCGGGCGCCCGTGAGGCCCTCGGTCACGACGCTGAGCCCCGTGCCGCCCGTGTGCACGCCCGTGAACGGCGTCGAGAGCCCCGCCGGCAGCGGCGGCAGATCGTGCACGACCAGGCTGGGCAGGCCGCCGAGCACGTGCCCCGCGCCGCGCACCGCGCGCTGCATCGCTCGCACGTCGGGGAAGCGCTGCGCCTTGTCGTACGCGAGCGCGCGATCGACGATCGCCGCGACCATCGGGTGCACCGGCGCGACGCTCGCGAGCGGGGGCGCGGGCCGCGTCATCGCGGCGAGCAGCACCTCGTTCATCGTCGGCGCGACGTGGACGTCGCGCCCCGCGATCAGCGTGAACATCGTGGCGCCGACCGCCCACTGATCCGAGAGCGCGTCGACCATCTCCCAGCGCCCGCGCGCCTGCTCCGGCGCGAGGAACGCCGGCGTCCCCATCGCCACGCCGACCTGGGTGGAGTGCCGCTCGTTGCCGCCGCGATCGATCCGCGCGATGCCGAAATCGAGCACCTTCACGCGCCCGTCCGCCGTGAGGAAGATGTTGTCCGGCTTGAGGTCGCGGTGCACGATGCCCGCCGCGTGCGCCGCCGCGAGCACGTCGAGGAGCTGATCCGCTATCGCGAGCGCCTCGCCCGCCGACAGCCGCCCGCCGCGCCGCCGAGCTCGCGCGCCCGCGGTCTCGCCGTCGAGCAGCTCCATCACGAGGAAGACCGCGTCGTCGTCGCCGTCCTCGTCGTCGATCACCGCGACCGCGCCCGGGTGCCCGACCCGGTTGGCGACGTACCCCTCGGTGAGGAAGCGCGCCCGGATGTCCGGCGCCGCCGCCATCTCCGCGTGCAGGATCTTGATCGCGGCCCGCTTCCCGTTCCGGTGCGTCGCCGCGTACACCGAGGCCATGCCCCCGATGCCCAGCAGCGCGTCGAGGCGGTACTTGCCCTTGAGGACACGCCCCACGCGCGCCTGCGCGCGTTCAACGATGGGTGAGGTGCCGGTCATGGCGGTGCCCGGGCGCGCGCTGCCCGGTGACGCCAAGGTTAAACGAAAGCCGCGCGCACCGGAAGCTGGCGGCGCCGCTCAACGCGCCACGTCGTCATCCGAGAAGCGCACCGGCACGCCGAGCACCGCCGTCAGGGTCATCGCGCCGAGCCGGACCAGCGGCCCGCCCCCGATGACCTCGACCCTGCGGATATGGTGCCGGAGCGGCCAGAGCGCGCTCTGCCACGCGAGCCGCGCCGAGGTCTCGTACCCCGACATGCGCCGGAGGTCCCAGACGACATCGGCCGGCCCGCGCCGGAGCGCCTCCGCGAACGCCGCCGCCGACGCGCCCCCCGCCTCCCCGGTCAGCTTGCCGTCGAAGGAGACCACGATGCTGGTCCCGTCCGCAGAGGTCACGAGGCGCCACGACACGACGGTAGCCTAGCAGCCGCCGCATCCCCTGGCCGAGGCCGCGTCCCCCCGCCGGCTCACGAGCCGCCCCGCCCCCCGCCGCGTGGTACGCTCGCTCTTTCCACCGATGCGATTCGCCACCTTCTTCGCCGGCCTGCTCGCCGTGGTCGCGCTCCTCGGCTCGTACGTGCACCGCCGCGCCGCCGGCCTGCTCGACCTGTCCCGGCGCGGCCGCCGAGCGCTCGCGGCCCTGCTGATCGCCGGCATCATCGCCCTGCCCGCCGGCCGCCTCGGCCGCGCGCTCCTCCCCGACGGCCTGGTGCGCAGCCTCAGCATGCTGGGCTGGATGCTCGCCCTCGCGATCGTGATCACGGCTGTCCTGCTCCTCGCCGTCGACGTGATCCGCGCCCTCGCCAATCTCGCCGCTCGCGCATTCGCTTCCACCTCCGGCGCCGCGCCGGCCACCGCGTCCGATTCCGTTGCTGCTTCTGCTTCCGTCTCCGATTCCGTTCCCGATTCCGATTCCGTTCCCGCTCCCGTATCCGGCTCCGTCCCCTCTGACGCTCCCGTTCTCCCGCCCTCCCCGCCCCTCTCCCGCCGCGCTTTCATCCACCAGGGCGCCGCCGCCTCCGCGTTCCTGATCGGCGGTGGCAGCTCCCTTTACGGCGCATTGCTCGGCCGCCACGATTACTCCATCGAGGAGGTCGCGGTCCCGATCCCGGGCCTCCCGCGCGCCCTCGACGGCTTCTCGATCGTCCAGCTCTCCGACATCCACATCGGCCTCTTCGTCGGCGAGCCCGAGCTCGCCGCGGCGGAGGACCTCGTCCGCAAGGCCCGCGGCGACCTCATTGCGCTGACGGGCGATCTCGTCGATTTCGATCCCCGCCATGCCGACCTCCTCGGCCGCTTCGCCCGCCGGCTCGCCCCGCTCGCGCGCGAGGGCGTCGTCGCCGTCCCCGGCAACCACGACCATTTCGCCGGCGTCGGCGCGGTCATCTCCGCCCTCCGGCGCGGCGGCGCCGACGTCCTCGTGAACCGCGGCCGCCCGGTCGGCGGCCCCGGCGCCGCCTTCTCGTTGCTCGGCGTCGACGACGTCTGGGCCAGGAGGAGCCGCGTCGCCGGCGCTGGGCCCGACCTCGCCCGCGCCCTCGCGACCGTCCCCGGCGACCTCCCGCGGGTCCTCCTCTGCCACAACCCTGTCTTCTTCCCCGAGGCCGCCGGCGACGTCGCCCTCCAGCTCTCCGGCCACACCCACGGCGGCCAGGTCAACGTCCTCCTGCGCCCCGCCGACTGGGTCCTCCCCGACGGCTACGTCGCCGGCCTCTACCAGCGCGGCGCCTCCCGCCTCTACGTCAATCGAGGCTTCGGCACTGCCGGCCCCCCGGCGCGGATCGGGTCCCCCCCCGAGATCACCCGCCTCGTGCTCGTCTCGGCCTGACCCGGGATCAGCAGGTCCCCTTCGAGGTCGTCGAGCCCCGCTCGGCCGCCTGCGCCGCCGCGGGCGAGGGCCGGGCGAGCGAGCGCGGCGCCGGCTCCTCGAAGCGCGCCACCACGTGATAGACGCCGGCCCGGAGGTCGATGCTCAGCCGGAGCCCGCTCTTCTGGAACAGCGCCATCATCGCCTTGTTGTCGATCAGCACGTCGGCCTCGAAGCCGGCCACCCCGCGCGCCGCAGCGATCTCGGTCATCCGGTGCATCAGCGCCCGGCCGAGCCCCTTCCGCTGCCAGTCGTCGCGCACCACGAACGCCACGTCGGCCAGGTTCAGCTTCGGATCCACGTCGTAGCGCGCCATCCCGATGATCGCCTCGTCCTCGCCCGCGCAGGCCACGAACCCGACGCTCTGCTCGTAGTCGAGGTTCACGAGCTCCTGCATCTCCTCGTGCGGGTGATCCCGCTTGAAGCTCATGAACCGGCGATAGACGCTCTCGTCGGAGAGGCGATAGAAGAGGTCCTGCAGCGTCTCCTCGTCCGACAGCCGGACCGGGCGCACGAGCACGTCCTCCCCGCCCGCGAGCTTGATCTTCCGCGCCTCCTCCCAGGGGTAGCTCGCGCGCGGCGCGACCTGATCGAGGAACACGTACCGGCGCTTCTTCGCCGCGTCGAGCAGCGCGGCGCGGTGATCGGGGTGGGCGATCTCGATGAGCGCCATCGCGCGCTGCCGGATGTTCTTGCCCCACAGATCGGCGATCCCGTACTCGGTCACCACGTAATGGACGTCGCCGCGGCTCGTCACCACGCCGGCGCCCTCCTCGAGCGCGGGCTGGATCCGGCTGATCGCCCCGTCCTTCGCCGTCGAGCGGAGCGCGATGATCGGCTTCCCGCCCTGGCTCCGCGCCGAGCCGCGGATGAAATCGACCTGGCCGCCGATCCCCGAGAAGAAGCGGCCCATCAGCGTGTCCGCGGCGACCTGGCCGGTGAGGTCCACGGCCAGCGCCGAGTTGATCGCGATCATGTGATCGTTCCTCGCGATCACCACCGGATCGTTGGTGTACGCCGACGAGCGCATCTCGATCGCGGGGTTGTCGTGGACCCAGGCGTAGAGCTTGCGGCTGCCGAGCACGAACGAGGTCACGTGCTTGCCGGGCAGGACCGACTTGCACCGGCCGGTCACGACGCCGAGCTCCACGAGCTCCATCAGCCCGTCGGACATCATCTCGGTGTGCACGCCGAGATCGCTCCGCCGCGTGAGCGAGGCGAGCACCGCGTTCGGGATCTTGCCGATCCCGGTCTGGAGCGTGGCCCCGTCCGGGACCAGCGTCGCGACGTGCCGGCCGATCGCGCGGTCGATGTCGTCGAGCGGCTCGGCGAGGCGCTCGGGGAGCTCGTACTCGACGGGCACGAGCCTCTCGATGGCGTCGACGTGCAGGAACGAGTCGCCGTGGGTCCGCGGCATGCGCGGGTTGACCTCGGCGAGGATCAGGTCCGCGGAGTCGACGGCCGCGCGCACCACGTCGACCGAGACCCCGAGGCTCACATAGCCGTGCGCGTCGGGCGGGCTCACCTGGATCAGCGCCACGTCGATGCGCACCCGCCGCGACGAGATGAGCCGCGGGATGTCCGACAGGAACACCGGCATGAAATCGGCGCGGCCCTCGTGCACGGCCTTGCGCACGTTCTCGCCGATGAAGAACGCCGTGTGCCGGAACCTGCGCTCGAGCCCCGGCTTGACGTACGGCGCCGGCCCCTCGGTCATGAGGTGCACGATCTCGTTGTCGGCGAGGTGATCGCCGTGCGCGGCGAGCGCCTCGACGAGCTCGCGCGGCTCCGCGGCGCCGGAGCCGATGAGGATGCGCCGGCCGCGCGGGATGGCCCGCACGGCGCCGGCGGCGGTGGTCACCTTCGACGCGAAGCGCGCCTTCCAGTCGTGATCCTGGGTCATGTGCTCTCCTGGATTCGAGGGATCGATGCGCTCACGAGACCTCCACGTGCAATGGACAATGGGAATGCTCAGTCGGTGCTCTGGCCGGCGGCGACGAGCTGGAGCACGGCCGCGGCGGCCGCCTCGTCGCGCCCGCCGCTGGCCGTCACGTCGGCCGCGACGGGCGGCTCGTAGGCGATGTCGGCGCCCGGGAGCTCGCGCGCGGCGCCCTCGCGGACGGCGGCGAAGAGGCCCTTCGCGTCGCGCCGGGCGCACTCCGCGGGGTCCACGTCGACGTGCACCTCGATGAAGCGCGGCGCGAGCGCGCGCGCCCGCTCGCGATAGGCCCGCCGGTGCGCGGTCGCAGCGACGATCGCGACCGCGCCGTCGTTCGCGAAGAGCGCGGCCAGGCGGGCGAGCGTGGCGTAGAAGTCGTCACGCGCCTCGGCCGTGTAGCCGGGCCGCGGCACGAGCGCGTCGCGGACCGCATCGCCGTCGAGCAGGACCACGGGCAGGCCCGCCGCCCGCGCCGCGTCGCGGATCCGCGCGCCGAGCGTCGACTTGCCCGACGACGGTAGCCCCGTCAGCCACACGACGCATCCGGTCATGGCCTCCAGCCCATCGTTCCTCGGAGGCCCATCGCCTCGCCGCCTGCCTTCGTCCTAGCTAGCTCGATTGCGTCGGCCGCCGCGACTTCGCCGCGAGGCCGTACTCGTGCAGCCGGTACTGGATGGTCCGGATGCTGATGTCCAGCATCTCGGCCGCCCGCGTCGTCGACCCGTTCGTCGCCTCGAGCGTCGCCAGGATCGCGTAGCGCTCGATCTCGGCCATGGTCGCGCCCGGGATCCGCACGGCGCCCTTCGCGACCGGCGCGACGTCGATGGGCAGGTGCTCCTCCTCGATCAGCGGCCCGTCGCAGAGCACGACCGCCCGCTCGATCGCGTTCTCGAGCTCCCGCACGTTCCCGGGCCACCTGTGCGCCACGATCTTCGCCCGCGCCCTGTCGCTGAACCCCTCGATCTTGCGCTTGTTCTCCGAGGAGAACCGGCGGAGGAAGTGGTTCGCGAGCAGGAGCACGTCCGTGTCGCGCACGCGGAGCGGCGGCATGTCGATGTGCACGACGTTCAGCCGGTAATAGAGATCCTCGCGGAAGCGGCCCTCCTGCACGTCGGCGGCGAGGTCGCGGTTCGTCGCCGCGATGAGGCGCACGTCGACCTGGATCGGCTCGTTGCCGCCGACCCGCTCGAACGTGCGCTCCTGCAGGACGCGCAGGAGCTTCACCTGCGTCGCCATCGGGATCTCGCCGACCTCGTCGAGGAAGAGCGTCCCGCCGTGCGCCTGCTCGAAGCGGCCGATCCGGCGCTTGTCGGCGCCCGTGAAGGCCCCGCGCTCGTGGCCGAAGAGCTCGCTCTCGAGCAGCGACTCGGCGAGCGCGGCGCAGTGCAGCGCGACGAACGGGGCCTTCGCGCGCGGCCCCTTCGCGTGCACCGCGCGCGCGAGCTCGCCCTTGCCGGTCCCGCTCTCGCCGGTGATGAGCACCGTCGCCCGCGCCGCGGCCACCTGCCGCGCCACGCGATAGACCTTCTGCATCGCCGGGCTCGCGCCGATCAGGCCCTCCAGCCCCTCGCCCTCGCGCTCGCGGAGCTGGCGCCGGAGGTTGTCGGCCTCGACGCGCAGCGCGCAGCGCTCGAGCGCGCGCTCGATGGAGAGGATCAGCGCGTCGAAGTCGACCGGCTTCGTGAGGTAGTCCTCGGCGCCCGCGCGCATCGCGTTGACGGCGGAGGCCACGTCGCCGAACGCCGTGACCACGATCACGGGCAGATCCGGGTCCTGCTCGCGCAGCTTCTTGAGCAGGTCGACGCCGTCCATCCTCGGCATCTTGAGATCGGTCACGACCACGTCCGGCGGCCGCTCGGCGGCGACCTCCAGCGCGTTCGGCCCATCCGCGGCCACGTCGACCACGTAGCCTTCCTGCCGGAGCAGCTTCTCGAGCCCCGAGCGCGCGCTCGCCTCGTCGTCGACCACGAGGACACGGACGTTCTGTTTCTTCTCGTTCATTCGCTCCACCATAAACCATTCGCTCGAAGGATCGATGGCGATGCGCTCGCAGGCGCGGGCTCAGCCGGAGAGCGGCAGCGGCAACGTCAGCCGGAACGTGGTGCGTCCAGGTCGGCTGCTTACATCGATCGTACCACCGTGATCAATCACGATGCGATGGGCGATCGCCAGGCCGAGGCCCGTGCCCTTCGGCTTCGTGGAGAAGAACGGGTCGAAGACGGGCGCATCGGGGCTCGGCAGCCCGGGGCCGCTGTCCTCGATCTCGATGACCGCCGCGCGGGGCTGGCGCAGCGCGCGGCACGTGAGCCGGCCGCCGCCCGCCGGCGCCATGGCCTCGATCGCGTTCCGGAGCAGGTTCAGGAAGACCTGCTCCATCTTGGCGACGTCGAGCTCGAGCACGATGTCGGCCCGGGGCATCTCGTGGCAGAGCGCGACGCTGGCCGCCTCGGCGTCGGCCGCGATCATCTGCGTCATGCGCTCGCACGTCGCGCGCAGCGACACGGGCTTCTTCGCGAGCGGCTTGGGCCGGGCGAAGTCGAGGAAATCCGTGACCAGGTTCGAGAGGCGCTGGATCTCCTCGCCGACGATCCGCACCGCCTCGAAGGTCTCCTCGTCCTTGATCCCCGAGCGGCTGAGCCCGCGCTTCAGGAAGGTGAGGTGCAGGTACGCGCCGTTCAGCGGGTTCCGGATCTCGTGCGCGAGCCCGGCCGCGAGGGTGCCCACCGCGGCGAGCTTCTCGTTCTGCCGCACCCGCGCGGCGAGGGCGTTCTCGTCGGTCGTGTCGTGCCCGATCGCGAAGAGGGCGACGTCGTGCTCCTCCGACGCCGCCTGGGCGAGCTGCCAGCGCACGTCGCGGACCTTGCCCGCGCGGGTGCGCACGGCGCTCTCGAGGAAGTCCTGGCCGATCGGCAGGCCGGCGGCCGCGCTCCGGAAGAGGCGGCCGTGATCGTCGCGGAGCTCCTCGGGCACGATCACATCGACGAACGAGCCGCCGAGGACCTCCTCGCGGCTGAAGCCCGTCACGCGCTCGGCCTCCGGGTTGAACATGCGGATCGTCGCCTCCGCGTCGAGCCCGATGATGAGCACGCGCGCGAGGGCCACCGCGCTCTCGTACCGCCGGGGCGGCTGCGCGGCGGCCCTCCGCTCGAGCTCCTCGCGCGTGAGCTCGCCCGCGCGCCGCTGGCGCTCGGCGAGATCGCGGCGGTACGAGTCGAGCATGACCGCGAGCTCGAGATCGAGGACGCGCGAGATGGACGCGCGCACGGCCGGCGCCTTCGGGCCCATCGCCTGATCGGCGATCCGCTCGAGCTCCATGCGGATCAGCGCCATCGCGGTGAGCATGTAATGCTGCGGCAGCCCCACCCGCACGTGGGCCCGGCCGATCTTCGCGGTCTCCTCGAAGTAGGCCTCGTCGTGCGGCCCCGAGCAGACCCGATCGAGCCAGCGGGCCAGCGAGCGCTGGAGCTTCCGCACCTGCTCGTCCCCGGAGAACACCGCGTGCGCGCCCTCGTGCTCCCGGATGCGCTCGTAGAAGTCGGCCACGATCCGGTCGAACTGCGGCGCCGCGTGCGGCCGGAGCTCGGCGAGCAGGGCCGCGTCGTCGTCCGTGAAGCGGACGTACCGCTTCATCTCCTCGAAGAGGGTCTCCGTGGCGACGGCGGCTGACAGCAGCATCACGCGGTTCAGCGGCTCCTCACCGGCTCCTTCACCGGCTGCTCGAGCGCTTGTTGCATGCTGCGGGCCAGCATTGGCCCGCGCCCCGCGCGTGCCCGCGCGGCGCTCTCCTTCGCGCGTCGTGGTCCCCGTCACAGAGTGCAACCCCTGCGTATCCGGCGCAAATAGCGCGCCGAGCTCAGCCCTCGCGTTCGGCGACCGGGCGCATCAGGTAGCCGGAGCGCTGGCCGAGCCAGTGGAGGATGTCGAGCGCCGAGAGCACGCCGACCACGCGGTGCAAATCGTCGACCACGGGCAGGCGGTGCACGCCCTCGTAGGCCATCAGCGCGGAGGCCTGCGCGACGTTCGAGGTCTCGTGGATGGCGAGGGCCAGGGCCGTCATGATCGCCGCCACGGTGCCCGGCGCCTCCGCCTCGCGCGGCAGGCGGGTGGCCCGCGGCTCCTCGTCGTGCCAGCCGCGGCGGCCGTCGACGCGCAGCACGTCGGTCTTCGAGACGACGCCGATGGGGCAGCCGGAGGCGTCGACCACGGGCACGCCGCCGATGCCGCGCTCGATCAGCACGGAGCGGAGCTCGGCGATGGTCATCTCCGGGCTGACGCAGATCACGCTCCGGGTCATGATCTCCGAGACGGGCACCGCGAGCTTGACGGCGAGGTCGTCGTCGCGCACCGCGGGGATGGCCGCGACCCGGTCGGCGCCCTCGGGGTGAAATGCGCAGAGCGCCTCCGCGGTGTGGCCGGCGCTGTCCATGCTCAAGCCCACGCCGAGCTCGCACGCGGCGCACGCGTCGAGCCCGACGCTCGCCTCGCGCCGCGGGCAGAAGACCGACGTGTGCGTCTCGCCCTTTCCCCCCCCGCGCAGGACGCAGCGGACGCGGACGGCAAGGCGCAGCGGCGGCACTGCCTGGTCGGGACCGGAATGATCGGACATCGCGCTCTCCATGTGCGGCGCCGGGTTCCGCGACCGCGCTCGTCAGGGTACAGCACCGCGCATACCATGCATGCGCGCGCGATGGGCCGCACGCCCGCATGCAACGCATGTCCGAGGCCCGCGGCAAAGACGCAACCCTTTCGTTGACGCGCATCCCTTGCACCTGCGGCGCCGCAGGCCCGACGGATCGCGCCCGCTTCGCCGTGGCATGGCGGGTCACGGATCCCTCGAACGGGTCATCGGGGTGCGCTCTTCCCGACGCGCTGCCCGGCACCGCGATTGCTTGGCGGCCGGCATGAGCAACGACGCGACCGTCATGGACCTCTCCGGCGCCGACCCCGCGGAGCCGAACGAAGCCGATCCGACCGAGGCCTGGCTGCGCGAGGGCGACGCGGCCGCCGAGGCGCCGCTCACCGAGGCGGAGCTCGACGAGGCCGAGCAGACCGCCGCGCGCGTCTCCCACCCTCACAGCGTGCCGCAGGCGGTCGCCGAGGTGCTGGCCGGCGCGGCCGCCGGCGCCGCGGTGGGCGCGCTCGCGGGCCCCCCGGGCGCCGTCGTCGGCGCGGTGATCGGCTCGCTGATGGGCGCGGCCGCCGAGGTGGCGCTCGAGCGGGATCAGGACCGCGCCGCCCAGCGCGACGCGAAGCTCGACGAGGACATCGGCGTGGTCGGCGGCCATATCGGCGATGCCCCGCCCGGCCAGCCTCCGGCGCGCATCGGCGCCTTCTCCGTCGCGTCCATGGGCGCCGGCAGCCACGAGGCTCCCCCCGCCGGCGGGCCGATCCAGAACGTCGACGACGATTGATTGATTGATTGATTGATTGATTGATTGATTGATTGATTGATTGATGGGATCGATCGCGCTGGCCTTCAGGGGATGAACCGGGAGGCCGAGGCGGGGTCGAACGAGGTCGAGTCGAGGGCGGACTCGGCGAACGCCAGGATGGCGTCGCGGGCGGCCGGGGAGACGGTGGGGTACCAGACGGGGCTCGCCAGGACGAGCGCGCGCCAGGCGATGAAGGGGGCGGCCACGGAGAGCAGCTCCTCGTCGCCCGTGGCGGAGAGGTAGGTCTGCCAGAACGCGTCCCAGAGCGGCTTCATCCCGCGCGCCCAGCAGGACGGCGTGAGGACGCCGCGGAAGAAGTAATTGATGGACATCGCGACGACGTCGTCGGCGGGGTCGCTGGCGGCGCCGCGGCTCGCGTCGAGCACGGTGAAATCGACGCCCTCGCGGAAGAGGACGTTGTAAGGGTGGTAATCGCCGTGCGTGCGGCGGAGGCGGCGCTCGCGACCGCGCAGGCGGTGCCGGAACGCGAGGCAGCGGCGCTCGAGCGCGTCGAGGCGCTCGCGCGGGACGGGGCCGCCGGGAGGATAGCTGTCGACGATCCCGAAGATCCCCTCGCCGCTGCCGAGCAGGTCGCGGATCGCGCGGGTGTAGAGCTCGGGGGCGGGCTCGGGCAATGGGGGTCTGGGGCGAAGGGCGCCGCCAGGCGACCCGGAGCCCCAACTGTCGAACGGCGTGTGCAGCTCGACGAGGTACTGGCAGAGCGCGTGCTGCCGGGCGGCGTCGAGCAGGGTCGCCGACGAGCGGGCCTCTATCGCGGCGAGGTCCTGGGCATAGAGGGAGCCGGCCGCGTAGGTCGTGATGAGATAGAGCTCGCCGGCGCCGCCGAGCGAGACCGCGCCCTCGGGTCCGCCGAGCGCGCCGACGTCGAGCACCTGCACGTGGCGGGGCATCCGGCCGTACGTGTCGGCGGCGAGGATCGCGAGGGCGGCGCGATCGGCGCGGCGGTCGTGGCCGAACCAGTTCGGCATCATCGTGCGGAAGACGGCCTCGCGCTCGCCCTCGGCCGTGCGATAGCGGATGAGGAGCGGCTCGCCATAACCGACGTGCTTGAGCTCGGCGTCGCCGCGGTCGCCGGCGAGCGGCCGCGCGGACAGGAGCGCGGCGGCCGGCCCTGCGAAGCGCCGGATCGCGAGCTCCAGGACGTCGCGCGTGACGCCGGGGCGGGGCTGGGCGGGGGTGGAGGTATCCATGGGATTCAGCGGCTCTCGCTGGCGTCGACGTTCTCGCTGATGCCGGTGCCGAGGTCGGCGAGCTCCTGGGCGAGCAGGACGGTGAGGTCGTCGGCCGTGACGATGCCCGTGACCTTGCCCGAGTAATCGACGATGGGGAGGCGGCGGACGCCCCGCTCGCGCATGACCCGGAGAGCGGTCTCGATGCTGTCGGTCCGCTCGAGCGTGGCAGGATCATAGGTGACGATGTCCGCGACGAGCGTCCTCTGCGGGTCGCGGCCCTCGGCCATGACGCGCATGACGAGGTCGCGATCGGTGAGGATGCCCGTGACGCGCGCGCCGCGCGTGACGACGACGCAGCCGACCCGGAAATCGCGCATCCGCCGGGCGACGTCGACGGCGGTCTCGGTGAGCTCGGCGACCACGGCGCCATGTTCGAATCGGCTGAGCGACGACATGACCCAGCCCCGTGCACGGGCTGCGCCACGGTGGGCGCGCCACCGCCGCGGAGCCGCGTGGCGCGGTTCGCGGCCGAGCGAGCCCGACGATGCGCAGGTGCTGCGCCGGGGGCGCAAGGGCTGCGCCCGGCCGCCGCGGTGATCATTACGTACCATTTACGCCCCGGTGGCCGCGACCGGTTCCGGTTCCGGTTCCGGTTCCGTTTCCGGTTCCGGTTCCGTTTCCGGTTCCGGT
>CAYQYG010000278.1:0-12341 GCA_964421485.1 uncultured Polyangiaceae bacterium | reverse complement strand
GGCGCCCGGCGGCGGCTCGCCGGGATCGGTGGGCGCGAGCGGCCGCGCGTCCTGGTCCTGCGCGCGCGGCGCCGCGACGACCACGTGGTCCGCCACCGCCGCCGAGATCGGCGCGCCGGGCACGGTGGCGGCGGGGGTCGGCGGGTCACCCTTCGCCAGCGCCGCGCCGCACGCCACGCAGAAGCGGCCATCCTCGGCGTTCGCTGTGCCGCACCTGGGGCACGTCACCATGGCGTCCTCCGCCGGCGCGGCCGCGGCGCTGCGCGCGAGAGGCCGCGCCCTCGGCCCCGGCCCGCTACGTCCAGTGGCCCGCGCGGAGGGCCGCGGAGTCGATGGTCTTGATCTTCGGGGCGAGCGCCTCCCTGAAGATCGCCTCGTCGTCGTCGTCGAGCCCGCTCTCGCCGAAGCCGGAGGCGACCTCCATCGAGGTCGCGAGGATGCGCAGGAACTGCTGGAAGCTCGACGCGCAGAGCTCGGGCTTCAGCGACTCGGTCCCGAGCATGCACGTGAACACCGGACAGTCGCCCTCGGCGTCGAGCTTCGAGATGTCGAGGAAATAGGGGTCGCCCAGCAGGGCGCTCCGCGCGATGAGGATCCAGCTCTTCCGCCAGCCAGGCAGCGCGGGCGCGCCCTCGGCGCCGTTGCCGAGCTGCTCGGCCGCCAGCTTGTCCGACGAGATCAGCCGCACCCGCTCGGTCGGCGTCGCCGTCTCGACATCGACGGGATCGGCCTCCTGCAGGAACGCCCGGAACCTCGCCGGCACGCGCAGCGTCTTGCGCAGCGCCTCGATCACCGCCGGGTCCGCCTTGCCAAAACGTGCGGGGATGCCTCGTCGGGCGAAGATGTCCTTGAGCGCCGTAACCGACTCGGCCAGGTCGCTATCCACCGAAGATACCTTCCTTTTGCCGGGGTCCGCCGCCGGGGTGGGCCCCTTCGTCGTCACCAGAGCGCCTCCGCTCCCCGGAGGGGATCGGAGGCTCGCGCGGCCACAGTGATACAGAGAGACGCGCGGCGCGCCGCCGCGGCGATTGTTGAGGCTGCGTCCCAGGGGGAGCGCCGGCGCGCGCCCGAAGGCATACCCCGCGCCGGGCCAGGTAGTGTAACAGAAAAACGATGGTCGACGTCGCCTACGCTGAGAGCCGGTTCAGGGCCCCCGAAATCGCGCACCGGTACGGTCCGGGCGTGCACCTCCTCGACGACCCGCTGGCCTGGACCCTGCTCGCCCGCGCGGGCTCGCCCGAGACCACCCAGCCGGACGTGGGGCGGCTCGTCGGGGTCCTCTACCAGATGCTGGCCCGGGCCGTCCTGGCGGCCGAGCTGCCGCGGAGCCGGGTGGACGTGCCCACCCGGATGATCTCGTCGCACCCGGAGGCGGTCTACCGCGGCCTCGCGCTCGCGCGCTCGGCGAAGCTCGTGACGGTCGGGATCGCCCGCGCGGGCACGATGCCCTCGCAGGTCGTCTACGACCTCCTGAACGAGGTGCTCGATCCCTCGCTCGTCCGGCAGGACCACCTCTTCATGAGCCGGCAGACGAACGAGCAGGGGGAGGTGATCGGCGCGACGTGGCACGACGCGAAGATCGGCCGCGACGTCGAGGATCGCTACGTGCTCTTCCCCGATCCGATGGGCGCGACCGGCTCGTCGATCGTGAGCGCCGTCTCGTACTACAAGACCGCGCTCGAGGGCCGCCCGGCGAAGTGCGTCGCGATGCACCTCATCGTCACGCCGGAGTACCTCCGCCGCGTCCGCGAGGCCCACCCGGATCTCATCGTCTACGCGCTCCGCCTCGATCGCGGGCTGTCGCCGGCGCGCGTGCTCAGGACCGAGCCCGGCACGCACTGGGACGAGGAGCGCGGCCTCAACGACATCCACTACATCGTGCCCGGCGCGGGCGGCGTGGGCGAGATCCTCAACAACGCGTGGGTATGACGCGACGGCGCCGCGTCATCGGCGCCGCCGCGTCCGCCGGTTGTGCGTGGCGGAGAGCGCGCGGTAGTCGATGGACACGGCGGGGCGGCTCACGGGCGGCCGGAGCTCGGCGGTGAGCCGATCGAGCTCCGCGATCATCGCGCCGAGGTCGCTCGCGCCCGCCACGGGGCGCTGCGTCAGCTCGGCGTAGGCCTCCGCGAGCGCGGGCACGCCCCGGCCGGAGACGTGGCCGCGGCGCGACAGGTCGAGGTAGCTCCGCGCGAGCGCGCCGCTGTCGAAGTTGTGCGCGACGACCAGGTCCTGCGCGACGCGGAGCGCGGCGAGCGCGGGGATCCGGCTGTCCTCGTGCAGCACGAACGCGGCCTGGAGGTAGTTGTAGAAGGGCACGACGCGCGGGCCGAACACGCGGAAATCGGAGGGCGACGACTGCCGGTCGAGGTGGATCAGGATCCGCTCGACCACGGGCCCCTTCTCGACGTAGCCGGCGAAGCGGAGCGCGTCGAGGATCGTGTCCTCGTAGGCCTGGCCGATCCGCATCACCTCCGCGAGCTCGGCCGCGCCGACCGTCCCCTCGCAGACGTCGGCGTAGAGCGAGTAGACGAACGCGTCGGCCTCGGCGTCGTCGCCGAGCAGGACCTCGCGCACGAGCGCGCCCTGCTCGTCGCGCTGGCTCGGCATCTCGCAGCGGCGCCGGAGCAGCGCGGGGAGCTTGTAGCCGAGCTGCCCGCGCAGCGCGCGGAAGCGCAGCCGGAGCAGGTTCTGGAGGTTCGGCTTGAGGGTCAGGGACGCCCAGCGGACGCCGTCGAGCCGGAGCTTCTGCTCGAGCCGCGAGCGGAGCTGCTCGGGGCTGCCCGAGAGGATGTGCGTCTCGACGCCCGCGCGGCCGAGCTCGCGCAGGAGCGACGCGGCGCCCGGGACCGTGCGCTTCTGATCCGGCCGCTCGATCGCGGTGCGCACGAGGTCGCGCACCGTGTCGAAGTCGGTGCGCAGGTACGTCTTGTCGAGGTCCCAGCGCGCGATGAAGGGGGGCACGCTCACACGCTCAGCGGGCCAGCCACTCGCGCCGCATCCTGTCGAGCGACTGCGCGAGGTCGTTCTCGGGGCTCTGCCGCGCGATGTCGAGCGCCTCGCGCAGGTAGAGCGACGCCTCGCTCGCGCGGTCGCGCTCGCGCGCCACGAACGCGAGCGAGCCGAGCACGATCGCGCGATCGGGGCCGCCCGGGCCGGCGAGGTCGAGCGCCTCGCGGAGCACGCCGTCGGCGTCGGTGAGGTCGCCGGCGCGCGCGAGCGCCTCGCCGAGCTTGCGGCTGAAGATCAGGACGGCGCGCATCGGATCGTCGAGCTCGCCGCGGACGATCTCGCGCCGCGCGAGGTCGAGGCCGCGGCGCAGGGCGAGCACGCTCCCGGCGGTGTCGCCGCGCGCGGCCGCGCGATCGGCGACCTGCTCGAGCAGCATCAGCGCCTCGAACGCGTTCTGCGCGTGGTAGGCGTGGATGGCCTGCACCTCGAGCGGGAGCGGGAGCGGGTCGCCCTGGTCGTCGAACGGCGCCTTGGCGTGCAGATCGCGGCGGACGCCGGCGGGGATCGTCGCGAGCGTGACGTCGCGGAGCAGCGGGTGCGTCGTGCGGATGCCGGGGGGATCGCCGCGCTCCTCGATCATGCCGGCCGCGGTGAGCGTGCCGAGCAGCCCGTCGAAGCTCGGGATGTCGGGCAGGAGGCGGTGCAGCGTCGCGCGGTCGGCGGCGTCGCCGATGACGGCGAGCGCCTGGAGCGTGCGGCGCGCGTCCTGCGGCAGGCGCTCGATGCGCGCGGCGACGAGGTCGGCCATGCGCGCGGGCGGATCGCTGCCGCCCTCCAGGCCGTAGCGGACGAGCTGGTCGATGTAGAGCGGCGGCACGGACGCGTCGGCGGGGCCCGGGGTGGAGGCCGCGCCGTTCGAGCCGCCGCCCGGCAGGCCGAGGCCCGCGCCGTCGCCCGGATGCGCGGCGCGCAGGTCGTGCGCGGCGGCGCCCTTGAGCAGCGCGGCGGCGGTCTCGGTCGGCAGCCCGCCGAGCGTGCGCGCGCAGCCGCCCCACTCCGGATCGAAGCCCGGGGCGTGGGTCGCGACGATCAGCAGCGCGGTGAGCGGCGGCTCGGCGATGACGTCGGCGAACGCGTTGCGGCTCGCGCCGTCGACCGCGTGCAGGTCGTCGATCGCCAGGATCACGCGGTGCTGATGGGCGCCCTGGGCCGCGCGGGAGAGCGCCCAGCGGAGCGCCTCGGCGCCGATGAAGCGCCGGTCCTCGGGCGAGAGCGTGCCGGCCGCGGGCCTCGACCAGACGTGCCGCCGCGTCTCGCCGGTGCGCTCGCCCTTGCCGAAGATCTCGAGCAGCCCGCGGCGCGCCTCGGGCGTCGCTGCGGTCCACTCGGAGGGGTTGCCGCCGTCGGGCGGCAGCTCGGCGAGGCCGGCGATCGCGCGGCGGAGCGCGTAGTAGCCGACCTCGGCGCCCCAGGGATCCGGGCCGGTCTCGATGACCACGTCGCCCTGCGCGCCGGAGAGGTACAGGAACTCCTGGAGCAGCCGCGTCTTGCCGGCGCCGTGCTCGCCGACGAGGCGCGCCGCGATGACCGAGCCCTGCACGTCGGCGCGGCAGGCCTCGAGCCACGCGAGGTCGTCCTCGCGCGCGGCGAGGGGGAGGGGGAGCCGCGGGCCGCTCGGCTGCGGATCGCGCCTCGTCGCCGGCGCGAGGACCGGGCGCACGGGCGCCGCCGCGGGCTGCGACGGCCCGATCCGCGCGCCACACTCGCCGCAGAACTTCTGCCCGCGCGGCACGACCGCGCGGCACGCCCCGCAGATCACGGTCGCCTCGGCGAAGACGAACCGGCCCGAGGGCGTCTCGAAGGTCGCGAGCGCCGAGCGGAGCGCGTCGGCGAACTCGTCGGCGGTCTGGTACCTCTGCGACGCGTCCTTCTCGAGCGCGGTCAGGCACACGTCCACGAGCGCGTCGGGGATGTCGCGCTCCGGGGCGATCGCGGCCGGGTTGGGCGGCGGCAGCGAGAGGTGCATGAGCACCACCTGCGTCGGCGACTCGGCCTCGAAGGGCAGCCGGCCCGTGAGGAGCTGGAAGAGGATCACGCCGCACGCGTAGAGGTCGCTGCGCGCGTCGATCGGGTCGCCGCGCCCCTGCTCCGGGGACATGTAGTCCGGCGTGCCGCAGACGATCCCGGGGCTCGTGATGTTCGTCGGCCCCGCGACCTCCGCCTTCATCTTCGCGAGGCCGAAGTCGACGACCTTCACGAAGTCGCCGCCCGTGCGCATCGGCTCCAGCACGATGTTCTCGGGCTTGAGATCGCGGTGGATGATGCCGAGGTGGTGCGCCTCGGAGAGCGCCGCGAGCACCTGGCAGAGCACGTCGACGATGCGCTTGAAGGGGATCCAGCCGTCCTCGTAGACGACGCGCGCGAGGTCCCGGCCCCGCAGGAACTCCATCACGAGGTAGAGCTGGGTGCCGTTCTTGCCAAAGTCGATCACCCCCACCGAGTTCGGGTGATTGAGCCGGCTCGCGGCGCGCGCCTCGGTGATGAACCGGACCGACGCGCTCTCGTCCCCGAGCAGGTGCGGGTGGATGATCTTCACCGCGACGGTGCGGCCCAGCGCCTTCTGCTCGGCGCGGTACACGCGCCCCATCCCGCCGACGCCGACGAGCTCGAGCAGGACGTAATTGCCAGGCAGCGTGGTCCCGATCAGCGGGTCATCCGATTTCCGGTTGAGCTCCGAGATGGGAAATCCGCAGACAGGGCAAAACTTGTGGGCCTGCTCGCAAGGGTTGGCGCATTGCGGGCAGACGACCGTGGACACGGCCGGGACCTTACCACGTTCGAGATCCCGATTGGAGGAGGGTCCTGCGGCGGCGCGCAGGGCGTATTCGCTCGCGCGGCGCTCGGTCCAGCCGGCCGGGGCATAGCGGATCTGGTCCTGGGCGGGATGCGGGGCGCGCCGGCGGGCCGCCCGAGGGCGGGCCCGGGTCCTGGACGAGGGGCTCGTCGGAGCGCCGAGTTAGGCTGCCGATTGCACTTGCGCTAACCTCCGGCGCCGATGGGTACGCCACGTCTACGGCTCGGTCAGCTCCTGGTCGACGCGCGCATGATCTCGGAGGAGACCCTGGGAGAGGTGCTCGCGGTCCAGCGCACCGACGGCCGCAGGCTGGGGACCTTGCTGGTCGAGCAGGGCCTCATCAACGAGACGCAGCTGACGCAGATCCTGTCGCACCAGCTCGCCGTGCCGTGGGTGTCGCTGCTGCACATCGAGTTCTCCCGGCAGCTGCTCAACCTGGTCCCGCGCGAGGTCGCGGAGCGCTACTGCCTTGTCCCGATCTACGTTCGGCACGTGCGGAATCAGGGCGAGACGCTCTACGTGGCGATGGACGATCCCACGAACGAGGACGGTCTCAAGGAGTGCGCGCTCTACTCCGGCCTGCCGGTCCGGGCGATGATCGCCCCGCCGAGCGACATCCGGAGCGCGATCCGGGTGTACTACGGCGGCTCGCGGGCGCCCGCGCCGCCGCCGAGGATCTCCGAGGCCCCCGAGACCGAGCCCGACGTCAGGGTGCCGGTGGAGACGCTGCGCTCGCGCCGCGAGAGCATCCCGGAGGCCGCCGCGGTGGAGGCCGCCGGCGCCGAGGTCGGGCTCGCGCAGGCGGCGCTCGGCCGCGCCGCCGCGCGCGCCCCCGATCTCTCCGAGGGGCCCGAGATCGCCATCGTCGAGGACGACGAGACGATCGACGAGACCTTCGACGCCCGCGAGGCGCTGCTCGGCGAGATCGAGGAGGAGATCAGCCGCCCGACGCTGGAGTCGGTGCCCTCCGATGATCTGCTCGCCGAGAGCCGACCCCCGCGCGCCCACACGCGCCCGATCGATCAGGAGTTCCTGGAGGGCGCCGATCTCCGCGGCGCCGCCTGGTCCCCTCCACCCGCGGCAGCGGTCGCGGAAACGGAAACGGTCGCGGAAACGGAAGCGGCCGCGGAAACGGAAACGGTCGCGGAAACGGAAGCGGTCGCGGAAACGGAAGCGGCCGCGGAAGCGGTCGCGGAAACGGAAGCGGCCGCGGAGACGGTCGCGGAAACGGAAGCGGTCGCGGAAGCGGCCGCGGAGACGGTCGCGCACGCGGACGCCGCGCCCATGTCCTCCTCCAGGCGCGGCGTCCGGCGCGCCCCCGTCGCCGCGCTGATCGGCGCGGTCCTCGGGCGCGGTCGCGACGAGCAGGCGCCCAGCAGCGCGCCGGCCTCTGCCGAGGCGGCGCGCGAGGACGTCGCGTCGGAGCGCGAGATCGAGAGCATCCCGCAGCCTCGCGCGCGGCCTCGGCGGATGATCTCGCTCACGCTGCTCGACGGGACCACCATCACGCTCCCGGCGCGCAACCGGGCAGGCCGCCCCCCGTCCGACGCGCCCGCCGCGCTGCATGAGGGCGAGGACTCCGGCCTCACCGCGCGCGACCTCGTCTCGGCCCTGCGGGCCGTCTCGCACGGCGCGGACGCGAGCGAGATCCTGGGCAACAACGTCCGGTGGGAGGCGATGTTCGCCGCGCTGCTCTCGCTGCTCCTCAAGAAGCAGCTCATCGCGGACTGGGAGTTCGTGGAGGAGCTGAAGAAGTTCTGACGGGCAAGGGCCCAGCCTAGCCCTCGCGCGCGGCGCCCGATGCGATCAGCGCGTCGATCTCCGCGTCGGTCAGGCCGCCCTCGCGCAGGATGGCGCGGGTGTGCTCCCCGGCGCGGGGCGGCGCCGTGAAGGCGGTCCCCTTCGGCGTGACGGGCGTGCGGAGCTGCGGCACGGGGCCGCGCGCGGTCGGGATCTCGAAGAGCAGCTCCCGGGCGGCGATGTGCGGGTCCGTCTTGATCTCCGCGGGCGCGAGCACCGGCTCCAGGCAGCAGTCGCGCTCCGCGGCGAAGGCGATCCACTCGTCGCGCGTGCGCGATCGGAAGATCTCCGCCACGCGCGCCCTGAGCTTGGCCTGGTGCGGGCCGGGCATGAACGCGCCCATCTCGAACTCCAGCCCGACGCCGGCGCAGAACGCGGCCCAGAACTTCGGCTCGAGCGCGGCCAGCGACATCGCCCGCCCGTCCTTCGTGAGGTAGGTGCTGTACGGCGCGATGCCGCCCGTGAGCGGCTCCGTGCCGCCGTCGTGCGACGCCGCGCCGGCGAGCACGCCGCTCAGGGCCACGGTCGCGAAGCCGAGCACGCCGTCCGCCATCGCGATGTCGAGCGTGGCGCCGCCGCCGGTCCGATCGCGCTCGCGCAGGGCCGCGAGGATCGCGATCGCGCACCACATGCCGCCGCTGACGTCGGCGAGCTGGAAGCCGGGGATCTGGGGCGGCCCCTCCGCGGGGCCCTGCGCGCCGAGCAGGCCGGCGCGCGCGAGGTAGTTCAGGTCGTGGCCCGCGCGGGAGGCGAGCGGGCCGGTCTGTCCGTAGCCGGTGAGCGCGCAGAGGATGAGCCGCGGGTAGCGCTCGCGGAGCGCGGCGTGCCCGAGGCCGAGCCGGTCGAGCACGCCGGGGCGGAACTGGTCGAAGAGGACGTCGTACGACCCGAGCAGGCGGAGGAACGCGTCGCGCGCGGGCGGCTTCTTGAGGTCGAGCACCGCGCTCCGCTTGCCGCGGTTCAGGAGGTGGAAGGCGGCCGACTCCCCCGCGACCTCCGGGGGCATGTGGCGGAGGTAGTCGCCGCCCGCGGTGTCCTCGATCTTGTCGACCGTGGCCCCGAGGTCCGCGAGCACGAGCGTCGCGAAGGGGCCGGGGAGGAGCCGCGAGAGGTCGAGGACGCGGACGTCGGTGAGGGGTCGCATGGGCCAGCGCGGGGGGGCCCGGCGCGCGGACGGCGCCGGGCAGGGGAGAGGGTGGGGGAGCTCAGCCCAGCGAGAAGAGCTTCTGGAGCTTCATCGCGAGCATCTGGTTCCCGCTCACCTTGAGCTTGCCCGCGAAGTAGAGCTGCATGCCGTTCGCCTGCGGGTTCTCGTGCAGCTTCTGGAAGTCCTCGGCGCTCATGGTCATCGTGCACTCCGCGGTGCCCGGGTTGCCCGCCTCGGCCTTCGGGCCCGACGACGAGACGTCGATGAACCACTCTCCGCCGCCCTCACCCGTGATGTTGATCTGGTACTTCGCGCCGATCTCCTTGGCCGCGTCAGCGTTCTTCGCCAGGGCAGCGGGGAGGTCCTCGTTGAACAGCTTCTGGATGTCGACGGCCATGGGATCGCCTCCGAGGTGGATGGGTGCGCGACCCGCCGTGCCGGCAGGCTCAACGCGCCGCGGGGTGTAGCCGCGACGACTGCCCCGCGTCAAGACCTGGCTAGGCTCGCGCTCGGGGCGGCTGCGCGGCGGGCCGGGGGGCCTTGTCCAGCGCGGACCGGATCGGGAGCATCACGAGGCGATCGACGGCGACGCGCTGATCGGCCGGGGGCGGGTCCTCGGGCGCGCCCTGCATGAGGCGGAGGTCGCGCAGCGCGCCGCGATCGAGCGAGGCGAGCGCGACGCCCTCACCCTCGGGGGCCGGCGTGATCGCGGGCAGGAGGCAGACGAGGACCACCTCGTTCGCGCCCTGCCGCACCCACGTGCCCTGGTAGAGCGCGACGGCCTGGCCGAGCGTCTCCTGGAACACGAACGCACGCCACTCGAGCGGGACGCCGAGGTCGAACGCGCGATCGCCGGCGCGGAGCTCGCGGCCGTCGAGCGTCAGCGGCGCGCCGCGCGCGTCCGTGAGGAAGAAGCGATCGAGGCAGCCGGGCGAGCGTCGCGCGAGCTCGTCGACGAGCCCGGCGAGCGCGTCGGGCGAGAGCGCGACGGGCTCGCCGTCGGGTCCGATCGCCGCGAGGCCGACCTCGTCGGCGGCGACGATCGTGGCGCGATCGAGCAGCGCGGCGTGGGCGCGGCGCGCGGCCGGATCGTCGAAGGCGGCCCCGATGTAGAACGCGCCGGAGCCCGCGCTGAGCAGCGCGACGAGCCGGTCGCGGCGCGGCGCGGCGAGCAGCGTCACGCCGAAGGGCGCGCTCGTCACGAGCAAGGGCACGGGCGCGGCCTGCCCGCGCGCGTGGAACGCGAGCCGGTCGCCCTCGAGGCTGAGCCTGCGCTTCGGGCGCGCGGCCTCGGGGGCAGCGCGCCCGCCGTTCGAGGCCCGGGGGCGCCGGCCGGAGCCCTCCGCCGGCGACCTGCGCAGCGCCGCGATCCTCCGCGCGAGCAGGACGAGCGCCGCCGCGGCGAGCGCGAGCGGCACGAGCGCGCGCAGGATCCCGGTGCGGAGCAGCCCGACGAGCGCGACCGCGACCGCGAGGAGGACGAGCGGCGCGGTCCAGATCCGAGCCCGATCGCGCCGCGGGGGCGGCGGCTCGGTCGTGGGATCGATCGCGTCGAACCAGCGGGCGTGCGCCGCGCCGCTCGCGGGCGCCTCGCCGCCCGCGACGCCGTCGTTCGTGGGGCCGCCGCGCCGCTCCAGGGCGCCGTCGCCCTCGGGGAGCGCGGGCGGGCCGCTCTCCCGCGCCTCGAGGCGCCTGACGGACAGGGGCGACGCGGCTGCCTCGGGGAGTGCTCCCTCGCGCTTCGCCTCGCGTCCCATCGCACCTCCAGCAGCGCCGATGCGCTGCACACAGGGTAGCACCGGAGGGGGGTTGCGCGAGAGAGGACTTGGTCCAGGCCGGTCGCCCGCAGGGCGCAGCGGCTGTGGAAAAAAGAGCGGCGGCGGGCTTCCTTCTTCTCGCGCCTCGCGCCTCGCGCCTCGCGCCTCGCGCGTTGGGCCCTACCTGAAGGATCGGTGGTGCAGCACCCAGGGGGACACGCGCGCGCTCCTGCCGGCGCCGGCGTCCGCGACGTCGTCGGCCCTGGCCCCGCTCGACGCGCGCCGCTCGGCGCGCGAGGCCGCGACCGCGAGCGCCGCCGCGAGCGCGGGCTCGTCCGCGGGCGCGATCTCCGCGTAGCCGCAGAGCGCGCCCGCGTGCTCGGCGATGAAGCCCGTGTGGTAGCGGCCCGCCTGGAACTCCGGGCTCGCCAGCAGGTTCTGGTGGAACGAGAGGTTCGTCCGGATCCCGGTCACCACGTACTCCGCGAGCGCGCGCTGCATCCGCGCGATCGCCCTGGGCCTGTCCGGCGCCCACACGGAGAGCTTGGAGATCAGGGGATCGTAGTGGCTCGGCACGATCGAGCCCTCGTAGAACCCGCCGTCGTCCCGGACCCACGGCCCGGACGGCGGCCGGAGCGCCGCGATGGTGCCCGGGCTCGGCAGGAACCCGGAGCTCGGATCCTCGGCGTACACGCGGCATTCGATCGAGGCCCCGCGCCGCGCGAGCGCCTCCTGCCGGAGGCCGAGCCGCTCGCCGGCCGCGATCTTCACCATCTCCGCGACGAGGTCCACGCCGGTCGTCCACTCGGTGATCGGGTGCTCCACCTGGAGGCGCGTGTTCATCTCGAGGAAGTAGAAGCTGCCGTCCTCGCCGAGCAGGAACTCGAAGGTCCCCGCGGAGCAGTACCCGACCGCGAGCGCGCCGCGCACCGCGACCTCGCCCATGCGGCGGACGAGATCGTCGCCTGCGGCCGGGCAGGGCGTCTCCTCCACGACCTTCTGGTGCCGCCGCTGGATCGAGCAGTCGCGCTCGTAGAGGTGGACCATGTTCCCGTGCTTGTCGCCGAGCACCTGGATCTCGACGTGCCGCGGCCGGAGGATCGCCTTCTCGAGGTACACGGTCGGGTCGCCGAACGCGCGCGCGGCCTCGCTCTGCGCGCGCTCGAAGGCGGCGGTCAGGTCCTCGGCGCGGTGCACGAGGCGCATGCCCTTGCCGCCGCCGCCGAACGCGGCCTTGAGCATCACGGGGTAGCCGAGCCGCTGGGCCGTCGCGTGCGCCTCCTCCGGCGTGCCGGCGTCGCCGCCGGGGATGACCGGCACGCCGGCCTCGAGCATCTTCGCCCGGGCGGCCGGCTTCGAGCCCATCGCCGCCATCGCGCTCGCCGGCGGCCCGATGAAGGTGATCCCGGCCCGCTCGCACGCGTCGGCGAAGTCGCGGTTCTCCGAGAGGAAGCCGTACCCCGGGTGGATGGCGTCCGCGCCCGAGCGCCGCGCGGCGTCGAGGATGCGCTCGATGCGGAGGTAGCTCTCGGTCGCGGGCGCCGGGCCGATCGGGTACGCCTCGTCGGCGAGCCGGACGTGCAGGCTGCCGCGGTCGGCCTCGCTGTAGACGGCGACGCCCTGGATGCCGAGCTCGTGGAGGGTGCGGAGGATGCGGACGGCGATCTCGCCGCGGTTCGCGATCAGGACCTTGCGGATCACGCGGGCGGCGTAGCACGGCTGCGCCGCGAGGCGGAGCGGAACGCCTGCGCCGCAGTCGGGGTCGAGGGCGCCGCAGTCGGGTCCGGGGCGTTGCAGTCGGGGTCCGGGGCGTTGCAGTCGGGGTCCGGGGCGT
>CAYQYG010000277.1:0-12355 GCA_964421485.1 uncultured Polyangiaceae bacterium | reverse complement strand
CCGCGGCCGCTCCCGCTGCGGGCGGTGACGATGGCCGCTTGCCGGGGATCGTCAGCGTGATGCCGGCGCCGCGGGGATTGCTCGTCCCCCGTGGCCTCTACGCGCGCAGATCGACGGAGGTCTTCGCGGCGGCCACGAGCTCCGCGAAGGGCTCGTCCACGGCCTCGCTGCTGTTCCGCTTCGATGGAGGGGCCTGGAGCAGCGAGCCGCCGCCGCCCACGGGGGACCCGGTGCGCGCGATCGCGGGGACCTCGGACGGGACGCTGTGGGTGATCACCGAGCGCGAGCTCTGGAAGCGATCGGCGGCGGGCGCGTGGGAGCGCGTGCCGCTGCCCGCGCGGGCCTTCCCGGAGGCGGACGCGCGATGGGAGCCGCTCGAGCTGGTCGCGCAGGGGGCGGCGGACGTGTGGATCGCGGCGCGCCACATCTCCGCGACGGGGGACCGGTACGTCGTGCTCCGGATGAAGGCGCCGAAAGAGGTGATCCGGTGGCTGTGAGGCGCTGTAGCGTCGCGGAGGTCTCATGCGAAGCCCGCTCGTGAAATGGTGTCTCTTGCTCGCGCTCCTGACCGCGTGCGGCTGCGCGGCGAGCGCCAAGCACGGCGGCTTCGGCCAGAACGACGCGAGGGTCACGGCCGCCGCGCCGGCCGAGCCGCCGGCCCCGCCGATGCCTCATGGCGCCGACGAGGAGCAGGTCGACTTCGGGTCCACCGCCGACACGATGACAGGGGGCATGGCGCCCCCGCCCGAGCCCGCGCGCGAGTACGCAGCCCAGGAGATGATGGTCGTCTCCGGCTCGTCCGGCGGCGAGACGATGCGCTCGACGCGGCGGGAGGAGGCCGCCGGCGCCGCCGCGCCGCCGGCGCCGCCGCCCCAGCAGGTCTCGAGGCCCTCGCCCGGCAAGTCGGGCGCAGACAGGACGAAGGCCGAGAAGAAGGCCGAGCAGGGGCCGGGCGCGGAGCAGGGGTCCGAGGCCGCCGTCGTCCAGCAGCCGATGCTGATCTACACGGCCGGGATCACCATGATGGTGGCCGAGATCAAGGCCGCGCTGGCGCGCGTCGAGGGGCTCACCCGCGAGATCGGCGGCTACCTCGCGCGGCGCGACGACGTCTCGATCACGATCCGCGTGCCCGTCGCGCGCTTCGACGAGGCCGTGCGCCGGATCGAGGAGCTCGGGCAGGTGATCCACCGGAACGTCTCCGTCGAGGACGTCACCGAGGAGTTCACCGACCTCGAGGTCCGGCTCAGGAACCTGCGCGCGATCCGCGCCCGCCTCGAGGGGCTGCTCGCCAAGGCGAAGACCGTCGAGGAGTCCGTGCTGATCGAGCGCGAGCTCGGCCGCGTGGCCGGCGAGATCGACCGGATCGAGGGGCGGATGAAGCTGCTCCGCGATCGCGCGGCCTTCTCGACGATCACCGTCTCGCTGAAGGAGCGCCCGCGCGAGTCGATCGGGCAGGGCACGCCGAGGCTCCCCGTCTCGTGGCTCGACCAGCTCGGGCTCGGGCGGCTCCTCAGCCTCTGAGCCGGCTCGCTCCGAGCGGCGATCGTCGACGAGGGAGGGAATGAGATGCTGGCGCTCGAGCGATCGATCCACGCAGCCCAGGCAGCGGTGCCGGAGTGCGTCGCGGTCGGGTACATCGACATGGCGGCGGGCATGCTGCTCGCCGTGCGGACCGTCGACTCGCAGCCGATCGAGGTGCTCGATCGGGTCTCCCTGGCGACGGCCGAGCTCTTCGAGGGGCGCAACCTGGCCGCGATCGAGGAGCTCTTCGATCCGCCGCGCGGCGAGGCCGCCGCGGCGCACCGCCTCCAGGAGATCCTGGTGCTCAGCGACAACGTGATCCACGTGTTCGTGCGGGGGAAGCGGAGCCCCGAGCACGCGGTGGTGTTCGTGTGCCGGAGCTCCGCGAACGTGGGGCTCGTGCTCTCGAGGGCCCGCGCGGCGAGCGCGGCGATCGAGGGGGCGCTCTAGTCCATCTTGGCGATGACGGCGCTCCCGAACTCGGAGCACTTCACCTCGGTGGCGCCCTCCATGAGGCGCGCGAAATCGTAGGTGACCGTCTTCGCGCCGATGGCGCCGTCCATGCCCTTGTGGATGAGGTCGGCCGCCTCGATCCAGCCCATGTGGCGCAGCATCATCTCGCCCGAGAGGATCACCGAGCCGGGGTTCACCTTGTCGAGGTTCGCGTACTTCGGCGCCGTGCCGTGCGTGGCCTCGAAGATCGCGTGGCCGGTCTGGTAGTTGATGTTGCCGCCGGGCGCGATCCCGATGCCGCCGATCTGCGCGGCGAGCGCGTCGGAGAGGTAGTCGCCGTTCAGGTTCAGGGTCGCGATCACGTCGAACTCGCGCGGGCGGGTGAGCACCTGCTGGAGCGTGATGTCGGCGATCGAGTCCTTGATGCGGAGCTTCTTCTTCCACTTGCCGCCGCCGTGCGTCTCCCAGAGCGCCAGCGCGGCCTCGACCTCGGCGCGGAACTCGGCCTGCATCTCGGGCGGCGCCATGTCGTAGCCGGGCTCGATCTCCCGCGCGTTCGCCTCGACCGTGAGCGCCGGGCTCTTCTCCTTGTTGCCGAGGATCCACGACTCGCGCTCGGTGACGACCTGATCGCGGAACTCGCGGGTGGCGAGCGCGTAGCCCCAGCTCTTGAACGCGCCCTCCGTGAACTTCATGATGTTGCCCTTGTGCACGAGGTTCACGCTCTTCCGGTTGTACCGGAGCGCGTACTCGATGGCCGCGCGCACGAGGCGCTCGGTGCCCTCGCGGCTCACGGGCTTGATGCCGATGCCGCTCGTCGCCGGGAAGCGGATCTTGTTCACCTTCATCTCCTGCTGGAGGAAGGCGATCACCTTCTTCGCGGCCTCGCTCTCGGCCTCCCACTCGATGCCGGCGTAGATGTCCTCGGTGTTCTCGCGGAAGATCACCATGTCGACCGCGCTCGGGTCCTTCACGGGCGAGGGGACGCCGGCGTACCAGCGCACGGGCCGCAGGCAGACGTACAGGTCGAGCATCTGGCGGAGCGCGACGTTGAGGGAGCGGATGCCCTTGCCGATGGGCGTGGTGAGCGGGCCCTTGATGCCGACGAGGTACTTCCGGTAGGCCTCGACGGTCCCATCCGGCAGCCAGTTGCCGAACGTGTTGAAGGCCTTCTCGCCGGCGTAGACCTCGTACCAGGCGATCTTGCGCTTGCCGCCGTAGGCCTTCTCGACCGCGGCGTCGAGCACGCGCTGGCTCGCGCGCCAGATGTCGGGCCCCGTGCCGTCTCCCTCGATGAAGGGGATGATGGGGTTGTCCGGCACGGTGAGGGCGCCGGACGGAGACATGGTGATGGGCTGTCCTTGGGAGGGCTCTGGGAACGTGTTCATGGCGCCGCGCTTACTCCTCCATGATCGCTGCGGCAACAGCGTGGACGTGGGCCGTAGGGTCCCCGCCATACCCGCGGCGCTCGGCGGGCTGGATCCGGGTGGATCCATGTGTTACGGAGGCGATCGATGCGCGTACCGCACCGACTCGTCGCCGCCGGCCTCCTGCTCGCCGCCGTCCTGGCCGCGCCGCCCGCGGGGGCGATCGTGGTGGAGCGGATCGTGGCGGTGATCGGGGACCGGCCGGTCCTGCTCTCGGAGCTCCGGCACCGGGCGCGCCCGTTCCTGGCGCAGGTGCAGGCGAAGGTGCCGCCCGGCGCGCAGCAAGCCGCGGCGGAGTCGCAGGTCCTGCGCGAGCTCATCGAGAAGATCATCGACGAGGAGCTGATCGCGCAGGCCGCCGAGAAGGCGAGCGTGCAGGTCACGTCCGAGGAGATCGAGAACGCGCTCCGGAACATCGCTGCCGTGCAGCAGATGACGGTGGCGCAGCTCGTGGATCTGGCCCGCGCGACCTCGGGCCTCACGGAGCAGGAGTACCGCGACGAGATCCGGCGGCAGCTGCTCGAGGGGAAGATGCTGCAGCTCCGCGTGAAGGGCCGCGTGCGGATCACCGAGCAGGACGTCGCGGTCGCGTTCGATCGCGCGGTCAAGGAGGAGCGCAAGCGGCGCGAGTTCCACCCCGCGTGGATCGTGCTGCGGATCCTGCCCGGATCGAGCCCCGAGGCGCTCGAGGAGCGCTGGGCGCTCGCGCGCGATCTCGCGGCGCGCGCGGCGAAGGGCGACGATTTCGGGGCGCTCGCGCGCCAGTTCTCGGATGACACGCTGACGCGGGAGGCGGGCGGGGATCTGGGCATCCGCGCGCCGGCGGGCTCGCAGGCCGCGACGGAGGGCCGGCGGCCGACGATGTCGCCGGAGCTCGAGGCCGCGCTGATGGCGCTCGAGCCCGGCAGCGTGGCCGCGCCGATGCGCGCGGGCGACGCGATCGTGGTGATGAAGCTCCTGAGCCGGCAGCCGTCGCGCTACACGACGCTGGAGCAGGCGCGGCCGGAGCTCATCCAGCGGCTGCAGAACGAGATCCTGACGAAGGCGAAGCGCAAGTGGCTCGAAGATCTGAAGCGCCGCTCGCACCTCGACGTGCGGCTCTGACCCGGCGGAGGCAGCGGGCGTGAGGGACTGGGCGGCAGATCCCGCGCCGCCCGAGGACTGCACGACCTGCGGGGCGTGCTGCTTCTCGACGCTGCCCGAGTACGTGCGCGTGCACGGCTGCGATCACGATCGCATGGACGACCGGGCGCGGGCGCTGACCCATTTCATCGGCAACCGCTGCTACATGCGGATCGAGGACCGCCGCTGCGCGGCGCTGGTGATCGATCCGGAGGCGGGGCGCTTCCTCTGCTCGATCTACGAGGTGCGGCCGGACTGCTGCCGCGCGCTGGATCGCGGGAGCGGGCACTGCCGCGGCGAGCTGCACGAGAAGCGCGATCGGCCGCCGATCGCGCTGGAGAGGCTGCGGCGGGCGCGGGGGTGATCACCTGTCCGCGTAGATGACGGTCCCTCCCCGGGCCTCGGTGTCGCGCAGGAGCGCCTGCCAGGGCACGTGGCGGCCGAGGTTGCGGCCGTTCACCACGACGTCGAGGGCCGCGCCGGTGCGGGCCACCTCGTCCGCGGCCCACAGGATGGACTCCCAGATGAGCGGCACCGGGTTGCCGAACACGCCGCCGCCGATGAGCGTCAGCACCGCCCACCTCGCGCCCGCCGCCACCGCGCCGAGCAGCGTCCCGAGCTGCGCCGCCCGCTGGAGCCGGGCGCAGATCGCGTGGAACCCTTCCGGATCGAGCCGCCCCGCGCTGTAGCCGCCGCCCGCGAGCGTGGACGTGAACGCCTGCGTGATGCGGAGGTCCGGCCCATCGGGCACGCCGCCCTCCCAGGCATAGCCGAGCACGACCTCCAGGCCGGTGTGCAGGCCGATCCGGAGGTCCTCGAATCGATCGTCGAGACGGCGCGCGAATTCGACGGGATCGTCGATGTTCTGGTCCATCAGATAGCCATTCTGGACGCGCGCGACGCCGGGGGCGCACACGGCCTCGATCAGGTTCACCTGCGCGCCGTCCTCGATCTGCGTGAAGCGGGCGCCGTCCGGGCCGGGCGCGGCGTAATGGCGGAGGAGCGCGCCCGGGAAGCAGGAGATGGCCGCGCGCGGGCCCTGGGTCGGGTCGTGCAGGTAGTCCTCGACGCGCACGATGCAGGCGTCCGGGGCCTCGAGGCAATTGAACTGGGAGGCGACCTGGAAGAGGGTGTCGGGCGGGGCGAACGCCTGGAGCGCGCCGATATCGGTGGTGGGGGACGAGCCGTCGAGCACGAAGAGGCGCAGCGGGCCCGGCCTGCGGGCCGCGGCCGCGGCCGCGGCCGCGCGGAGCGCATGGATCGGGGGCGTCTCGAAGCGGCCCGCCGCGTAGGTGCGCGGGCCGGCGTCCAGCGTGGCGTGGCCGCCGGCGTCGAAGGAGAACGCGGACGAGGGATCGCGGGCCACCACCTGCTCGGCCTCGGTGACCCACTGCCTCTCGCCGCGGCTCGCCGAGACGAGCACCATCATGCGATGGGCGCGGAGCAGCTCCGCGGCCGCCGCAGCGCCGCCGGTGAGGGCCCGATCGAGGAGCTCGTCGATCATCGCTTCATGGGACACCGCCTCGCCGGCGGTGTCAAAGCCCCGCGCCGCCGTCGAGGAGGAGCGCCTGCCCGGTGACGTTGCGCGCGGCGCCGGAGACCAGATACGCGGCGAGGTCCGCGACCTCCCCGGGCTCGACGAATCGGCCGAGGGGCACGCTCCGCGCGAGCTCGGCCTCCGTGACGCCGAGCTCGCGCATCCGGGCCGCCGCCATCTCGGTCCTCACCCAGCCCGGGCAGATCGCGTTCACGGTGATGCCGCGCGGCGCGGCGACCTGGGCGAGCGACCGGGTGAGGCCTATGACGGCGTGCTTGGCCGCGCAATAGGCCGTCTGATCGGGCACCCCGCGGAGGCCGAGGACGGAGGCGATATTGAGGATCCGGCCGCGCCCGTCCGGGAGGTGGGGGAGCGCGTGCTTGCAGACGTGATAGGTGCCGTCGAGGTTGACGGCGAGGATCCGGTGCCAGAGCTCGTCGGAGGCGTCGGGATCCAGCGAGTTGGAGCCGGCGACGCCGGCGTTGTTGATCACGGCGTCGAGCCCGCCGAGCTCGGCGACGGTCCGGGCGATCGCCGCCCTGACCTGCGCGGCGTCGCTCACGTCGGCCCGGAGGCCGAGGTCCACGCCCTCGGGCGCCTGCCGGAGCGCGACGGCGGCGACGCGAAAGCCGAGGGCCTTGAATCGATCGACGAGCGCCCGCCCGATCCCGCGCGAGCCCCCGGTGATGAAGGCGACTCCTGACATGGCGCCTACGGGTCCTCCCCCGCGTCCGGCCTGGCGGCGCCGGCATCCGGCGCGGGGCGATCCACGCGGAGGGCGACGTCGAGCAGGACCGTCTGGCCCGCGGCGACCACGATCTCGCGCTTCTCCTCGGGCGCATTGGGGTGGCGGAACGTCACGTAATGGCGCCCGGGAGCGACGGGGATGGGGCGGCCGATCGGCGTGACGTCGACGAGGTCGCCGTCGACGAAGACCTCGGCCCAGGGGCGGGCGAGGACGCGCAGGGCGCCGTGCTGGGGGGCGCCCTGCGCGGCGGGATCGGCGGAGGGGGTCGGGACGTCGTCGTCGCGGAGGCCGAGCTCGATGAGCGCGGCGCCGGCGAGCACGAGGGCGAAGACGGCGCCGAGGCGGCGGACCTCGGGGGCGAGGGGGCGCCCGCGCGGGGGCGGGGGCGGCGCCGCGCGCGGGATGGAGCGGCCGGGCGGCGCGGCGGAGGCCGGATCGCCCTCGAGCTTGGCCGCGGCGAGCGCGCGGACGATGAGCGCGGGGCCCGGCACGAGGGCGCGCTCGGCGAAGGCCTCCTCGAGGGCGGCGGCGACGGCGCGGCCGTCGGCGTAGCGCTGCTCGGGGTCCTTCTCGAGGCAGCGGTGCACGACGCGCTCGAGGCCGCGCGGGACGTCGGGGGCGAGGGCGCGCAGCGAGCGGGGCGGCTCGTGGCGGATGCGGTGCGCGACGGCGCGGGCGTCCGCGGGCGAGGGCGGCGGGCTCGCGGCGGGCGACGGGAGGCCCGCGCCGTCGCTCCGCGGCGGGTCGAAGGGGCGCTCGCCGGAGAGGAGCTCGAAGAGGATGACGCCGAGGGCGAAGACGTCGACGGGCGGGGCCGGTGGATCGCCGAGGATCTGCTCGGGCGCCATGTGGTGCGGGCTCGAGAGCGCGAGGTCGTTCTCGAAGGAGGCGTCGAGGGCCTCGGGGCGCGGCGCGGCGCCGGGGGGCTTGGGGCGCAGGGCGCGCTCCAGGTGGGAGCGCGACCCGGAGCCCCAATCGTCGAAGTGCGCGCCGGAGAGCTCGAGGATCTTCACGCCGCCCGAGGGGGTGACGACGACGTGCTCCGGGCGGAGCGCGCAGTGGACGACGCCGCGCTCGTGGGCGTGGGCGAGGCCGCGCGCGATCTCGAGCGCGATCGCGGCGGCCGCGTCGGGATCGAGGCGGCCCGCGCGGGCGCGGAGCTCCGCGAGCGTGGGGCCGGAGAGCGCCTCGAGCACGAGCCAGATCGCGTCGCCCTCGCGGCGGAAGTCGTGGATCTCGACGAGGCTCGGGTGGCGGACGCGCGCGAGGATCCGGGCCTCGCGCTCGAGGCCGGCGGCGAGCGCGCCGCGGGCCGAGAGCGTCGGCTTGAGCGTCTTGATCAGCGCCGCGCGCCCGAGGTCCGCGTGCTCCGCGCGATAGGTGACCGAGAACGCCCCCGCCGAGACCTGGCCCAGGAGGACATACGGGCCGAGCCGCCTCTCCGCCGTCACGATCGGGGCTTGGCGATCCGGAGGGAGCGCCCGGTCATCGCCTCCGGCTGGGGGAGGCCGAGGATCTCGAGCATCGTGGGGGCGATGTCGCAGAGCCGGCCGCCGGGCCGGAGCTCCACGGGGTCGGCCTCGTTCACGTAGTAGAGCGGCACGGGGTTCAGCGTGTGCGCGGTGTGCGGGTTGCCGTGCTCGTCCTTCATCTGCTCGCAGTTGCCGTGATCCGCGGTGACGATGAGCGCGCCGCCGGCCTCGCGCACCGCGTCCGCGATCGCGCCGACGGCCGCGTCGATGGCCTCGACCGCGTGCACGGCCGCGTCGAGCACGCCGGTGTGGCCGACCATGTCGGGGTTCGCGAAGTTCACGAGCACGAAGTCGTGCTGGCCGCTCTTGATCGCGTGGACGACCTGGGCCGCGACCTCGGGGGCGCTCATCTCGGGCTTCCTGTCGTAGGTGGGCACGTCGCGCGGCGAGGGGACGAGCCTCCTGTCCTCGCCGGGGAACGGCTCCTCGCGGCCGCCGCTCCAGAAGTAGGTGACGTGCGCGTACTTCTCCGTCTCGGCGCAGCGGAGCTGCTTCAGGCCCGCGCGCGAGATCACCTCGCCGAAGGAGTCCTTGACCTCATCCTTCGGGAACGCGACGGGCAGCTTCAGCGCGGGGTCGTACTCGGTCATGCAGCCGTAGCACCACTCCTGGAACGCGATCACGGGCTTGCCGCGGTCGCTGAGCCACTCCTCGACCTCGGGCGGCACGTTGCGGCGGACGAGCATGGCCGAGATCTCGCGCATGCGATCGGGCCGGAAGTTCACGGACAGGCCGACCTCCTCGCCGTACCACTCCCAGACGGGGGTCTTCGCGGCGAAGTCGGCCATGAAGCTGCCCTTCATGCCCTCGTACTCGCCGATGCGCACGGGCTCGACGAACTCGTCGGTCTTGCCGAGCGCGTACGACTCGTGGATCGCGTCGAAGACGGACTCGGCGCGCGGGGCCTCGCCGCGCACGATCGCAGTGTAGGCCTTGAAGACGCGGTCCCAGCGCTTGTCGCGATCCATCGCCCAGTAGCGGCCGGAGATCGTGCCGACGACGCCGACGCCTTCGAGGGCGGCCTCGACGCGCTGGAGGTAGCTCCACGCGCTCTTCGGCGGGGTGTCCCGGCCGTCGAGGAAGGCGTGGAGCACGACCGGGACCTCGTGGAAACGGGCGAGGTCGAAGAGGGCGAAGAAGTGGTCGAGCGAGGAGTGCACGCCGCCGTCGGAGACGAGGCCGAAGAGGTGGAGGCGGCAGCTCCAGTCCTTGGCGATGCGGAAGGCGCGATCGATGACCTCGTTCTTGCCGAGCTTGTTCTCGGCGATCGCGACGTCGATGCGCGAGAGGTCGGTGAGGGCGATCCTGCCCGCGCCGAGGCTGAGGTGGCCGACCTCGCTGTTGCCCATCTGGCCGGGCGGGAGGCCGACGTCGGGGCCGCTCGTGCCGATCAGGGTCCGCGCGGACGCGGCCGCGAGCGCCGAGAGGCGCGGGGTCTTCGCGAGGGCGACGGCGTTGGCGTCGTGCTCGGCGCGCTCGCCGAAGCCGTCGAGGATGACGAGGACGAGCGGGCGGGGCCTTCGGGCCGGGGGCGGTGCGGCTTCGCTCATGGCCCGCGGAATCTACAACGAAAGGCTCGCCCGCGGGGGAGAGAGGCTGCGCGCCGGCCGCACTCATGGGCAGACGGCGCTCCCGACGACGCAGATCGGGCGGCTCGGGTTTCGGCTACTGGCACTGGCCGTCGACGCACGACTCGCCGCCCTGGCAGCTCACTTCGCACGCGCCGCAGTGCTCGTCGTCCGAGCTCAGGTCGGCGCAGCCTTGCTCGCAGAGCGCGAAATCCGGCAAGCACGCGCACGCCCCGCCGGCGCACGTCCCGCCCTTGCAGTCGACGTCGCACTCGCCGCAGTGCTGCGGGTCGGTGGCGAGGTCGGCGCAGAGGTCATCGCACGCGGTCCGGGGGGGGGAGCACTCGCAGTCACCGCCCGAGCAGGACTCGCCGCCGCTGCATGCGACGTCGCACGCGCCGCAATGCGCGTTGCTCGAGGAGAGGTCGACGCATGCGCCGTCGCACTTGACCTGCGGCGGCTGGCAGCCGCCCTCCTCGCAGGCGCCGCCCTGGCAGGACTCGCTATCCTCGCACGTGTGCGCGCAGGCGCCGCAGTTCTGCGGGTCGGAGGCGAGCGAGGTGCACAGGCCGTTGCACATCGTCTGGCCCTCGGGGCAGACGCAGCTCCCGGCGGCGCAGAACGCGCCGCCTCCGCACGCGACGCCGCACGCGCCGCAGTGGGCGTTGCTGGTGGAGAGGTCGAAGCACGCCCCGTCGCACGCGCTCGCGGGCGGCTGGCACTCGACCGCCGGGCCGCCCCCCGCGCCCGCGTCGGCCGGGACGAGCACCTCGACGAGGGTGTCGCCGCACCCGGTGCCGGCCATGAGGAGGACGGCCGGCAGCCAGGCGAGCAGGCGCTGGAGGGGAGCAGTGGACATGCGCGTGAATGACCGAAGAGTGCCAGATCTGCCAGGCAACGGCTCAGATTCCTCGCCCGGCAGCCGGCGGGAGTCATCGGATCGCGACCTCCACGCCGATCCCGAAGCTGACCAGCGGTCGGCCGAAGGCGACGTCCGATTCGCGGCCGGCCAGACGGATGACCGGGCGCGGCGCGGCGACGCCTGCCAGGAGGTCGCCCCGGAGGGCGAGCGGCGGGTAGAGCCGCCACGCGATCCCCCAGCGGGCGAACGGGAGCGCGTATGGGACGGTGCCGTCGCGGGCGCGGACGTCGCCTGAATCCGGCTGGCCGTAATAGCTGAGGAAACCCGCGGCGATGCCGGCGCCCGCGGCCATCGTGACCGGGAGCGCGGAGTCGAGCAGATCGATCCACGCGCCCGCGCCGATCACGACGGCGGAGAGGCGCGCGCGCCCCTGGGGGGACTCGATCGCCGACGGGACCACCGGGACAAGGGCGACGAGCTCACCGCCGGCGCGCTCGGCGAGCTTCCAGCGGGCGCCGCCGATCGCGGTGCCACCGGGAGAGATATCGCCCCCCGGGTGAATCAGGACGCCGGGGCCGACATGGAGCGCGAGGCGCGGGGAGCGGGCGGAGGCGGGGTCGGCGGCGGGCGCGGGCGCGGCCGCGGGCACGGCGACGGGAGCGGAGGCGGAATGGGGAACGGAAACGGACGCGGGAACGGAAACAGACGCGGACGCGGGAACGGAAACAGACGCGGACGCGGGAACGGAAACAGACGCGGACGCGGGCGGGGCGCCGGGGGCGAGCAGGTGGCCTCGGAGCAGCTCGACGGCGCGGAGCGCGAGGCCTGCGGCCGCACCGCCGGGCTCGTCGGGCTGCGCCTCGACGCGGACGATGGGCGCGGCCTCCTCGACCCAGAGGTCCACCGCGCGCCGGGAGGGATCCACGCGGAGCGCGGCGCGGACGCCGCGCGCGCGGCCGAGCGTGACGAGGTCGCCGTCGAGGCCGGGCGTGACCTCGACGCTCGCGCCGAGCGCGATGAGCTCGTCCACCAGGGCGGCGGTCAGGGGATCGGCGCCGCCCTGCGGGATAAGCAGCACGCGGGCCGGCTCGGCCGCCGCGCGGAGCACGGCGAGGGCGAGCGCGAGCGCGAGGAGCGCCGTGGCAGCGCGCGCACCCACGCTCAAGGCGCGACGGTGGCCTGCGCCAGCGAGGCATAGGCGCCGTCGGGATAGCGCCGCAAATAGATCTCGGCGGCGGCGCGCGCCCCCGCGGCGTCGCCGGAGCGCCGGCGTAGCTCGATCAGACGGCCGAGCGCCTGCTCGGCGAGGCCGCCGCCCGGCTCCTCGTCGAGGTAGGTCTGGAACCAGGTGATCGCGTCGCCCGGCGCGCCCAGATGATCCGCGGCCAGCTTGCCGAGCAGGAACGCCGAGCGGCCGCGCGCCCCGAGGCGGCGCGCCCGGAGCAGCGCCTCGCGGGCCCGCGCGTGCTCGCCCGCGTAGCGCGCCGCGTCCGCGAGCTCGAGCAGCGCGGGCGCGGTGGCGCCCTCGGCGACGCGCTCGAACCCCTCGCGCTCGACCTCGGCCATCGCCTCGCGGTGCCTCCCG
>CAYQYG010000276.1:0-12361 GCA_964421485.1 uncultured Polyangiaceae bacterium | reverse complement strand
CCGGCGGCTTCGGCGGGCCTCCGCCCGGCGGCCCCGGCGGCTTCGGCGGCCCTCCGCCCGGTGATCCGGGCGCGGGCGGCTACGGCGCGCCGCCTGGTCAGTTCGGCGGCTCGCCCGGCGGCTCGTACGGCATGCCTCCCGGCGGCGGCGGCGCGCAGCTCGCCCCGCCCGGCCAGTTCGGCGCCGCGCCCATGGGCGGCCCCGGCGGCTTCGGCTCCCCCGGCGGCGGCTTCGGCGGCGGCGGGATGATGCAGGGCGGCGGCTTCAAGGGCGAGACGCGCAACCCGGTGATGGTGCTCGTCATCAGCATGATCTGCTGCCTCTACGGCCTGTATCAGGTCTGGACGATGCTCAACGAGCTGCAGCAGTACACGAGGGATGACGACTTCAAGCCCTGGTACATGTTCATCCCGCTGCTCAACTACTACTTCCTCTGGGTGAAGGTGCCCGAGCAGGTGACCAAGGCCAAGCAGATGGCCGGCTCGCGCAACCCGCAGTCCGCGGGCATCGTCTTCTACATCTTCCTGCCGCTGTACGCGCTCGCGAAGGACCTCAACGAGGTCTGGGATCCGAACGCCGCGTGACGGCGGCCGGCGTTCGGGGCTCCGGGTCGCGGTCCACGTGACGCGCCCCGCGCCCCGAGCCCCCGGCGCGGGAGGAGCGCACCTGCGCTACACTGCCCTCCCCTCGGGCATGCAATCCACGATCGGCCCCCTTCCACCCACCGCGCGCGGCCAGGTGCCCGGCGCGACGCCCTCGCTGCTCAGCGAGGCGCGGCCGCTCGGGCGCGCGCTGCGGCTCGCGTCGGTCGTGATCGCGCTCGGCGCGGCCGTGGCGCTGCGCGTGCCGATGTGCCCGTTCGCGATCATGACGCGGCACCCCTGCCCCGGCTGCGGGCTGACGCGCGCGACGCTCGCGATGGCGCACGGCCACCTGGGCGACGCGGTCCACCTGCACCCGCTCGCGCCCGTGCTCGCGCCGGCCGTGATCCTCGCGCTCGCGTACAACGGCCTCTGCTACGTGAGGGAGGGGCGCGTCGCCGCGGCCGAGTCGGTGCAGGGGCGGTGGGTGACGCGGCTCGGGGTCGCGCTCGGCGCCGCGCTGATCGCCGTGTGGATCGCGCGCTTCTTCGGCGCGTTCGGCGGCCCCGTGCCGGTCTAGCGCTGCTGCCGCAGCGCTAGCGCGCCGCGGGGGCGCCCGCGCCGCCGCGGCGGAGCCTCACCGGCCTCGCGCGATGCTGGGGGTGCAGGATCTCCTCGTAGGCCCGGGCCAGATCGCAGCCGAGCGCGTCGAGCTGCTCGTCCGTGAGCTCGCGCTTGGCCTTGGGGAACATCCAGTCCTCCTCGTCGCACGCGTGGCGCTCGAAGAGGTCGCGCACGAGCGCGAGGCGCACCTCGAAGCGCACGTCCGTGACGCGGGTGCGGAGCAGGGTGTCGGCGGCGAAGCGCATCAGCGCATGCTTCTCGCAGGCCTCGTGCAGCGCACCCAGGTTTCCCTCCATCCGCGCCGCGCACAGGGGGTACAGGTGGGCCTCCTCGATGCGCACGTGCGCGTCGATGAC
The DNA here is from genome assembly GCA_964421485.1 of uncultured Polyangiaceae bacterium. Taxonomy (GTDB): domain Bacteria; phylum Myxococcota_A; class Polyangia; order Polyangiales; family Polyangiaceae; genus CAYQYG01. Next base: position 10,800 of record CAYQYG010000276.1, on the reverse strand, counting down.
GCGCGAGAGGCGGGCGACGAGCGCCGTGCGCCGGCCCGGGCTGGGCTCGGCGCCGATCCGGTCGATGAGCGCGCCGACGTCGGCGTGCTGCTGCTCCAGCAGAACGAGTGCGTCCATGAATCCCCCCTCGCGTGGCCCCGGTCCCGCCGCGTCCCTTCCGGCGCCGGCGCGGCGCGCGTTGGGCAGCGGCCGCACAGGCGCCGGGCGCGCGCTGCTCAGCGCCCGGGCAGCCTGCCGGTCATCGCAAGGGGCGGGCCCGACCGGGCTGCGCCCTGCGTGCGCGCCCGGACGCCGCGACGTCCCGGAGGGCGGCGCGCATCTCGACGGCGCTCGCGAAGCGCCCGTCGGGGTGCTTCGCGAGCGCCCGCGCCAGGACGTCGTCGAGGGCGCGCGGGACGTCCCGGCGCTCGCGGCGGAGGGGGATCGGCGTGGAGCGCACGAGCGCCACGAGCAGATCGACGTCGCCCTCGCCGCGGAACGGACTCTTGCCCGAGAGGGCGTATCGGATCAGCAGCGCGACCGCGAAGAGGTCGCTCCGCGCGGTGATCGCGCGGCCGCGCATCGCCTGCTCGGGTGACATGAAGGGCAGCGTGCCGACGAGCAGCCCCGGGCTACCCGGCGTCACGCCGTCGCCCGTGTCGGCGCCCGGCTCCTGCGCGAACCCGAGGTCGAGCAGCTTGATCTGCTCGCCGCCTTCGCCCGGGGCGAGCAGGACATTGTCGGGCTGGAGATCCCGGTGCACGATCCTCGCGGCGTGCAGCGCGGCGAGGCCGCCCAGGATCTGGTCGGCGATCGCGAGCGCGCGATCGAACGGCAGCGGCCCGGCGCGGCGGACCTCCTGGCCCAGGGTCGGGCCCTCGTAGAGCGGCATCAGGTAGAACGGCCGTCCGTCGGAGAGGTGCCCGTCTCCGAGCACGGGGCAGACGCCCGGGTGATCGACGCGGCGGGCGAAGCTCACCTCGCGGGCGAAGCGGCTGCGCACGCCCGCGTCGCCCGCGTGCTCGCACCGCAGGACCTTGAGCGCCGCCCGCTCGCCGGTCCCGAGGCGGCGCACCGCATAGACGACGCCCATGCCGCCCTCGGCGAGGAGCCGCTCGACGCGCATCCCCTGCTCGACGAGGCCCACGAGCGCCGCCGGATCCTCGACGCGATCGGCGCGGCGGACCACGCCCGAGCGGAGCGGCCGCTGCTCCCGCGCCCCACCGCGACCAGGCCCCTCGCCCACCGTCGCCGCGTCGGCAACGCCCGGCGTCTCCTCAGGGAAACCCCTGTCCGCCGCAAGCGAGTCTTGGAATCGTGTGCCCGGTCGCAAATGTAGTTCCTGGTCAGAAAATGCCTGACGAGTGTCCATGCTCCCGGAGCCGCGGGCAAGGGATTTGGAGGAGCCGGAACGCCGTTTCCTTGCCGATCTGCGGCAGCTTACGTCCCGTATTGATTGGACTTTTTTGCCAGATCGGGGTTGTGCGCCCCGGGCAGAAGTGAATGCCCTAGGGACAATTCTGATCCACCGCGGACGTCAGGACGACGGGGGATCGCGACGGGGGGCGGCGTCTACGCGCGGCCGTCGGCGGGCCCGAGCAGGCCCTTGAGCTTCGCGACGAGCTGGAGGGCGTCGAGCGGCGTGAGGCGATCCGCGTCGACGGCGCGGAGGGTGTCGATGACGGCGGCCTGCTCGGCGGGGATCGCGGGCTTCGCCTCGGCGAAGAGGTCGAGCTGGACGCCGCCGGCGCGCGAGCGGCCGCGCAGGGTCGCGTGCTTGCCGCCGGGCAGCGCGGAGCCGGCCTCCAGCGTGCCGAGGATCGCCTTCGCGCGGGCGAGCACGCCCTCGGGCACGCCCGCGAGGCGCGCGACCGCGACGCCGTAGCTCCGGCTGGCGGGGCCGGTCTCGATGCGGTGCAGGAAGATCACGTCGTCGCCTTGCTCGCGCGCGGCGACCGAGTAATTGGCGACGCCGGGGCCGCGCCGCGCGAGCTCGGTCAGCTCGTGGTAGTGCGTGGCGAACATCGCCCGGCAGCCGATCGCGTCGAGCAGGTGCTCCGCGACCGCCCAGGCGATCGCCAGGCCGTCGTAGGTGCTCGTGCCGCGGCCGATCTCGTCGAGGATGACCAGCGAGCGCCGCGTCGCGTCCCGGAGGATCGCGGCGGTCTCGCGCATCTCGACCATGAACGTGCTCTCGCCGCGCGCGACGTTGTCGCTCGCGCCGACGCGGGAGAGGATGCGGTCGACGACGCCTATCTCGGCGGCGCGCGCGGGCACGTAGGAGCCCATCTGGGCGAGCACGACGATCAGCGCGACCTGGCGCATCAGGGTGGACTTGCCGGCCATGTTGGGGCCGGTGATCAGCCAGAGGCGCTCGCCCGCGAGGTCGAGCGTCGTGTCGTTCGGCACGAAGCAGCCGGCCGCGGCGTGGCGCTCGACGACGGGGTGGCGGCCGCCCTGGATCGCGATCGCCTCGCCCGCGGTGACGTGCGGGCGGACGTAGTCGTGGCGGTGCGCGACGTCGGCGAGCGCGGCGGCGACGTCCCACTCGGCGAGCTTGCGGGCGAGGGCGCGGACGCGATCGGCGCCGCGGGCGGCCGCGGCGACGAGCCGCTCGAAGAGCGCCCCCTCGCGCTCGAGCGCGCGCGCCCCGGCGTGCTCGATCTTGTCGGCGAGGTCGTCGAGCTCGTCGTTCGTGTAGCGCTCGCCGGTGGCGACGGTCTGCTTGCGGCGGAAGCTCGGGGGCACCTTGGCGACGTGGGCCTTGGTGACCTCGATGTACCAGCCGAAGACGCGCGTGTACTTGATGCGGAGGGAGGGCGCGGAGGTCTCGGCGCGCAGCTTCGCCTCGAGCGCGAGGATGCGCTCGGTGCCGTGCTTCTCCAGGGCGCGGGCCTCGTCGAGCTCGGCGTCGAAGCCGTCGCGGAAGATGCCGCCCTCGCGGGCGTGCGGCGGCGGGCGGTCGACGAGGGCGGCGGCGAGCTCGGCGGCGAGCTCGGCCGCAGGATCGATCGCGGCGCCGAGGGCCTCGGCGGCGTGGAGGCCGTCCGGGATCGTGCGGACCGCAGCGATCGCGGCGGGCGCGGCGAGCAGGCCGTCCCGCAGGCCGCCGAGGTCGCGCGGGGTGGCCTCACCGAGCAGGGCGCGGACGCTGAGGCGCTCGATGTCGCCGACGCCCGCGAGCGCGTCGCGGAGCTCGCCGCGCGGGCGGGGGTGCGAGACGAAGAGATCGACCTCGTCGAGGCGGCGGCGGATCGCGGCGACGTCGGCGAGGGGCGCGAGCAGGCGCCGCCGGAGCAGGCGGGCGCCCGCGGGCGTGATCGTGGCGTCGATGACGTCGAGCAGGCTGCCGCGGCGGCCGCCGTCCGCGGCGCGGACGAGCTCGAGGTGGGCCTGCGCGGTCTCGTCGACGCGGAGCGCGCCGGAGGCCTCGTACGGGGCGACGCGGCGGACGGGGATGCGCGCGCCGGGGCAAGAGCGGCGCGCGAAGCGGAGCGCGCGGGCGGCGGCGCGCACGGCGGCGGGCGGGTGCTCGGCGGCCGCGCGGGCCGCGATCGGCTCGAGCGCGGCCTCGTCGAGGATCGCGGGCACGCCGTCGTCGTCGAGGTCCTCGTCCTCGCGCAGCGCGGCGCGCGGGGCGAGCGCGGCGGCGGCCGCGCGGAGGTCGTCGAGGCCGCGGGCGACGAGCACCTCGCGGGGATCGGCGCGGGCGATCTCGGCGAGCAGCGCGGCGCCGTCGGAGAGCGCGGTCGCGGAGAGCTCGCCGGTCGAGAGGTCGAGCAGCGCGAGGCCGAACGAGCCCGCGCCGTCGGCGGGGTGGGGAGTCGAGAGCGCCGGAGGCGACCCGGAGCCCCGCATGTCCACCGCCGCGAGGAAGTGGTTGGCGCGCGCGTCGAGCTGGTCGCTGTCGGTGACGAGGCCCGGCGTGACGACGCGCACGACCTGCCGCGGGACGAGGCCCTTCAGCTTGGAGGGGTCGCCGAGCTGCTCGCAGATCGCGACCTTGTGCCCGAGCGCGAGCAGCCGGGCGATGTACCCGTGCGCGGCGTGGTACGGCACGCCCGCCATCGGGACCTCGTCCGGCTCGCCCTTGTTGCGGCTCGTGAGCGTGAGGTTCAGCGCGCGCGAGACGAGGACCGCGTCCTCGTGGAACATCTCGTAGAAGTCGCCCATCCGGAAGAAGAGGACCGCGTCGGGGTGCGCCGCCTTCGCGTCCTCGTACTGGCGCATGACCGGCGTGAGCTTCTTGGTGCGGGCAGGCGGCGTCGCGGACGGCTGCATCGAGGCGTGCTTAGCCTCGCGCGCCGCCGAGGTCCATGCGCCCGGGGGCCGGAAATGTACGTGATTTTTGGGTGGAAAATCCGGGCGCGAGCCCGGAATGCTCTGCGGTGAGCGCTAGTAGAACTGGCGCGAGACGGCGACGGTGCCCGGGTTGATGAGGATCAGGCCCTCGAGCGAGCCGTCGGTCACGGCCAGCTCGCCGGTCGCGGGCACGAGGCGGATGGCCTGCGGCTGGATGTCGGCGGTCATGCCCGCGAGGTTCACGGCGAGCGGAGCGAACGCGCCCTGCGTGACGAAGTGGAACTGCATGTCGCGCTGGGGCCGCACCGCGCAGAGGCCCCCGACGCACCCACCGCTGCTATCCTCGCCGCAGTCGCTGGCGTCCGTGCACGCCCCAGCGGAGCCCGACGAGATCGCCAGCCGGAACATCGGGTTCCTGAACGCGGTCGGATCGCTCTCCGGGAGGGGATCGCAGGAGGGGCCGGGCGCGCACGGCGGGGCCGGCAGGATGCGGCCGTTCAGGCGCGCGAGCGCGGGGTCGCACGAGTCGCGGCAGACCCCGGTCGCCGGGTCGGCGATGACGTGGTGCAGGAAGCCGACGCCCCGCCCGATCGCGACCCACTGCCCGCCGGCGCGGATGTTGAACTGCACGAGCCCGGGGAAGCAGCACTTCATCAGATCGGCGAGCTGCGGCGTCTCCACCACGACGTGGTCCTGGTACGCCTCGATGATCGTGAGCTCGCGGGCGTCGGTGGGCGCGGTCGTCGTGCCGAACGTCGACCGGCACTGCGCGAACGTGGCGGCCCCGCACACCGGGTCGCTCTTCACGTCGCTCCAGTACGCGTCGTCCTCGGCCGGCAGCGTGGACGCGATCTGCACGAGATCGGCGAGCTCGTCGGCCTTCGTCTCGAGCTCGTCGCCGCCGAGCCCCGTCGCCGCGAGCTTCTCGCGTATGGCCTCACGGCTCTGCACGCCACGATCGCAGAAGCGGGCGTCGGAGGCATAGAGCCCGTCGTCCGGACCGCCGTCGAGATCGAGCCGGGCGAACGTGCTGCTGAACCCGGGCAGCACGCTTTCGTAGTTCACCTGCCACTGCTGCTCGAAGAGGTGGGCCCGCGGGTCCTCGAAGTTCATGACCAGCGTGTGCCGGGGCTCCTCGCCCTCCTCGCCCACCAGGCCGCTGGGCCCGATGGGCTGGACCGCGCTGCCCACGGCGATCGCGAGATTTTCCCCCTCCGAGATGGTGGCACGCATGACGGGGGAGGCCGGGTCGGTGATCGAAATCACCGTGCCGTTCCTGTCAGCGAGGATCGGGAAGGTCTGAAGGCCCGGCTCGTGCCGGCCCGCCTTGTCGTTGCTGATCACGTACGAGGCGCTGCGGCGCGTGTGCGGGATCACGACGTTGCACGACGCCTCGTTGCTCGTCGCCAATGCGAGCACCTTCTCCGGATCCGCCGGATCCGTGGGGTTGTCGCACGCGTCGCCGATGTCGTCCCCGTCCGAGTCCGGCTGCGCCTCCTCGCCCGCGGGCCCCTCCTTGGGGTTCGGCACGTACGGGCAGCTGTCGGCGTCGTCCGGGACGCCGTCCTCGTCGCGATCCCCCGCGGGGCTCGCGGGGTCGTAGGTGTAGCTCGGCGGGGGCGCGAGCGGCGGGCAGCCGGCGATCGCGGTGTAGAGCCAGGGGCCGCGGCAGGCCGCGTCGAGATCGTCGATGTCGATCACCTCGACCTGGCCGCTCGTCAGCATGATGAACGCGAACGTGCCGCGGATCCTGAGCGGGCCGGCGCCGCTCTCGTAGGTGCTCGTGTCCGTGCGGTAGAGCGTCGCGGGATCACACGAGGCGTTCGCGGCGTCGCACCTCGGGATGCGCGGGTCGGGATCGCAGCGGATGCCCTCGGGCGCCACGCCGGTCGCCGGGTTGGTCGCGGGCAGATCGCGGTCGATGATCGCGATGTCGCGGACCGGCGCGCCGAAGCGGATCCGGTCCGGCGCCTCGAAGGGGTTCCACTCCGGGTGCGGCCGGGTGAGCGGCGTGCGCTGCTCGGCCCCGTCGCTCACGTCGAAGACCATCGTGCTGCCGTCGATCACGTCGACCGCGTACAGGTAGCGGCGGAAGTCCGCGGTGGGCGCGCGCGTGACCGCGACCCGGCTGGTCGTGACGACGCGCGAAGGCTCCTTGAGCGAGGTCGGCAGGAGCGGGGCGCGCTCGACCGGCGCGCACGGCGTCGGCAGGTCGACGACGTGCACCACCGGCGCCTCGAGGTCGGCGACGTAGAGGCGGTCGCCCGAGAACGCGATGCCCGCCGGGCGGGGCCCGCCGACCGGCTGCGCCGAGGGCGCGGGGACCTCCGGGTTGACGCACGCCGGGCCGGCCGGCGGCAGGTCCGGCGCGATCGGCGGCGGCAGGTCCACCTGGAGCGGCACCCACCGCTCGACCGGGCACGGGTCGAAGGAGCCGGCCTCGCGATCGAGCAGCGCCTGCGCGTCGATGACGACGAGGCCGCCGAGATCGGGCATCGTGACGACGAGCTTCTGGCGGCCGATGCCCTCGCGGGCGAGGTCGCCGTGCTCCCCGGCCGGGCCGGCGTCGCCGTACTGACCGTCGCAGGTGGCGCGATCCCCCTCGGGGCCCGTGGGGTCGGGCACGATCAGGAGCTCTCCCGGCGCCGAGTGGAGCGAGCACGCGGGCCACGAGCTCAGCGCGGGCGCCGCGCAGCCGGGGCACGGCCGGATCATCGTCGTCGGGAGCGCGAAGATGCCCTCGCGGCCCGGCTCGGCGACGGTCACGAACGCGGCCGTGCCGCCCTCGGTCGCGGCGATGTCGATGGGCTGCGCGCCGACCGGGAGGAAGTTGGCCCCGGGCACCGTGGGATCGAGGTCCAGCACCGCCTGGGTCGTGGTCGTCAGATCGACGATCGCGACCTCGCCGCGCGTCGTCTGCGTGACGAGCGCGTAGAGGTGAGGGAGCGTGGTCTCGCCGTTCTCGTCGACGCCGTAGTCGTCGGGCGACGATGCGGGCAGGCGCGAGCAGTCCGTGATCGGCAGGCCCGGCGCGGTGCCCGGGGCCGCGAGGCACACGAACGCGCTCCTGCCGGAGCGCTCGAGCGAGCGGACGTCGACGCTGATCGTCTCCTGGGTGCACCCGAGCACCAGCGCGGCGACCGCGGCGAGGGGGACCACACGCGACATCATCAGTTGGACTCCCGTGGCGGCGTCGGCTGACCGAGCGAGATGAACATCGAACCGAAGGTGCCCGGCCGGCGCATGTCGAGATCGACCACGCCGATGTACGAGTCGGTGAAGTGCCCGACGTACATGAACGAGTAATCGGTCTGCGTGCCGTCCTCCAGCGTGCGCTTGCCCGTGTCGAAGGCGATCGCGTGCGGCCCGCGGCCCGTGCGGATCACCGCGTCGATGCGGCGGGCCTCGGGGTCGTACGAGAAGATCAGCCGCGAGTCGAAGGCGACGGCGAAGACGCGGAGGTGGGGGGCGCCGTCCTCGCCGATGGCGTGGCCGAGGGCGACGCGCGACGCGCCGTACGAGAGCGGGACCGTGTCGTGGAACTCCATCGTCTCGAACGCGGCCGTCTGCTGGTCGTCGAGCCTCACGATCTCCGTGCGGACCTCGCCGATGAGCAGCGACGCGGGCGCGCGGTTCGCGACGTACATCTTGATCGGGATCGACGCGCACTCGGTGAGGCAGGAGAGCACGGCCTCGCTGCACGGAGGCGCCTCGCACGCGCCGCAGCCGGCCTCGCACGCGAGCCGATCGCCCGGATCGACCGCGATCCCGCGCGAGTCGACGCCGCTCGAGTTGACGTTGATCCCGATCGCGGCGGCGCGCGTGAGGAAGGGCCGCTCCGGGGCGGCCTGCTCGTCGTCCTGGTAGCGGAGCAGATCGAGCTCCGAGGAGGCGCGGTACGTGATCAAGAAGCCGGGCTGGTAGGCGATCGGGCTGTCCGTCCCCGCCCTCGCGGTCACGATCGCCGGGACCGGCAGCGAGGCGACGTCGGTCGGCCCGCTGCCGAGCTGGCCGATGTAGTGCTCCAGCGTCGGCTTGATGTCCCAGCGGTTGATCACCAGGCTGGCGGCGTTCTGGGTCTGGTGCGCGGTGACGATCGCCTCCCCGCGCGCGTCGGCGGCGATGCCCACGGGCTCGAGCGGCAGCCGGAGGCCGCGGGGGTTCTCGTACGGGTCGTCGCCGATCCGGAACGCGTCGCTGCAGCGCGTGTCGGCGCCGGCGTTGCACTCGAGGCAGAAGGGGCCGCCGCCGCAGGTCCCGGCGTCGCCGATGCCCTCCCGGTCGTCGGAGACGTCGAAGAAGGTGATCGACGGGTCGCCGCGCACCGGGACGAAGAGCCGCGCACCGGGGGCGTCCGGCCGGTACACGAGCACCGCGCCCGACGCGAACGCGCCGATCGTGACCGCGCTCTTCACGTACCCGGCCGCGGGCAGCGCGGTGCAGGGGCCCGGGTTCAGGAGCGGGTTGTCGTTCACCGAGAGGCCGACCCCGCCGCACGCCTCCCTCGCGCCCTGGGGCTCCCCCTCGCCCTCCAGGGGCGCGAGCGCGTTCTCCAGCGCGAAGGCCTTGTCGCGGAGCGCGGCGAGGTCGACGACCTGCACCGTGCCGCCGTTGTATTGCAGGTCGAAGTCCGAGTTCGCGACGTAGAGCGCGCCGCGGCCCGCGGAGACCGCGAGGCCGGTCGGGAAGTAGAAGGCGTCGAGCGGCGGCGCGAGGCCTTCGGCGCCGGCGAGGCAGCCCGCGATCGTGATGCCGCCGAGGAGCGCGGCGGCGAGACCCGCGCGACGCAATCGTCCAGCGCGCGGTCGGCACAGGAAGGGGGCAAGCTGCATGCGGGCGCGGAGCCTAGTCAGCGACAAGGTGGGTGGCAACCCGCTCGGGGCGGCATTCGCCGCCGCCTCGCAGCGTCGACCACGCGCGGGGCTCCGCGCAGGCAAGCTGCGCTCCGCCTCCGGGAGCCCTCCGCGCTCGATCGCCCCGCCGCTTGCATGACCGCGAGGTCCACCATGGCAAGCGCCCCGCCCAGGTCGAGCCGCCCCCTCGAGGGCCGTGAATTCCTTGCTCCGGGCTGGCTCGAGGCGCGTGCGTCGGCACCGCGCGCGCTGCCGGGCGGCGCGCCGCCGCCGTTCCTGCCGCTCGCCCTCGGCCCGTACCGGATCAGGCGACGGATCGGCGCGGGCGGGATGGGCGTGGTGTACGAGGCGTTCGACACGCGGAAGAACGAGCGCGTCGCGCTCAAGACGCTCGAGCTGATGGACGCCTCGGGGCTCTACCGGCTGAAGAACGAGTTCCGCTCCGTCGCCGACATCACGCACCCCAACCTGGTGTCCCTCTACGAGCTGGTCTGCGAGGGGAGCACCTGGTTCATCACGATGGAGCTCGTCGAGGGCGTGAGCTTCCTCGACTACGTGAGCGAAGGCGCGGCGCCGCGCGGAGCGGGCCCGGCGCCGGGGGCGTACGGGGGCGCGGGCGCCGAGGAGACGCTCAGGAGCGGCTCCGGATTGCACACGGCTGCCCCCTGCTCGCACGCCCGGCAGATACCGGCCCGGCCGGACGAGCTGCCGACGCAGGACCGAGATCCGAGCCGCACCGACGCGGCGCGCACCGTGCGCAGCGAGCCTCCGCCGGGGATGAAGGGCGCGCGCGTGCCGGCCGGGGCGCTCCGCGGGTGGGAGCGCGCGGCGCAGGGGATCACCTCGGAGCCGCCGCCGGCGAGCGCGCACCGGCCCTCGCACGCGCGGATCCGGCGCGCGCTCCTGCAGCTCGCGAGCGCGGTGAGCACGCTGCACCGGGCCGGGAAGCTGCACCGCGACATCAAGCCGGCGAACCTGCTCGTGTCGCGCGAGGGCCGCGTGGTGGTGCTCGACTTCGGGCTCGCCGGCGACGCGCGCGGGCGCCGCGACGACGACGACGTGGAGGGCACGCCCGGCTACATGGCGCCGGAGCAGGCGCGTGGACGCCCGGCGACGCCGGCGAGCGACTGGTACGCGGTGGGCGGAGTGCTCTACCAGGCGCTCACGGGCAGGCTGCCGTTCTCGGGGTCGGCGCTCGATATCATCACGGCGAAGCTCCGCCGGGAGCCGCCGCCGCCCTCGACGATCGCGGCGGGCGTGCCGCCCGATCTCGACGCGCTCTGCGTGGCGCTCCTCCGCAGGTACCCGGAGGAGCGGCCCGACGGCCGCGAGATCCTCGCGCGGCTGCGGGGCGCCGCCGAGAAGAAGGCGTTCTCGAGCGGCGAGTGGGCCGCGGCGCGGCGCGGGCAGACCGAGCCGCCGTCGCGCGCGGCCGCGCCGCTGCTCGGCAGGGAGGCGCCGCTCGAGGCGCTGCGCGGCGCGCTGGCCGCGGTCGCGCCGGGCGCGCCGATCGCGGTCTTCGTGCGGGGCCGGTCCGGCATGGGGAAGACGGCGCTCGTGCAGGAGTTCGTGCGCGCGGTCGAGCGCGGTGATCTCACGCCGGCGGTCCCGGCCGCCTGCGCCGCGCCGCCCTCGTCCGCCCCCGCGCGCGCGGCGGGCGCCGAGG
>CAYQYG010000275.1:9015-12369 GCA_964421485.1 uncultured Polyangiaceae bacterium | reverse complement strand
GCGCGAGCTCCGCTTCCGCCCGCGGAGCAGCACCGACGGCAAGCCGATCGTGCGGGTCCGCGCGTCCGCGCTCGAGGCGCTGCTCGCCCGCGAGCACCCCCAGGCTTATCGCAATTACGTCGATAATGGCATCATCGAGGGGATGGACGAGCTCGCGGACGGCGGCGAGGACGAGGGCGCGGGCCCGGCGCCGGGCCCTTACGACGGGCTGATCGAGGCCGATCCGCTGGACGAGGAGCCCTGCTGCCCCGAGCCCGGCGAGGAGGACGATCCCGATCAGGAATACGATCCCCTTCCGGGCTTCGAGTCGTTCTCGACGGAGCCTTGACAGGAGGCTCTCATTCCGGGGCCAGCTCGGCGCAGACGGGCGGCGCCGGGGTCGTCGCGCGGAAGGAGAGCAGCCAGGCGTCGAGCGCGGCCTGGTCCTCGGGCGTGGCGGACATCGTGAGGAACACGTAGGCGCCCGTGTCCCAGCAGATCGGGGCGATCACCACCGCGAGCTGGGCCGAGGTGTTGGGTATCTCCCAGCGGCGCGCGATCACGGCGCCGATCGGGAGCGAATAGCTCATGGTCTGCGACGGGACGAGCGTGACCTCCGCGCCCGCGGCGAAGCCCGCCGCGAGCTCGTCGAGCAGGCGCTCGTTGGCCTGGGGAGACACGATTCGATCGGAGAGGCCGAAGAGCCCGAGCGCGCCGGGGCGCTCCATGAAGAGCTCGGTGCCCTCGTGGCCCACCCTGGCCGAGAAGCCCTGGGGGACCAGCGCGGCGAGGCCGAGCCAGGCGCTGGCGTAAGCGCTGCCGCGCAATGCGCCGAGGCTCGGGCGGAGCGCGGGGGCGAGCGGGGGGAGGGTGACCTCGCCGACGGGCGGGGCGAGCGGCAACGGGGGCTCGGGCAGCTCGAGGAGGGCCGTCGCGGCGGGCGCGAGCTGCGCGGGCGGCAATGCGAGGGCGACCGCGACGCGGGCGCCGTCGCGGACGACGCGCGCCGGCGCGGTGGGCGCGGCCTCGAAGCCGAGCGCGGGCAGGCAGGCGTGGCTCGCCGAGATCGCTCGCTCGAAATCGACGGCGTCGGCCTCCGTATCCCAGGCAGTGCTCCAGAGGGCGGCGCGCGCGCCCTCGGGGGAGGAGAGGACCGTGAAGGCGTCGCCGCCCCAGCCCTCGGCGGCCTGCGCGGCGCGGGCCCAGCCGATGCACGGGAGGAGCAATGCGCGGGTCTGGAGCTCGCCCATTCGACCGGCCGCGATCGCGGTCCACCCGCGGGGCGGGCGGGGCGCGCGCACGGGGATGGCCTGCTCGCCGGCGACGTAGCGATCGGGGTGCAGGACCTGCTCGGAGGTGTCGGGCGGGCGCGCGAACGCGCGATCCACGAGCGGGAAGCCGCCGGCGCGATAGAGCTCGGCGGCGAGGCCGGCGCCGGCGATGTAGGGGAACGCGAGGCGCTCGCGCTCCACGGCCGGCGCGCGGCGGAGCTCCGCGCTGGTCTCGCCGATGACCTCGTCCGTGGTCGAGAGCCGCGCGGCGCGCGCGAGCCGCACGACGGCCCGCCGGACGGGGATGCCCTGGCGCGTGGCCAGGAACGCGACGCCCGTGACGGTGGCGTCGCCCTCGAGCAATGCGAGGCGAGCGAGCCGGCGGTCCTCGTCGAGCAGCGTGGGCAGGCCGAGCGAGCCGAAGCTCTGGTCCTGCAATGCGTGCTGGATCTCGTGCGCGAGCGTGAGGAGCCGGAGGTCATGGTCCCCGGCGCGCGCGCCGCCGCGGAGGTAGACCTTGCCGGAGCCCTGCTCGTAGAAGCCGAGGAGCTGCTCGTGGAGGATGCGCTGCGCGCGCTGCCCCGACCCCGGATCGGCGCCGGCGAAGCTCAGCGCGGTCTGCATTCGATCGGCGCGGGCGCCCGCGGAGAGCCCCGGGCGCGCCTCGATCGCCCTGGAGAACCGCTCCTCGTCGAGCTCTTCGATGGCCAGGGGGCTCCGCGCCCGGAGGCCGCGGATCGCCTGGACGTCGGCGAGGAGCCGCTGGATGTCGGCCGCCGACAGGGTCGGATCGGGGGCGGCCGGCGCCGGGGCGGCCGCCGCGCAGCCGGCGAGCGCGAGGGCCGCGGCGGCGGCGATCGAATGGTATCCGCCGGCGGGGCGCGGCCTCATCGGCGCGGCTCCCCGGGCGCGCTCGCCGGACGGGCCGCGCGCGCGCAATCGCCGGTGAGCTTGCAGGCCGGGGCGTGACCCGCCGCGCACGCGTCCGTGATCAGGCGGCAGGCGTAGGCCTCGTCGCGGCGGACGCCCTCGCCGCGGGCATAATAATGAGCGAGCGCCGCGCAGCCGCTCGCGTCGCCGAAGACGCACCCGCGCTCGAATGCCTCCGCGGCGCGCGCGGGGTCCTGGGCGAGCCCGTCCCCCCGGGCATAACGCGCGCCGAGCGCCACGCACGCCGGCGCGAAGCCGCGGCGGCACGTGCGGACATAGAGCGCCTCGGCGAGCGCGGGGTCGCGGGGCATGCCCTCGCCCTCGGTGGCGAGGTGCGCGAGCATGGCGCAGCTCTGCTCGTCGCCGTCGCCGCGCGCGGCGTCGAGCAGGGGCGCGGCGCGGGCGCGGTCCTCCGGGACGATCTCGCCCTTGAAGAGCGCGCGTCCGAGGTGGCCGCACGCGGCCGCGCTCTTCCGCTCGCACCCCGCGTCCGCGAGCGCGAGCGCGCGCCGCGGGTCGGCCGGCCCCGCGTTGCCCCCTGCAATGACCTCCGCGGCCATGGCGCACCCCACGCCGCTGCCCGCGCCGCACGCGGCCTCGAGCGCCGAGAGGCCGCGGGCCGGGTCGGCGGGCCCCGCGCCGCCCTCGATGTACGAGACGCCCGCGAGCGCGCAGCCGTCCGCGTACCCCGCGCCGCACGCGCGCTCGAAGAGCGCCTGCGCGCGCGCCGGGTGGGGCGGCGGGCCCTCGCCGAGATACAGCGCGGCGCCGAGCCGGACGCACGCGGGCGCCGCGCCCGCCGCGCACGCGGCGCCGCACGCGTCGAGGCTGCCGCCGCTGCATTCGAGCAGGGCCCTGTCAGGCGCAGCCGCGGGCCGCCCCTCCGCGCCGCCGCAGGCGGCCAGCGCGAGGAGGAGCGAAAACCAGAACGGAAGCGGCCGCGCCGGCGGGTACGGGCGCGAACGCGGGGGCGCGCCGGCCGTCCGCCCGAGGAGACCCGCGATCCTGAGACGCATGTCCGGATGGTATCACGGGCCGTGACCGAGCGGCAGCACGTCTCCCCGCAAAGGTGGATTGATTGCGGCACGGGAACGGGGATGGAGACGGGCGCGGAGACGGGAACGGAGACGGGAGCGGACACGGGAGCGGAAACGGGAGCGGAGACGGGCGCGGA
>CAYQYG010000275.1:5161-8915 GCA_964421485.1 uncultured Polyangiaceae bacterium | reverse complement strand
GAACGGAGACGGGAGCGGACACGGGAGCGGAAACGGGAGCGGAGACGGGCGCGGAGACGGGCGCGGAGACGGGCGCGGAGACGGGCGCGGAGACGGGCGCGGAAACGGGAGCGGAGACGGTCGCGGAGACGGGCGGGGGCGGACCACCGCGACACATTATGGACAAGGGACCGGGGCCGGATAGGCTGACAGGCGCGCCCCGCGCCCCGCGGAGCCTGACGGGACCGACCATGACCGAGCTCCAGAACCCCCTGCTCCACGACCGCGATATCGACTTCCTCCTCTACGAGGTGCTCGACGCCCCCGCGCTCTGCGCCCTCCCGGCCTTCGCCGAGCATTCGCGCGACACCTTCGACCTCTACCTCCGGACCTGCCGCCGCTTCGCCCGCGAGGTCCTCGCCCCGACCTACCGCCCCGTGGACGAGGCGCCTCCCGCGCTGCAGGGCGGCGCGGTCATCGTCCACCCGCTGCTCAAGCAGGTCTACCGCCCGATGGTCGACCTCGGCGTCCTCACGGCCCCCCGCTCCGCGGCCGTCGGCGGCCAGGAGCTCCCGCTGCTCGTCGCGACGCTCGCCGGCGCCTACCTGATGGCCGCGAACGCGAGCGCCTACGGGTACCTCGGCCTCACGACCGGCGCCGCGCACCTCATCGAGGCGTTCGGGGACGATCGCCTCAAGGCCGAGCTCATGACCCGGATGTACGCCGGCGAGTGGACCGGCACCATGGCCCTCACCGAGCCGCACGCCGGCTCCAGCCTCGCCGACGTCGCGACGCGCGCGACCCCGACCGCCGCCGGCCATCACCTGATCCGCGGCGCCAAGATGTTCATCTCCGGCGGCGATCACGACCTCACGGAGAACATCGTGCACCTCACGCTCGCCCGCATCGAGGGCGCCCCGCCCGGCATCAAGGGCGTGAGCCTGTTCGCCGTCCCGAAGCGCCGCCTCGAGGGGGGCGCGCTCGTGCCCAACGACGTGGAGGTCGCGGGCATGATCCACAAGATCGGCTGGCGCGGCATCCCGAGCCTCGCGCTGAATTTCGGCGAGCGCGACGATTGCCACGGCTACCTCGTCGGCCGGCCGCACCACGGCGTCCAGTACATGTTCCAGATGATGAACGAGGCCCGGATCATGGTCGGCGTGAACGGCGTGGCCACCGCCTCGGTCGCCTACCAGGAGTCATTGCAGTACGCGCTCACGCGCCGCCAGGGCCGCCCCCTCGGCGCACGCGATCCCCTCGCTCCGCAGATCCCGATCATCGAGCACGCCGACGTCCGCCGCATGCTCCTCCGCCAGAAGGCCATCGTCGAGGGCGGCCTCGCCCTCGTCGCGACCGCGGCCAGGTACGCCGATCTCGCCCGGCACGCGCCCGATCCCGGGGAGCGGCGGCGCGCGGGCCTGCTCCTCGATCTCCTGACGCCCGTCGTGAAGAGCTTCCCCGCCGAGCGCGGGTTCGAATCCAACGCGCTCGCGATCCAGGTGCACGGGGGCTATGGCTATTCGAGCGAGTACCTGCCCGAGGCCTGGCTCCGCGACCAGAAGCTGAACAGCCTGCACGAGGGCACGACCGGCGTCCAGTCCCTCGACCTGCTCGGCCGCAAGGTCGTGGCCGAGGGCGGCGCCGCGATGGTCGCGCTCCACGACGAGATCTCGCGCGCCGTCGATCGCGCCGCCGAGGCCGGCGTGGAGCCCGCGTGGGGCGCCGGCGTCGGCGCCGCCCTGGGCCTCGTCGAGGAGCTCTCGGCCGACCTCGCCTCCGCCGGCCAGCGCGGCGACGTCGAGCGGATGCTGCTCCACAGCGCCGACTACCTCGAGCTGTTCTCGATCCTGGTGATCGCCTGGCAATGGCTCGCGATGGCGGCCGCCGCCAGGAAGGAGCTCATCCGCGAGCACGCGCACGCCGCCTTCTACGAGGGGAAGCTCTGCGCGGCCCAGTACTGGCTCGCCACGGAGCTCCCCCGCGTCCGCGAGCTCGCCGCCCTCTGCCGCGCCGGCGAGGACTCCTATGCGCGCATGCGCCCCGAGTGGTTCTGAATCCCAGGCCGGAGTGATTCGCATCCCGGCTGGATGATCTCAGATCCAGAAGTGGATCACCGTTGATCCAGCTTCGCTTCCGGCGCGCGTCGAATTAGCCCGGTGATCTCCGCGCCGCCGGGCGCGCCGGGCCGGCGCACGGTTCTTGCCAGGCGCGGGCCGCCACGCTCACAGGAGGCGGCTCGCGATGATGATTGAAAGGCTTCGTGCTCTCTTCGGGATGGCGGCGTGCGCGGCGCTCTTCGCCGGCAGCGCGGGTTGCGCGGCGCTCTCCGGCGACGAGGAGGGCGACGACTCGACGGATCGCGAGGACGGCCTGCGCGTGTGCGCGACCGGGGAGACGGTGGAGGGGATCGACGTCTCCTATTACCAGGAGACGGTCGACTGGGACGCGGTGAAGCAGTCCGGCCGGGAGTTCGCCTTCATCCGGGTGAGCGACGGGGTCAATTACGCCGACTCGCGCTTCCAGCAGAACTGGGCGGGCGCGAAGGACGCCGGCGTGCTCCGCGGCGCCTATCAGTTCTTCCGGCCCGCGCAGAGCGCCGAGACGCAGGCCGACATGATGGTGAGCGCGGTGGGCGCGCTCGGTCCGGGCGATCTGCCGGCCGTGATCGACGTGGAGACGGCGGACGGGCAGTCGAGCGCCACGATCGTGAAGAAGATCCGGACGTGGCTCCAGAAGGTGGAGGCGGGCACGGGCCGGCGGCCGATCATCTACGCGGCGAGCGGCTTCTGGAACACGCTGTCGGGCACGAGCGAGTTCTCGGCCTACAACCTGTGGGTGGCGAACTACACGACGAAGTGCCCGTCGATGCCGAGCACGTGGAGCGGCTGGAGCTTCTGGCAATACAGCGACTCGGGCAGCGTGCCGGGCGTGGAGGGCGGCGTGGACGTGAACCGCTTCAACGGGACGCTGGATCAGCTCCTGGCGATGGCGGAGATGAACGACTACGCGCCGATGGAGCTCGGCTGGCAGCGCGAGGCGAGCGGCGTCTACGATTTCCACGCGATCGCCCCGGCGGACGTGGTGCGGGTGGAATACCTCGTGGAGAATTACCTGATCGGCGGGGCGACGCGCGACGACGGGGCGGATTTCCCGATCGCCTACACGTTCAATTACGCGAAGTCGATGCGCTTCATCGAGGTGCGCGGCTACGACGCGGGCGAGCGGCAGGTGGCGCGGGGGATCGGCCTGATCGACTCGATCCCGGGGACGGCGGTGTTCATCCGGCAGATGGGCGACGCGCTCTACGAGATCGGGCTGGAGCGGGCCCCGGGGGAGGTGGCGGCGATCGAGGTGACGGCGGACGGGTACAAGCTCACGGACGGCGTGAGCGGGACGGCGCACTCGACGCGGCTGGCGGTGAAATCGAAGTTCACCGTGCTGGGGCAGCGGAATTTCTCGATTGATACATTCAACGCCGACGGGTCGAAGCGCGGCACGCTGACGCGCACGTTCACGCTCGAGTAGTCGCGTCGGGGGGCCGGAGGTCGGGGCGGGCGACGGCGTCCGGCCCCGGGGCCCGAGGAGGGGCCCCCCCAGACCGGGACCCTCCCCCCCTACGCGGCGGAGGGGTCGGGGTTATCGTTCCGATGCGCTCGCGGGCTTCCGGACCGCGGCACCTCGCTCGGGGGGATCTGCCCAGTCTGGGGGGGCCCCTCCTCGGGCCCCGGGGCCTCGTGCCGAGCTTCAGGTCGGATCGGGCTTGGGGGTCTTCGGG
>CAYQYG010000275.1:0-5061 GCA_964421485.1 uncultured Polyangiaceae bacterium | reverse complement strand
GGCCCCGGGGCCTCGTGCCGAGCTTCAGGTCGGATCGGGCTTGGGGGTCTTCGGGCCGCCCGGGGGGAGGTCCGGCTTCTTGATGTAATCGGCCGGGAGCTCGCCGGTCAGCGACTTCAGGAAGGTGACCAGGCTCTTCGCCTCGTCGTCCTTGAGCTCCACGCCGAGCTGGTGCCAGGCCATCTTGCGCACCACCTCGTCGAGCGTCTTCAGCGAGCCGTCGTGGAAGTAGGGGGACGTCTTCTCCACGTTCCGGAGGCTCGGGACGCGGAAGTAGAACTTGTCCTTCTCGTCCTTCGTCGCCTCGAAGCGGCCATTGTCCTTGAGATCAGGATAGGGCTTCACCAGGCCGAGCTTCTGGAACGTCGTCCCGCCGACCGCCGCGCCGGTGTGGCAGGTCGGGCAGCCCAGCTTGATGAACTTCGCGAAGCCCGCCTGCTCCTCCCGCGTCAGCGCCTTCGCGTCGCCGCCCAGGAACTTGTCGAACCGCGAGGGCGTCACGAGCTGCCGCTCGAAGGCGCCGATCGCCTTCGCCAGGTTGTCGTAGGTCAGAGGCTCCTTGTCCTTCGGGAACGCCTCCTTGAAGAGCTTCACGTAGTCGGGGATCGATTTCAGCACCTCGATCACCTTCTTCTCGTCCGGCATCGCCATCTCGACCGGGTTCAAGATCGGCCCCTTGGCCTGATCCTCGAGCGTCGCGGCGCGGCCGTCCCAGAACTGCGCGATGTGGCCGCCCGCGTTGTAGACCGTCGGCGAGTTGCGGCCGCCGAGCTGCCCCTTGTGGCCGGGCGAGAAGGGCTTGTTGTCCACCCCGTAGCCCGCCAGGTCATGACAGGAATTGCACGAGATGTCATGGTTCTTCGAGAGCCGCGGCTCGTAATAGAGCATCCTTCCGAGCTTCACCTTCTCCTCGGTGATCTCGTTCTTGTCGGTCTCGAACTTCGCGGGGATGACCTTGAAGACCTTCGTGTCGCTCGGATCGAAGACGATCGGCTTGTCCGGGTCGGCCTGCGCCGCGGACGCGGCCGGCTTCGCCGATTGCGAGGCGGCCGGCCCGGGCTGCGAGCGCTGCTCGGGCGGGCTCTCGCAGGCGCCGGCAGCGGCCGCGAGGATCACGATTGCAGACAGAGAGGTGAGCCAACGCATGGTGTCTCCTGGTTTGGAGGGCAAGCGCACGTTAGAGACGCAAACGCTGCGCGTCAACGCTCGCAGGAGAGGCCCGCGTTCAGGGCGCCGGCTTGCAGCAGACCGCGACGGCCTCGCCGGGCTCGTAGGTGCCCTGCAGCTCGCCGCCGGAGGGGGCGCATTGGCCCGGCGGCGGGAGGGTGAGGCGCGCGGCGATCTCGGTCTGGACGAAGCTCAAGCAGAGGCCGGTGGGCGGCGAGGCGGCGCTGCCGGAGCAGTCCGTGCCGAGGAAGATCTCCAGCGCGGCCGCGCAGTCGGCGCCCGTCTGCGCGCCGCAGGAGCACGCGGTGCAGGTGCGGCCGTCGGAGCCGGCGTGGAATCCGCTCATCGGCTCGGGCCACCCGGCAGGGCAGGCCGCAGGGCTCGGCGCGGTGACGCAGAGGAGCGCGTCGGGGGCGCGGGTCAGGCAGGTCAGGCCGGGCTCGCAGAGGCCCGAGGGATCCGGCGCCGCCTCGCAGATGGTGCGGGTCAGGCCCGCGCCGGTCGTCAGCAGCCCGCCGCCCGTCGGCGCGCAGGGGCCGGGCGCGGGCTTCTGCTCGATGCGCCCGCTCGCGAACATCTCGCTGAGCGGGAGGCAGCTGCCGTCGGCGAGCATCGGGCCGGCGTCCGTGGCGGCGCCGGAGCAGCTCTGCAGGTTGTGGCAGGTGATCTCGGGGAGCGTGCAGACCTCCTGGACCTCGCACGCGCAGGGCTCGCAGGAGGCGTCGGGCGCCGCGTCGAGGAGCTGGTCGAGGATCGGCGCGCCGCCCGGGCACGCGGCCGGCGGGCCGGAGCCGGGGGTCGTGACGATCTGGTAGGGGCCGGACCAGCCCGCGGGCGCGGGCTCGACGCACTCGCACCCGGCCGCGGAGCCGCCGCCGCCCCCGGCGCCGCCGCCGCCCCCGGCGCCGCCGCCGCCTTCCTTGTAGGCCCAGTCGAGCGCGAAGCAGCCGCCGGCCGCCATCGCCGCGCTGACCGCCGCAACCCTCGAGAGCCATGGGGATGCCCGCATTCGAACCTCCGAGCCCGCTCAGCGCACAGGGCAAGGTTACGGGAGAACCTCGCGCGCGGCGAAGGAATCGATACAGCGCGGGCGCTCCGCCGGTATCATCGGGCCGCCATGCGATCCTCCCTCGCCCTCGCCGCCCTGCTCCTCCTCGGCTGCTCCAGCAGCGACGCCGGCGCGCCGGTCGCGGCCAGGCCGCGGCCCTGGCAGCGCCTCGCGACGCCGACGTCCGCGCTCGGCGAGATCCGCGGGCTGCGCCCTGTCCGGGGCATCGTGCACAGCCACTCGCCCTGGTCGCACGACGCCTGCGACGGCGAGGGCCTCACGCCCGAGGGGACGCCCGTCCCGTCCTGCGCCGCCGATCTCCGCCGCGGCATGTGCGAGGCGGCCGAGGATTTCGTGTTCCTCACCGATCACTCGGCGCACATGGCCCAGCCGCCCTTCGAGGATCTGCTCTACTTCGGCGACGGCGACGAGCCGGTCTTCTCGCCCGGCGGCGACGTGATCGGCAACCGCCTCGACTGCGGCGACGGCCGGTGGGTGCTCGTCACGGCCGGCAACGAGAACGCGCTCATGTCGCTGGGCCTCGAGCGCCACCTGCCCGGCGATCCCGCGGCCCGCGACGCGCTCTACGGCGGCGACGACGCGGCCACCGCGCAGGCGATGCGCGACGCCGGCGCGCTCGTCTGGATCCCGCACGCCGAGTCGCGCACGCTCGAGTACCTGCGCCAGATGCCCTTCGACGGCATGGAGGTCTATAACCTCCACGCCGCGATCGATCCCGACATCCGCGAGCAGAGCCTGGGCCTGGACTCCTTCGGCGCGGTCGCGGGCATCCTCCCGTTCACGAGGCGCGGCGAGGAGGACCCGCAGCCCGACCTCGCCTTCCTCGGCTTCTTCGAGGATCTGCCGCGCTACGCCGAGCTCTGGGACGCGCTGCTGCCCGAGCGCAAGGTCCCCGGCGCGGCCGGGACCGACGTGCACCAGAACACGTTCCCCGGGACGCTGCGCGACGAGGAGCGCGGCGACAGCTACCGCCGCCTGATGCGCTGGTTCTCCAACGTCGCGCTCGTCGACGCGGGCGCCGAGCTGACGCCCGCCGCGGTCAAGTCCGCGCTCCGCGAGGGCCGGAGCTACATCGCGTTCGAGATCCTCGGCGTGCCCGCCGGCTTCGATTTCCACGCGGAGCAGGCCGGCGCCGCGATCGAGATGGGCGGCACCGCCCCCGCCGGCGCGAAGATCATCGCGCGCGCCCCCGAGGTGCTCGATCTGGATCCCGCGGTCGCCGCGCCCGAGATCTCGCTGCGCCTCCTGCGCGTGACCGCCGCCGGCGCCGAGGTCGTGTCCGAGGGCGCGGCCGCGGAGATCGCCGCCGCGGATCCGGGCGCCTACCGCGTCGAGGTCCGCATCACCCCCCGCCACCTCCGGTCCTACCTGGGCACGGCCCCCGATCCGTACATCAAGAGCTACCCGTGGGTGATCTCGAACCCGATCTACGTCGAATGAGCCGCCCCGCCGCTCACGCCCCGCGCTTCTCCCGCGCGAGCCGCGCGCGCAGCGCCCTGAGGTACAGCCCCAGCAGGGCGCCCGCGATCGCCGCGCCGATCGCGACCCCGAGGTGGGCCGACCCCTCGCCGCGCGCGAAGAGCGCGGCCGCCCGCAGCGCGAAGAACGCCGCGAGGCCGATGGCCGAGCCGATGAGGATCTGGTGCGCCACGATGAGCTTCATGATCCGCCCCGATATGGCAGAGCGCCGCGCGCCGGGCAAGGCTCGCGCGGCGGCGATGGCGACCTGAGGAGCGTCGAGTGGGCTGGTTCCACCGCCTCCACGCCTGGGTCCTCATGCAGCTGGGCGCGCGCCCCGACGCGGGCGGCCGCATCGCCGGCTCGATCCTGGTCCTCGTCGCGTACGTGATCGCGACGCGCGTGGCGCGCCGGATCGCGGCCCGCGCGGTCGAGGATGCGACGTCGCGCTACCAGATCAGCAAGGCGAGCGGCTACGTGCTCGGCCTCGCCGCCACGGGCCTGCTGGTCTGGATCTGGCTCGAGGGCCTGACCGGCTTCGCGACCTACCTGGGCCTCCTCTCCGCAGGCATCGCCGTCGCGCTGCAGGAGCCGATCATCGACGTGGCCGGCTGGATCTTCCTGATCATCCGCCGCCCGTTCCGCGTGGGCGATCGCATCCAGATCGGCCCGCACTCCGGCGACGTGGTCGACATCCGGGTGCTCCAGTTCACCCTGCTGGAGGTCGGCAACTGGGTGAACGCGGATCAGAGCACGGGCCGGGTGATTCACATCCCGAACGGCTGGCTGTTCAAGAACTCGATCGCGAACTACGACCAGGGCTTCCGCTTCATCTGGAACGAGATCGACGTGGTGGTGACGTTCGAGAGCGACTGGCGGAAGGCGAAGGCCGCGCTGCAGCGCATCGTGACCGATCACGCGGAGCACCACAGCGCCGACGCGACGGCCGACATCGACGAGGTGGCAGACCGCTACCACATCAAGTTCTCGAAGCTGACGCCCTACGTCTGGACGTCGGTGGTCGACCACGGCGTGCGCCTGACGATGCGCTACCTCTGCAAGCCCCGCGATCGCCGGAGCTCGACGCACGAGCTGTGGGAGGAGATCCTGACGGCGTTCGAGCAGCTCCCCGACGTGGACCTCGCCTACCCGACGACGCGCCGCTTCGACAACGCCCGCGAAGGGAAGCCGGGGGCAGGGGGGCCCGCGAGGGGGGCGGGGGCAAAGGCGGGGGCGGATGCAGGGCCGGGGGCAGACGCGGACCCGGGTCCGGGCGCGTGAGCGGGGCCGGGTCCGGATCCGGGAGCGGGTCCGGATCCGGATCCGGGAGCGGGTCCGGATCCGGATCCGGGAGCGGGTCCGGATCC
>CAYQYG010000274.1:0-12388 GCA_964421485.1 uncultured Polyangiaceae bacterium | reverse complement strand
CGGAGCCCGACCTCCCGGAACCGGAGCCCGACCTCCCGGAACCGGAGCCCGACCTGCCCGGAACCGGAAGGATGGCTGACTCCCTCGGAGCGCGGGCTGCCCGCTTCCGTCGCCGAGGTGCCCGCTTCCGTCGTCGGGCTCCCCACTTCCTCCCCCGAGGTGCCCGCTTCCGTCGTCGGGCTGCCGACTCCCTCCCCCGACGTTCCGGCTTCCTCCCCCGCCCCTCCCCTCCCCAGGACCCCTGCTGACAGGCTTCGGGATGTTGTTATATGACCGCCCCACCCACACCGTCCGCGACGCCCCGAGGTCCACCTGAACGCCCCCGCCCCCCCCCCCGCCCCCCCCCCCCCCCCCCCCCGCCTCCCCCCCCCCCCCCCGCCCCCGCTTCCCCCCCGTCGCCTCCCCCGCCCTCGCCGATCGTCCCGCGCCCTCCGGCGCTCCCCGACCTCCCCGGCGGCTCCCCTCCGGCCTCGCGCCGCACCACGGCCTTCGCGTACCGCCTCGCCGACCTCCAGGTCTCGCGCCCTGCGATCCCCCTCCTGATCGTCGCCGCGCTCACCGCGATCTCCATCCTCCTCGCCCTTCGCCTCAAGGTCCTCACCGGCTTCGACTCCCTCCTCCCGGAGACCCGCCCCAGCGTCCAGGAGCTCCACCGCGTCGCCGAGCGCACCGCGGGCGTCTCCACCCTCTTCATCGTCCTCCAGGGCGCCCCGGAGACCCCCACCGACGCCCTCCGCAAGGCCGGCGACGCCCTCGTCCCGGCCCTCGAGGAGCTGGGACCGCCCTGGGTCGGCAGCGTCGAGGATGGAATCCAGGAGGCGTACCGCTTCCTCGCCCCGCGCGCGGGCCTCTACGCCGACCTCGACAGGCTCACGGAGCTCCGCGACGACGTCGAGGAGCGGTACGCGTACGAGGTCAACAAGGCCGCCGGCACCCTGCTCGACGACTCCGAGGCCCCGCCCGAGATCAACGCGAAGACCGTCGAGGAGAGCTTCGGGCTGAAGGGCGTCGATCGCGACAGGTACCCGGACGGCTACTACCAGTCCAAGGACGGCAAGGTCGTCGTCGTCGCCATCCGGTCCAAGGTCCTCGGCAGCGACTTCGCCGCGGGCAGCGAGGCCATCCGGCGCATCCGCGCCGTCGTCGACGACGTGCGGCCCGCCTCCTTCCACCCGGGCATCACCGTCGGGTTCGCGGGCGACCTCCAGACGGGCATCTCCGAGTACAAGTCCATCAACGACGACCTCACCGAGGTCGGGTTCACGGGCGCGTTCCTCATCGCGTCGGTCGTCTTCCTCTACTACCTCCGCGTCCGCACGCTGATCGTGATGCTGATCAACATCGGCGTCGGCGTCGCGTGGACCTTCGGCGTCACCCAGCTCGCGATCGGCCACCTCAACATGGCCACCGGGTTCCTGTTCACGATCGTCGCGGGCAACGGGATCAACTTCAGCATCATCTACCTGGCGCGGTACCTCGAGGCGCGGCGCCACGGCGCGCCGCTCGCGGAGGCCGCGCGCGTCGCGCACCGCGAGACGTGGCTGCCGACGCTCACGGCCGGCTGCGCGGCGTCGGCCGCGTACGGATCGCTGCTCGTCACCGAGTTCAGGGGGTTCAGGGACTTCGGCCTGATCGGCGGCGCCGGCATGGTGCTCTGCTGGATCGCGACCTTCACGACGCTGCCGAGCGTGCTCGCGATCATCGAGCGGATCTCGCCGCTCGATCGGGAGAGCTCGGGGCCGATCGCGCGGCTCCGGCGGTGGACGCAGGGGGGCGTCGCGTTCGGCAGGCCCTTCGCCGCGCTCGCGCCGAGGGCGCCGGCCGCGATCGCGCTGGTCGGCGCCGCGCTCGCCGTGGCCGGCGCGGCGGCGACCGTGCGGTACGTGCAGGCGGACCCGATGGAGTACGACCTCAAGAACCTGCGCAACGACGAGAGCGCGCGGGCAGAGGAGATCCGGCTGACGCACCTCGCGGAGGAGATCACCGGGTACGTGGGGTCGGACGGGATGGCGATCCTCGTGGACCGGCCGGAGCAGGTGAAGCCGCTCCGGGAGGCCCTCTACGCGAAGCGGGACGCGGCGCCGGCGGACGCGAAGCCGTTCAAGGACGTGCACGCGCTGCAGGACTTCGTGCCCGCGGACCAGGAGAAGAAGATCCCGGTGCTCATGGACCTGCGCGACCGGGTGCAGCGGGCGCGGAAGCGCGGGCTCGTGAGCGACGAGGACTGGGCGGTCATCAAGGACGTCATGCCGCCGGAGGACCTCGCGCCGTTCGGCATCGAGGAGCTGCCGCTCGGCGTCGCGCGGGCGTTCACCGAGACGGACGGGACGCGGGGCCGCATCGTGTACATCAGCCCGATCTCGGCCGCGAGCGTGGACGACGCGCGCTACCTGTTCCGGTGGGCCGACTCGTACCGCGAGACGAAGCTGCCGGACGGGAGCGTGGTGCGCGGGTCAGGGCGCGCGGTGATCTACGCGGACATGTGGGCCGCGATCGTGGACGACGTGCCGCCGGCGGTGATCTTCTCGCTCGCGGCGACGGTGCTGGTCGTGCTGATCGCGTTCCGGGCCGGGCGGCCGGCGCTGGCGGTGCTGGCGGCGCTGCTCGTCGGCATCGCGTGGATGGCGGGGCTGCTCGTCGCGATGGGCGTGAAGCTCAACTTCCTGAACTTCATCGCGCTGCCGATCACGTTCGGCATCGGCGTGGACTACGCGGTGAACATCGTGCAGCGGTACGCCCGCGAGGGGGCCGGAGGCGCGCTGATCGCGGTGCGGGAGACGGGCGGCGCGGTGATCCTGTGCAGCCTGACGACGACGCTCGGGTACCTCGCGCTCGTGCGGTCGATGAACTACGCGGTGCGGAGCATGGGGATCGCGGCGGTGCTTGGGGAGGTCACGTGCCTGATCGCGGCGGTGCTGGTGCTGCCGGCGGGGCTGCTCTGGCTCGACCGGCGGCGGCCGAAGGGGACGGAGAGCTTCCTGTCGCTGCGGCCGAAGACCGGCGCCTGACGGGCGCGAAGCCGGCGCCCTCCATCCACGCCGCCCTCTCCGTTCACGTTCGGGTCACCGTTCCCGCTCCCGTCCCCGTCACCGCTCCCGTTCCCGCGGCCGCTCCCCGCTCCCGCTCCGGGTCCCGGCGCGACGGCGCGGGCCGCGTCCCATGCTCGGATCTTGCGGAGCCGAGCGGACGCCGCCAACATGGCATCGACGCCATGGTTCATCCTTCCGCTTCGGCACAGGCTCGCAGCAACGATGGCCGGGCGGTCCGCCCGGATGGACCGGAGAGCCCGCGCGGGCCTGCCCGAGGCGCGCTCGTCGCGTTCGCGGCGCTCGGCCTCGGCGCGCTGCTCGCGCCGGCCTGCGCGTCCGAGGTCCCGCCCTCGACGTCCAGCGGCGGCGGCGCAGGCACGGGCGCGGCGGGCGGCGGCGGCACCGAGCCGTGCGCGCCGGGGACCACGCGGGAGTGCTACAGCGGGCCGGAGGGCACGGCGGGCAAGGGCGCCTGCGTCGCCGGCACGCAGACCTGCGCCGAGGACGGGAGCGGCTTCGGCTCATGCTCCGGCGAGGTGACGCCGACGGCGGAGCGGTGCGAGACCGCCGCCGACGACGACTGCGACGGCGAGGTCAACGAGGCCGACGCGGGCTGCGCCTGCGAGGTGGGCGCGGCGCTGCCCTGCTACTCGGGGCCGCAGGGCACCGAGGGCATCGGCGCGTGCGCGGGCGGCACCTCGACGTGCGTGCTCGGCACGAGCTGGAGCGCGTGCGAGGGCGAGGTGGTCCCGGCCGTCGAGGACTGCAGCGTGCCGGTCGACGAGGACTGCGACGGCATCGCGTGCAGCGCGCCCATATTCGGCGCGATGTTCGGCGGCACCGGGAACGACCGGGCGCTCGGCGTCGCGGTCGACGCCGCGGGCAGCACGTACGTCGTGGGGAAGTTCTCGGGCATCGTCGATTTCGGCGGCGGACCGCTGACGAGCGCCGGCGGCGACGACGTGTTCGTCGTCAAGCTCGATCCGCAGGGCGCGCACGTCTGGAGCCGCAGCTTCGGCGACGCGGGCGATCAGTACGCGACCGCGGTGGCCGTCGATCCGAACGGCCGCGTGATCGTCGCGGGCCATTTCACGGGGACGATCACCTTCGACCCGCTCACGCACACGGCGAGCGGGTTCGACGCGTTCGTGGCGGCGCTCGACCCGGGCGGCGTGCCGCAGTGGAGCGCGAGGCTCGGCGGCGTCGGCGACGACAAGGCCTGGGCGCTGGCGGCCGGTCCGTTCGGGCAGGTGGCGGTGGCCGGCAGCTTCAACGGGACGCACCACTGCACCGCCCAGCTCCCGCCGGTCTGCAAGATAAGCCAGGGCGGCGAGGACATCTTCGTGCGCATGTACGCAGCGGACGGCACCCAGCAATGGGTGCGGACGTTCGGCTCGACCGGGGATCAGGTGGCGAACGCGGCGGCGTTCGACGGCGCGGGGAAGCTGCTCCTGGCGGGGCATTTCCAGGAGACGCTGGACCTGGGCGGCGGCTCGCCGCCGCTCGGCGCGGCGGCGAACCGGTCGAAGGCGTTCGTGGCGAAGCTCGACGCGGCGGGGACGCAGGTGGAGTGGAGCCAGGCGTTCGGGGACGCGGACAACGATCAGCAGGCGCTGGCGCTGGCGGTGAGCGCGTCGGACGAGGTGGCGGTGGCGGGGCGGTTCGAGGGCAGCATCGCGTTCGACGCGGTGCTGAACGCGGCGGGCGGGACCGACGCGTTCGTGGCGAAGCTCGACGCGTCCGGGCAGCCGCTGTGGAGCCGCGGGTTCGGGAACCTGGCGAGCCAGGCGGCGCAGGGCGTGGCGTTCGACGCGGCGGGGAACGTGCTGCTCACGGGCCTGTTCGAGGGGGTGCTCGATTTCGGCGGCGGGCCGGTGGTGAGCGGCGGGGCATTCGATCTGTTCCTCGCGAAGCTCGGCCCGGCGGGCGATCACCTGTGGAGCAAGGCGCACGGGAACGTGGCGAGCCAGGCGGGCACCGGGGTGGCGGTGGATCCGACGAGCGCGCAGGTGGTCGTGGCGGGCTTCGCGGCGGGGTCCGTCGATTTCGGGACGGGGGCGCTGACCGCGGCCGGCGGCGAGGACGCGATCGTGGCCCGGTTCCAGCCGTGACGCTCAGCTGAGCCCGGCGCCCACGCGCTCCAGTCGACCTTCTGTTTGCACTCCATCGCGTGCGCTTCGAAGGCCGAGACGCGCGGTGTTCAGCGGGCCGACGGGTCGGCAAGCCATGCCGAGAGGGCAGCGGCGTCCATGTCGCCCTGAACGAAGCGAGGTCGCGCGCGCGAGCGAACGGCCGCTGGACCTGCTCGGAGAAAATGAGAGATGCACAGGGAGGTGGGGAGGCGGGGAGGCGAGAGAAAATCAAGAAATTCTCGCCTCCCCGCCTCCCTGTGAATTTCTCTCTCTCCCGCTCCGTCGGCCGGCGAGCATCCGTCGTACGGACGGCGGACAGCGGCTCACCGCAGATCGGCGCAGCAGCGGACGCCGGTCGAGTAGTCGAAGTAGTCGAACGGGTGGACCGACACGGTGGCCATGCAGCCCTCGCGGGTGGCGCGCGAGTAGAAGCCGCCGGCGAAGGTGCCCTCGGGATCGTCGATCCACTCGTCGACGTTGCCGACCATGTCGGCGATCGCGTCGCCCTCCCACGCGCTCAGGCAGGTCGCGGTCTCGCCCGTGCGGCGGAGGAGCGGGGCGCCCTTGTACGTGACGAGGTTGAGGCGGGGATCGCTGTGACCGCGGGACATGTCCCCGTGGAGGACGAGCGCGGGGTGGGTCTCGCGGAAGACGTTGCAGCGCCCCGGCTCGTAGGCGGAGCCGTAGGGAAAGGGCTGGTCGCGCTCCCCCCGGCAGGCAGCGCGCCATTCATCGAGCGTGCAGAGCCGCTTGCCCGCGTTGCGGCACGCGAGGGCGGCCTGGGCGCCGCTCGTGTACCCCTGCGGGACGACGCCCTTGCGAGGGACGGCGCGGGGCTCGAAATCGCGCTCGCGCTGCCAGGGCGGGAGGACCGGGAGGTCGAGGCGCCGGGCGTCCGCGTCGCCGACCTCGAAGCGCATGCGCCCCCAGAGCTTCTCGATGGACACGGCCTGGCGGTGCGAGGGCGGATAGTACGGCGAGATCTGCGCGCCGGTCCGGGTGTCGAGGAGGATCGATTCGTAGCGGTCGACGCAGTAGCGGCCGGCGACGCGGACCATCTCGGGCGGGCAGCGGGGGCCGAGGGGCTCGGATTCGGGGGCGGGGCCGGATTCGGGAACGGGAACGGGAACGGGAACGGACACGGACGCGGAGCCGGGAACGGACACGGATCCGGGAGCGGGCGCGGTGGCGGACGCGGAGCCGGACGCGGGCTCGGGCGCGGGCTCGGGGGAGGTGCAGGCGGCGAGGGCGAGGGCCGCCGCGAGGAGGCCCGCGCGCGGGGGGCCGGCGTCAGGGGAGCGCGTGCGCATAGGGATCCGCGGAGGGGGTGGGGCAGAAGAAGCGGCGCAGGATCAGGTAATGGTGGAGCGGGAGCACGCGCGTGGACTCGCGCATCGAGAGGCCCATGCGGCTGATCTCGGCGCCGGGGAACGGGGTCTTCGGATAGAAGCCGACGATCCCGGAGAACGCCTCGTATTCGTCGAGGAGGCCCATGACGTGGCCGATCTCGTGGGCGAGGACCGGGAGCGACCAGCCGGTGCGCATCGCGGAGAAATAGGGCGTCCGGCCGCAGGTCGGCGAGAGGGGGACGGCGAGGTCGACGCGGAGGGCGGCGGCCTCGGAGGCCAGGACGAAGTCGAAATCGTAGGTGACCGGGAGCGCGAACGCGCGGGCGTCGCGGTTCCAGTAGCGCTCGGCCTCGCGCGACCAGCGGGCGAGCAGGGCGGTCGTCGCGCGGGGGGTGGCGGTGACCGAGAAGCAGCCGGTGGCAGGGCAGGCCTCGACGGTGCCGGAGGAGGCGTAGGGGACGCCGCGGCACTGGAGCACCTCGCCGGTGGGGGCGGCGCAGCGGCGCAGGTCCGGGCCGGGCTCGCCGCAGGGGGAGGAGGCCAGGCCGAGCTCGACGGCGAGGCCGCAGTCGGGGAGCTCCAGGTCGGCGGCGCGGGCCGGAGGCTCGACGGCGACGCGGACCTCGACCTCCCAGGCAGGCCCGCGGCGGCGGACGAGGTAGCTCATCGGGCCGAGGAACACGCCGTAGTGAGGCATGACGCCCGTGAGGACGCGCTCGGACTCGGGGACGTCGCCGTGGAAGACCTCGGAGGGGGCGGGCAGGCAGAGGTAGGCGTCCTTGGCGAGCGCGTCGGCCAGGATGGCCCGGAAGGTGTCGCGGCGGCCGTCGAGCAGCGGACCCGTGAGGGCCTCGAGGTCACGCGCGACGTCGTCGAGGGAGCCGACGCCTCCAGGGCCGAGGGCGCCGGGAGGCGGGGCGGCAGGGGCGCCGCACGCGGCGAGGGTCAGGCAGGCGGCGAAGAGGAGGGCCCCAGGGGGCCGCCTCACGGGCAGGGGCTGCATGTCACGAGGGAGCACAGGAGCGTCGTGGGAGCGCGGCCGGCGACATGGCGGCGCGTCGAGGGTAGACGGACTCATCGCGGACATCGAGCGCCGAGGGCCGGCCCGCACTAGGATGCGCGCCGTGACCACGCTGCACCAGCGCACCCTCGAGGTCCGGACCGGCGGCCGCGGCCTCTACGACGTGACCGGCGAGATCGCCAAGGTCGTGGCCGAGGCGGGGGCCTCGGTCGGGCTCTGCTCGATCTTCCTCCAGCACACCTCCGCGAGCCTCGTGATCCAGGAGAACGCGGACCCGGCCGTGCTGCGCGATCTGGAGCGGTGGATGTCGCGCCTGGCGCCCGAGGGCGCGGGCTACGAGCACGACGACGAGGGCCCCGACGACATGCCGGGGCACCTCAGGAGCGCCGTGACCCGGAGCGGCGAGGTCATCCCCATCACCGGCGGCCGGCTCGCCCTCGGGACCTGGCAGGCCGTCTACCTGTGGGAGCATCGCCGGGCGCCGCACGTCCGGCGCCTGATCGTGACGGTGCTCGGGCACGCCCCCGCGGCGTGACGCCCGAACCCTCTTCGATCCGGCGGCGACGGTGATATCCTCCGGCGCGGGTGATGGCGGAGGCTCTTCAGGGGAAGGCTGAGAGGCGCGCGCGGCCACGCGCGCCAGGACGGTGGGCGGCGTGGCGGGCGGCCGCGCTCGTGATGGCGCTCGGGCTCGGGGCGGCCACGCTCGGCGCGGCCTGCAACGGCGGGCAGCGGTTCCCCGTCTGCAAGTCCAACGCGGACTGCGCGGCGCGCGACGGCGGCGCCGACGCCGGCGTCTGCTTCAACCTGAAGTGCGTCGAGTGCCGCTACGACACCGACTGCGCTGCGGGCCAGATCTGCTCGTCGACGAACGAGTGCCAGAAGCTCGAGGACCGCGCGCCGTCGTCCGCGGACTCGAGCCCGGTGCACTGGGAGCCCACGAACTGGAACGAGTGCGCGGAGCGGTGCAAGGACCCGGCGTGCCTCAAGAGGTGCAGCGAGACGTTCGAGAAGTAGCGGCGATGGGCGTCCCCGAGACCTTCCTGGGCATCCTCGATACGGCGCGGATCAGCGTGCCGACGGTGATCGACGCGGCGATCGGCAGGCTGAGCGTGGAGGCGTGCGACGCGCGGCTCGACTGGTGGTCGAAGAAGCTGCTCTCCGACGCGGACATCCACCTCGAGGTGCGCGGCCGCGAGCACGCGGAGGGGTCGCGGCCGCTCATCGTGATGTCGAACCACCAGAGCCTCTACGACATCCCCGTGCTCTTCCAGTCGATCCCGGGGCGGCTCCGGATGGTGGCCAAGGCGGAGCTGTTCGAGGTGCCGGTGTGGGGCCGCGCGATGGAGGCCGCCGGGTTCATCCGCATCGACCGGAGCGACCGGCAGCAGGCCGTGGCGAGCCTGCGGGCGGGCTCGCGGATGCTGAAGGAGGGGACGCGGATCTGGATCGCGCCGGAAGGGACGCGGAGCAAGGACGGGACGCTCGGGCCCTTCAAGAGCGGCGGGTTCCGGATGGCGCTGGAGACCGGGGCGCCGATCCTGCCGGTGGCGATCGACGGGACGCGGCGCGTGCTGCGCGCGAAGGGGTTCGTGGTGCAGAAGCACCACGACGTGACGGTGACGATCCTGCCCCCCGTCGATCCGGCGCGCTACGGGCTGGAGGGCCGCAAGGCGCTGGCGGCCGACGTGCGCGCGGCGATCGCGCGCGCGCTCGGGCAGGACGCATCCGAAGACAGGATCGGAGAGGAGAGAAGAGAAGGATCACAGGGAGGCGGGGAGAGCGGGGAGAGCAGAAAATTCTGATCCTTTTTTCTCTCTCGCCTCCCCGCCTCCCCGCCTCCCTGTGATCCTCTCTCCTCTCCGATCCCCGGCGGGACTTCCGCCAGGCGGCACTAGTGGCCGCGGGGCTCGTGCTCCTCGGGCGGCGCGGGCTTGAGCGCCCAGGGGCTCCTGCGGGCGCCGGAGGCGCCGTCGGCCGGCAGGCGCTCCGCCTCGAGCCAGCGCCAGAAGGCGTCGGCCCACGCCGCGCCGCCCTGCTCGTTCGGGTGGATCTTGTCGCCCTGCCGCGGGATGGGCCCGGGGACGAGCGCGTCGGAGTCGAAGAAGCGGCACGGCGCGGAGTTCCGGCGGATGACGTCGATGATGCCGGTGTCCTTGCGCCAGAGGGGCGGCGAGACCCAGACGCACGGGCGATCGCCGATGCTCTTGACGATCCGGCGCACCGCAGGGGCGTGCGCCGGCGGATCGGTGTTCGCGACCTCGTTGGCGCCGAGGTTGATGATGACCAGATCGGGCTGATTGTCCGCGATGATCCGCTCCATCTTGCCGGCCCAGGTGACGGTGAACGAGCTCTGCTCGCTCTTCACCTCGTAGCGCGCGCGGAGCGCCTTCATGCGCGGCTTGAGCGCCTGGGCGAAGCCGGCCAGCGCGAAGGAGTCGCCGATGTGCAGGACCGCGGTGTTCGGGGGGATCGCGGGCGCGGCGGCGGGCGCGGCGGCGGGCGCGGCGGCGGAGGCGGCCGTGGAAACGGAGGCGGAGGCGGAGACAGGCGCGGCCGTGGAAACGGAGGCGAATGCGGAGACAGGCGCGGACCTGGAAATGGAGGCGGATGCGGAGGCGGACGCGGGTTCCGGCGCGGACGCGCCGCCGCACGCCGCCGCCGCGCCGGCGAGGCCGGCCACCGTGAGCCCTAGGATCGCGTGCCTCATCGTTCTGCTTCTCCCGAGACAGGCGGGCGAGCACTCTAGGCAGGGTCGGACCGCACGGCAATCGTTGAGGCGCGCCCCGCCAGGGCGTATGAGAGGAGGGTCATGAGCTTCCGGTTGCTCGGCGTCGAGGTGGAGGTCCAGATCGGCTTCTGGGTGATGGCCGCCCTGCTCGGCTTCATGCGTTACGGCTGGCCGCGGCACGCCTCGGAGGCCCCGATCTACCTCGTCTGGGTCGGCGTGGTCCTGCTCTCGGTGCTGGTCCACGAGTACGGCCACGCCCTGGCCTTCCGGCGCCACCGGATCCGGTCGGAGATCACGCTCCACTGGATGGGGGGCCTGACGCGGCCGCACGCCCTGCTCCCGCTCGGCCGGCTCGACAACATCATCATCAGCCTGGCCGGCCCGTTCGCGGGCTTCTTCCTCGCCGGGATCATCTACGCGGCCGTGCGCGCCGCCCCGCACGCCGCCGCCGGCCTGCCGCCGCTCGCGCGCGAGGGGATCGGCATGCTGCTCGACGTGAACATCGGGTGGGGGCTCTTCAACCTCATCCCGATCCTCCCGTTCGACGGCGGGCACGTGCTCCAGCACGCGCTCGGGCCGAAGCGGGCCCGCATGAGCGCGGGGATCTCGACGGTGATCTCCATCCTCGTGGCGGCGTACGCGCTCAGCATCAACTGGTACTGGCTGATGTACCTCGCCGGGATGTCGGCCATCCGGAGCTTCCAGCGCTGGAGCAACGAGCCCGAGCTGAGCGCCGACGACCTCGACCGGCAGCCGCCCCGGCCGCGGGAGGAGGCGATGCCGGGCGAGGTGGCGGCGATGCTCATCCGCGCGCGGCAGGCGCTCGAGGACGAGCGGCTCGACGAGGCCAGGACGCTCGCCTCGAGCGTGCTCCTGCGCGATCCGCCGCCGCCGCCGCGGGCGGGGCGCGAGGCGCACGAGCTCGTCGGCTGGGCGGCGCTCCTCGGGGGCGACCTGAAGGGCGCGGCGAGCGCGCTGGCGCGCGCGCGCAAGCTCGGCGAGCCGGACGCGGCGCTCGCGGGCGCGCTGCACCGCGCGCTCGGCGAGACGCGGCAGGCGCGCAAGGTGCTGGAGGCGGCGCGCGCGGCGGGCGACGACCGCAAGGAGGTCGTGGGGCCGCTCATCCAGATCCTGATCGAGCAGGGCGAGGTGCCCCGCGCGGCCGCCATCGCGCTCGACATCGTCGACTCGCTCTCCGAGGACGACGCGCGCAAGATGGCCGAGATCGCGTTCGATCACGGCGCGTTCGACTGGGCGGGGCGCCTCTACGAGGCGGTCTTCCGCCGCAACGGCGAGGGCGAGGACGCCTACGGCGCGGCGCGCGCGAACGCGAAGGGCGGCAACCTGGAGCGGGCGCTGGAGCTGCTCCGGAGCGCGGTCGAGGCCGGCTTCTCGGACCGCGCGCGGGCGTGGTCCGACTCGGCGCTCGAGTCGCTCCGGAACGGCCCGCTCGACTCGGTCCTGCCCCGCCCCTAGGGCCGCCGCGTTGATCGCCCGCGTCCGCGTCCCCTTCGTCCGTGTGGGCCCCGTCGAGGTCCCGCCGCCCGCGCCCGCCTCGGCCGGCGCCGTCGGCCTCGATCTCTGCGCGGCGGTCGCGGAGCCCGTGACGCTGGCTCCCGGCGAGCGCCGGCTGATCCCGACCGGCTACGCGCTCGCGATCCCGCCCGGCTACGAGGGCCAGGTGCGCCCGAGGTCCGGGCTCGCCCTGCGCGCCGGGGTGACCGTGCTGAACGCGCCCGGGACCGTGGACCCCGACTACCGCGGCGAGCTGAAGGTGCTGCTCGTGAACCACGGCGACGCGGCCTTCACGATCGACCGCGGCGACCGGATCGCGCAGCTCGTGATCTGCCCGGTCGCGATGGCCGAGCTCGATCCGGTCGAGGCGCTCGACGAGACCGCGCGCGGCGCCGGCGGCTACGGCTCGACCGGGATCGGCGCTCCCCCGCAGGGCCTGGGATAGAGTAGATCCGCCCGCGCATCATCGGCTGAAGGACCACGGAGGTGCTCATGCTTCGATCCAGCTCGCTCGTCGTCACCCTCGCGCTCGCGCTGCTCGCCGGCTGCGGCGCCGGCTCCACGCCGCCGCCCGCGGCGCCCGACGGCCCTCCGGCCGAGGCGCCGGAGCC
>CAYQYG010000273.1:0-12389 GCA_964421485.1 uncultured Polyangiaceae bacterium | reverse complement strand
ACGAGGATCTTGGTGACGACGCCGGCGCCCACCGTCTTGCCGCCCTCGCGGATGGCGAAGCGCATCTGCTCCTCCAGCGCGGTGGGTGCGATGAGCTCGATCGTCATCGTGATGTTGTCGCCGGGCATCACCATCTTCACCCCCTCGGGGAGGTTCACGGTGCCGGTGACGTCCGTGGTCCGGATGTAGAACTGCGGCCGGTAGTTGGTGAAGAACGGCGTGTGGCGGCCGCCCTCCTCCTTCTTCAGCACGTACACCTCGCCCTCGAACTTGGTGTGCGGCGTGATCGACCCGGGCTTCGCGAGCACCTGCCCGCGCTCGATCTGGTCCTTCTCGATCCCGCGCAGCAGGCACCCGACGTTGTCGCCCGCCTGCCCCTGGTCGAGCAGCTTGCGGAACATCTCCACGCCCGTCACGACCGACTTCTGCGTCTCGCGGAAGCCGATGATCTGGACCTCGTCGCCGACCTTGATCACGCCGCGCTCGATCCGGCCCGTGGCCACCGTGCCGCGGCCCTTGATCGAGAACACGTCCTCGACCGCCATCAGGAACGGCTTGTCCACGTCGCGCACCGGCTCGGGGATGTAGCTGTCGAGCGCCTCGAGCAGCTTCGCGATCGACTCCTCCCACTTCGCGTCGCCCTGGAGCGCCGGCAGCGACGCGCCCCGGATCACCGGCGCGTTGTCGCCGTCGAACTTCTGCTTGTTCAGGAGCTCGCGGACCTCCATCTCGACCAGGTCCAGCATCTCCGGGTCGTCCACCGCGTCGCACTTGTTGAGGAACACGACGAGGTGGTTCAGGCCGACCTGCCGCGCCAGCAGCACGTGCTCGCGCGTCTGCGGCATCACGCTGTCCAGCGCCGACACGACGAGGATCGCCCCGTCCATCTGCGCCGCGCCCGTGATCATGTTCTTGATGTAGTCGGCGTGCCCGGGGCAGTCGACGTGCGCGTAGTGGCGCTTGTCCGACTCGTACTCCACGTGCGCCGCCGCGATCGTCACGGTCTTCGTGTCGTCACGGACCGTGCCGCCCTTGGCGATGTCGGCGTACGAGATCACCTTCGCCAGCTTGCGCTTCGACTGCACCTTCACGATCGCCGCGGTCAGCGTCGTCTTGCCGTGGTCGATGTGGCCGATGGTGCCCACGTTCACGTGGGGCTTGGTTCGAGCGAATTTCTCCTTGGCCATGGCGTGTCTCTAACCTCGCTGCTTCGCGACGATCTCGTCCTGGATCGCTGCTGGAACTGGTGCGTAATGGGAAAACTGCATCGAATGGGTCGCGCGACCCTGCGTCTTGGAGCGCACGTCGGTCGCATAGCCGAACATCGCGGCCAGCGGGACCTCGGCGCGGATCACCCGGGCCGTGCCGCGCTGGCCGAGGTCCACGATCCGGCCGCGGCGCGCGTTGAGGTCGCCGATCACGTCGCCCAGGTAGCTCTCCGGGCAGACGACCTCGACGGCCATCATCGGCTCGAGGATCACGAGGCCGGCCTTCTCCGCGGCCTCCTGGAAGGCCATCGAGGCGGCGACCTCGAACGCCGGGCCCGACGAGTCGACCTCGTGGTAGCTGCCGAAGTGGAGCCGGACCTTGACGTCGGCGACCGGGTAGCCGGCGAGCACGCCGCGGCCCATCGCGTCCCGGATGCCCTTCTCGATCGAGGGGATGAACTCCTTCGGGATGAGACCGCCGACGATGTCGTTCTCGAACACGAAGCCGGCGCCGCGCTCGGCGGGCTCGACGTCGATCTTGACATGGCCGTACTGCCCGTGGCCGCCGGTCTGGCGGACGAACCGCCCCTCGACGTTCAACGCCTTGCCGACGATCGTCTCGCGGTACGCGACCTGCGGCTTCCCGACGTTGGCGTCGACCTTGAACTCGCGGCGCAGGCGGTCGACGATGATCTCCAGGTGGAGCTCGCCCATGCCGGCGATGATCGTCTGGCCGGTCTCCTCGTTCGTGAACGTGCGGAACGACGGATCCTCGTACGCGAGCTTCTGGAGGCTCAGCCCGAGCTTGTCGAGATCAGCCTTGGTCTTGGGCTCGATCGCGATCGAGATGACCGGATCGGGGAACTCCATCCGCTCGAGCACGATCGGGTGCTTGTCCTCGCAGAGCGTGTCGCCGGTGCGCGTGTCGCGCAGGCCCACGGCCGCGTAGATGTTCCCCGAGTAGCAGACGTCGATCTCCTCGCGCTTGTTGGCGTGCATGCGGAGGATGCGGCCGAAGCGCTCGCGCCGGCCGCGCGTCGAGTTGAGCACGCTCGCGCCGCTCTTCGTCGTGCCCGAGTAGACGCGGAAGAACGTCAGGTTGCCGAACTGGTCGTTCATCACCTTGAACGCGAGCGCCGCGAACGGCTCGTCGTCGCTCGCCTTCCGCGTGACGACCTTGTCCTTCTTGTCCGGCAGGGTGCCCTGCACGGGCGGGATGTCGATCGGCGACGGCAGGTAGCCCACGACCGCGTCGAGCAGCAGCTGCACGCCCTTGTTCTTGAACGCGGAGCCGCAGAGCACCGGGACCAGCTTGAAGCTCAGGGTGCCGGCGCGGAGGGCCTCGTGGATCTCGGCCTCGGTGACGCTCTCGGTGTCGCCGGCGATGAACTTCTCCATCACCTTGTCGCTGCAGTCCGCGCAGGCCTCGACGAGCCTGTCGCGGAGCTCGCGGCAGCGCGGCAGCACGTCCGCGGGGATC
Source organism: uncultured Polyangiaceae bacterium (assembly GCA_964421485.1). Classification (GTDB taxonomy): domain Bacteria; phylum Myxococcota_A; class Polyangia; order Polyangiales; family Polyangiaceae; genus CAYQYG01. The sequence goes on along the minus strand of CAYQYG010000273.1, from coordinate 9,701 downwards.
GCGCCCCACTTGAACTGCACGCCCTTGGTCTCCTCGTCGAACTCCGCGGCCTGCATGGTCACGAGGTCGATCACGCCGCGGAACGAGTCCTCGATGCCCAGCGGGTAATGGATCGCTATCGCGTTCGCGCCGAGGCGCTCGCGGATCGAGTCGACGCACATGTCGAAGTCGGCGCCGACCTTGTCCATCTTGTTGATGAACGCGATCCGCGGGACCCGGTACTTGTCCGCCTGGCGCCAGACGGTCTCGCTCTGCGGCTCGACGCCGTTGCCGCCGTCGAACACGGCCACCGCGCCGTCGAGCACGCGGAGGCTGCGCTCCACCTCGATCGTGAAATCGACGTGGCCGGGCGTGTCGATGATGTTGATCCGGTGCTGGACGCCCGCCTGGGGCCCGCCGGTCGGCGTCCAGAAGCAGTTCGTCGCCGCGGAGGTGATGGTGATGCCGCGCTCCTGCTCCTGGACCATCCAGTCCATGGTCGCGGCGCCCTCGTGCACCTCCCCCATCTTGTAGTTGACGCCCGAGTAATAGAGGATGCGCTCGGTCACCGTGGTCTTGCCCGCATCGATGTGGGCCATGATCCCGATGTTTCGCGTCCTCTCCAGGCTGAACTCGCGAGGCACTGGTCCTTCTCCGTGGGTCCGATGCGTGGATCGAGGTCTTTCAGGCTCAGGATGCAGAACACCCTCTCCAGCCCGTCTCGCCCCGGTGTGGCGAGCTCATGAACCTGGAGAGGGTGTCGGGGTACGTCATCAGTTTTGCCGCCTCGCCGGAGCCTCGTTCGCTGCTCTCGGGGGCGCTGGTCGTAACCCGATCCTTATGTCGCCGTCGCCATCTCGCTCTACGCGTCTCCTTGCCTCTGGGGCATCGGGTGGAGGTGGGGCCCGGAAACCGGGGTGAGGACTACCAGCGGTAGTGGGCGAACGCCTTGTTCGCCTCGGCCATCTTGTGCGTGTCGTCCCGCTTCTTGACGGCGTTGCCGCGGTTCTGCGCGGCGTCGACGAGCTCGGCGGCCAGGCGCTCGCGCATCGTCTTCTCGCCGCGGCCGCGCGAGTACGTCACCAGCCAGCGCATGGCCAGCGCGACGCGGCGCTCCGGGCGGACCTCGACGGGGACCTGATAGGTCGCGCCGCCGACGCGCCGGCTCTTGACCTCGAGCTTCGGCTTCACGTTGTCAAGCGCCTTCCGGAAGACCTCGATCGGCTCCTCCTTGAAGCGATCGCGGACGATGTCGAACGCGCCGTACAGGATGCCCTCGGCCGTGGACTTCTTGCCGGAGAGCATCAGCGAGTTCGTGAACTTCGCGACGAGCTTGTCCTTGTACTTCGGGTCCGGAATGATCTTCCGCTTCGGGACTTCGCGACGACGGGGCATGGGTACTCTTCCGTTTCCTCGGAATCAGGCCTTGGGCCGCTTCACGCCGTACTTCGAGCGCTTGCGGTTGCGGTTCGCCTTGTTGGTGGAGCTCGGGCCGGCGGCGCCGGACGCGTCCAGGGTCCCGCGGACGACGTGGTAGCGAACGCCGGGGAGATCCTTCACACGGCCGCCGCGGATGAGCACGACCGAGTGCTCCTGCAGGTTGTGTCCCTCGCCCGGGATGTAGCTCGTGACCTCCATCTGGTTGGTCAGGCGGACGCGGCACACCTTCCGGAGCGCCGAGTTCGGCTTCTTCGGCGTCGTGGTGTACACGCGAACGCAGACGCCCCGCCGCTGGGGGCAGGATTTTAGGGCGGGGGACGCCGTCTTGTAACGAGCGGCCTCGCGGCCCTGGCGAACGAGCTGGCTGATGGTCGGCATGGACGCAGTCTTACCCGGGTGGAATGGGGGAGGCGGAGGATACTCAGGAGCCGGCCACTGTCAAGCGTTGATCGGGCCATGCACATCGCTCGCGTGGCGCGATCGCGGGGCCTTGGCGGGCTGGCCGCCCTTCGGTACCGTCGGGGCCGTGAGCAAGAAGCTTTCTCGCGCCGAGCGCAAGGAGATCCGGCAGCGGGGGCAGCGCGCCCGGCAAGCCGGCGGGCCCGTCGCGCCCGCGGTCCAGCAGGCCAGGCCGGCGGTCCCGGCGGAGCGCGGCGACGGCGAGGCGCCGGGCGAGACGACCGCAGGCGCGGTGCACCAGCCCGCTTCGAGCAAGCGGCCCGCTTCGAAGCCCTCGCCGCAGAAGCGCGTCGAGGCGCCCTCGCCGCCCGGCCGCGACGAGGCGCCGGCCGCGAGCGTCCGGCCCGCGAGCCTGCGGGGCAAGGCGCAGCAGCAGAAGCGCAAGAACCGGGCGCTGCTCGTCTTCCTCGGCCTGATCGCGCTGGCGTCGGTGATCGTGGTGGCCTCGCAGTCGGGCCGGCCGAAGAAGGAGAAGGAGCCCCCGCCGCCGGAGCCCACGGCCGCGGCCGCGGTCGCGCCGAAGCCGCCCGAGGCGCCGCCGATCGACACGTCGCCGCCGACGATCGTCCCGGCGGCCCAGGCCCAGGCCGCGGGGACCGGGACGGCGCCCGCGGTCGCCACGGCGGCGCCGGAGGCCTCCTCGAGCGCCGCCGCGACGGCCGCGAAGCCCGCCGCGACGGCGCTCCCGCAGAAGCCCGCCGCGACGGCGGCCCCGCAGAAGCCCGCCGCGACGGCGCTCCCGCAGAAGCCCGCCGCGACGGCGGCCCCGCAGAAGCCGCGCGCGGCCACCCCGGATCCGTACAATTGACCGCCCGCGCGGCGACTCCGCCCGCCGCGCATGGATGAAGGACGCCCGATGCTTCGCCTGATGCCCTCCGTGCTCGTCACCGCCTCTGCTTCCGCGGCGATCGCGCTGCTCTGCGCGGGCCCTGCGCTCGCGCAGCCCTCGCAGCCCGGCGCTCCGGCCGCAGGCGCGCTGCCGGCGCTGCCGCCGCAGCCCAGCGCTCCGCCGGCTCCGCCTCAGGCGGGCGCGCAGCCTGCGCCGCCGGGGCCGGGCGCGCTCCCGCCTCAGCCCGCCGCGCCGATCGGGCAGCCGGGCTACCCGCCTCCGCCGGGGCAGCCCGGCTATCCGCCGCAGGTGCAGCCGGGCTATCCGGCGCCGTATGGATACGGGCCGTACTACCCGCCGCCCGGCTATTACTACCCGCCGCCGCAGGGCCTCCCGCCCGCGCCCCCGCCGCCGCAGCTGCGCCGGAACAACACGAATCTGATGATTGGCGGCATCGTGCTGACGGGCGCCGGCGCGGTCGGGCTCGTGGTCGGCACGGTGATGACCGCCTCGGCGAGCGGTCGATACCTCATCTACTGCGAGAACGGCGGCTACCCCTACCAGTGCGACGAGCGCGACGACGAGTCGCTGCTCACCGCCGGGTACGTGACGAGCGGCGCGAGCCTGGTCGCGCTCGGCGTGGGGATCGCGTTCTGGGTCGTCGGCGGCAGGCGCGTGCCGGTGAGAGAGGAAGCGCCCCCGGCGCAGCAAGCCGCGCTGCGGCCGAGCTTCTCGATCGGGGCCGGGAGCGCGGCGATGAAGCTCGCGTTCTAGTTCGGTACTAGTCGCCACCCGTCTTCGTTCTAGGAGGCGGCGCGACGCGATCGCCGGGTCGAGACCGAGGCGTACACCGCGAAGGCGGCGATCGCGAGGAGCAGCACGGCGTGCTCGACGCGGTCGACGTGGCGCTGGACGCGATCGAGCTGGTCCGAGAACAGGTAGCCGAGCCCCACCACGACCGGCCCGGAGATGCAGAGCCCGAGCGCGTCCCACGCGACGAAGCGCCGGAGGCTCATGCCCAGCGCCGCCGACATCACGAACACCGGCATCCGCAGCCCGGGCACGAGCCGCGCGACGAAGACGGCCGCGCCGCGCCGCTGCGAGAGGAGCGCCTCGATCTTCTCGCGGCGCCCGGACGCGAGCGCGCGCGCGACGAGGGGCCGCGCGAGCGCCGAGGGGCCGAGCCGCTGCGCGATCAGGAACAGGACGACGTCGCCGCAGAGCACGCCGGCCGCGCAGACCACGGCCGTGAGCGCGAGCGAGGTCACCCCGCGGTGCGCGAGCACGCCGGCGACCAGCAGGATCACGTCCTCGGAGAGCGGGAAGCCGAGGCCCGTCCCGACGAGCGCGAGGAAGAGCACGGCGTAGGAGCCATGCGAGACGAGCCACTGCATGAGATCCCCCGGCGCGGCCAGCCCGGCCTCCGACCGGTGTACCGCTCGGCGCGCGCAGCGCAATCAGGCGGGCCCTGCGCCTGGCCCGCCGGCCGGAGGTCCGCCGGGGATCCCGGCCGGATCTCCACGCGCGCCCCGAACGCCGGCTTGACCGCCCGGGCGGGAGGCCATAGGCCGCTCGACCGGCGAGGTGCGGCATGGAGCGGTGGTTCTGGATCGGGCTTGGCGGTGCAGCCGGAACCCTCGCGCGCCACGCGCTCTCGGCGTGGTGCCAGGAGCGGTTCGGCATGGGATTTCCCTACGGCACGCTCGCGGTGAACGTGCTCGGATCCTTCCTGCTCTGCGCCGTCATGCAGATCGCGCTCACCACGGACCTCATCTCCCCCACGCTGCGGCTCGCGCTCGGCACGGGCGTGATGGGCGGCTTCACCACGTACTCGACCTTCAACTACGAGATGATCAAGATGCTCCAGGGCCGCGCGTGGGCGCTCGGCGCGCTGAACCTCTCGGCGACCTTGATCGGCTGCCTGATCGCGGGCCTCCTCGGGATGGCGACCGCGCGCCGGATCCTCGGCGGCTGAGGGCGGCCCGCTTCACTTCCGCGCCGCGCGCCCTCCCGGGCCCCGCGCCGGCGTGTACTTGCCGTCGCCGTCCACGTCGAGCAGCACCGGGTTCGTCAGCGCGAACGGCCGCACCCGGAAGCCCTGATCGTTCCCGATCACGGGCGCGAGCGGCCGATCCCCCTCCACGCGCGCGACGAGGAACCCGTCCCGCTCGATCGAGAGGTCGAAATCACCGCGGAAGCGCGCCGGCTCCGTCCCTTCCAGCACGCTCCAGCGCCGCGCCTCGACGCCGTCGAGGTAGAGGATCACCGTCGTCACCGAGACCCACGGCGCGGCCTGCACCGCGATCTCGCCGCGCACCTTGCCCCCGGGCGCCGGCGCGACGTCGCCCAGCGACGCGCTGCCCACCGAGAGCTGCACGAAGGGCGCCGTCGTGAAGAACGAGCGCATTCCCTTCACCGCGCGCGCGACCTCGGCGGGCTTCACGTTGACCGGGCTGTCATCCGCGAGGCGCACGAAATTGCGCGGGTAGCCGCCGAGGTTGATGTCGAGGTGGTGCGTGTCCGAGTTGCCGGTCGCCGCGATCATCCGGCCGCGCGAGAGCAGCCCGAACCAGTCCTTCAACACCTCCTCGAGGCCGTCCGGCTCCGCGGCCACGAGCCCGTTCATCACCTCGACCGCGTCGAAATCGAACGAGAAGCCCTTCGCCGTCGCGCGGTCCTCCGCGGCGTCGAGCCCGCCCTCGGTGAAGTAGCCCATGCCGCGCGGGAAGCGCGGGTGGTTCACCTGGATGAGCGCGCCCGGCGCGGCCTTGCGGACGGCGCGGAAGATCTGCGCCGGCGTCCGCCCGTCGATCGGGATCGCCCCGTTGCCGGGCGCCGCGCGCAGGATCCGCAGCGGGAACGCGCCGAAGTGACCGGACGAGGCGGTCGTGATCTCCTCGCCCCTCGCGCTCGCCAGGTACGCGCCCGCGTGGAGCCGCGCGATCTCCGGCGCGTAGTCGGTGATCACGTTGTGATCGGTCGACACGATCATCTCGACCCCGTCGGCCACGAACTCGTGCACGCGCGCCGACATGGGCACGTCGGAGTCGAAGGACTCCGCCGCGTGCACGTGGAAATCCGCGGAGAGCCAGCCGCGGGAGTCGACGACGTGCGCGAGCGACGCGCGCACCGACGCGCCCTGCGGGCCGATCTCGACGCCGCGGGTCACCGAGAGCTCCCACTCCGGCCCGCGGCTGACGAACACGTCGTAGGTGCCGCGCGGCACGTCGACGGCGCCCTGGCCCGAGAGCGACATCACGAGGTTGTACGCCGCGATCGCCCGCCCCTCCTGCCGCGGGATGTCCCCCTTCGAGAGCTCCGGGTTCGGCGACCCGTCCACGCCGATCAGCGTCAGCCGCGCCGGCATCAGCTCGCCGTTCGCCGAGTCGCGCACCTCGTAGTCGAGCCGCCCGACCGGGATCTCCTGCCCCGCCGCCGGCGAGGACGCCGCCGGCGCGCTCACCGCGGCGCCGCCCGCGTCGGCCCCTGCGTCCTCGGGCCCCAGCGGCTCCCTGGACACGGGCACCGTGCGGCGCTCGCACGCGGGCGCCGCGACCGCCGCGACCGCCGCCGCGAGCGCCGCCGGGGCGAGCCCCCTGCGGAGGCGGGCAGCTTGTCCCGGGGCGACGCGGCGGAGGTCCACTGCGACGTCTTGACGTATGGCGCCCCCGCCCACAAGGCCCAGCTCGCGCGCCGGCGCCCCCTCGCCGGCGGAGAGGGCGCCGCCGCTGGTCCGCGCGGCCCGGAGGCCGCGCCGCGCTCGCGCTGCTACTGGCCCGAGCTGGCCTGGAACGTCATCCCCGAGTAGGCCGAGTACGCGTTGATCATGACGTAATACGTCCCGCTCTGCGCGTTGTTGATGATGCAGCTCTCGGCCGTCGTGGCGCCCGCCGAGCGGCAGTCATAGCTCTGCAGCGTCGGGGCGCTGCCGAACTTCACGTACAGGTCGGCATCGCCGCTGCCGCCCGAGGTCGTGAACCTCATGGCCGTCGCGCCCGCGGGCCTGGCATAGGTGTAGTTCACCTTGATGTTCTTCCCGGCCGACAGGTTGGTCTTCGTGTCGAGGACCGTCCAGGCGAGCGGCTCCGGCACGCCGACCGCGATCCAGGCCTGGGCGATCGCGTTCTGCGCCGTCGACCCGTAGAGGAACGCCGCCGCCTCCTTCGTGCAGCCGGCCGCGTCCGTGAACGTGGCGCCCGACGTCAGGCAGGTGGTGTTGGCGCGGTAGAAGATGGCCGAGGCCATCTGGATGCTCGTGTTGCTGTTCGAATCGAGCGCCGGGACCACGTTCGACGTCTTGCCGCGCGGGTGCGTGCCGCCCATCGTCGCCAGGTAGAAGGCCAGGTTGGCGATGCCCGAGTTCCAGTGCACGCCGCCGTTGTCCGAGGTGCCCGTGTAGCGGGTGGGCCAGTAATCGAAATCACCCGCGAGCGCCGGATCGTACATGTAGCGGAGCGCGTCGCCCGAGGTGCCCGGCGTCCAGCACTCCTCGCCGATCTTCCAGGTGGTGTTGACGCTGACCGCGCCGTCGCGATAGGCCTCGATCGAGGCGCCGAAGATGTCGCTCATGGCCTCGTTCAGCGCGCCGGACTCGTTCGCGTACGTGAGGTTCGACGAGTACTCGGTGACCGCGTGCGTGAGCTCGTGGCCGACGACGTCGAGCACGGTGAGCGGGCCCGACTGGGAGCCGTCGCCGTCGCCGTAGACCATCTGCGTGCCGTTCCAGAAGGCGTTCACGTAGTTGGACTTGTAGTGAACGGACGAGGTGATGGTGGCGCCGGAGCCGTTATAGCTGTCGCGGTTGTGCCGGGCGAGGTAGTAGTCATAGGTGAGCCCCGCGTTGTCGTGTGCCTGGTTCGCGACCGCGTCGCTGACGGGCCCCTGCGACTCGGTGCGCAGCAGCGTGCCCGGGAGCGTCGTGCGGTTCTTGGCGGTGTAGGTGTTCCGGTTCCTGCCCGTCTCGAGGTTATCGAACGACCAGACGACCTCGCCGGTGTGGGCGTCGACGAACACGACAGGCATGCTCGGCTCGCCGTCCGCGGTGAGCACCTCGAGCCGCACCTGATAGGTCAGGTGATCCACGCCCTCGTGCCGGAGGATCTGCAGGTCGGCCTGGGGCTCGCCCGTCAGGCCCAGCGCCTCGCCCGAGGCGGCGATGGCCACGTCCACGGCGTCGCTGTCGAGCAGGGCCGGCTTGAGGTCCACGTCGACGTCGCGCAGCAGCTTGTCGGTCATCGAATCGAACAGGCCGTCGGCGCCCAGGTGGATGATCGCCTCGCCCTGGAAGACCGGGACGCCGCCGACGCTCTGCCGCACGCGGGCGTGCGCCGCGCCGAGCTCGTCGATCAGCACCGTCCGGAGCGCGATCTCGCCGGCGCCGGCGAACATGTCCGGCCGCTCGGCGACGTGCCGCAGCGCGAGCTCACCGGCCATGGCGATGGACTGCTCGTCTCCGGTCACGAAGACGCTCTCCCCCTTCCTGTCGACGGACTCAGCGGGCTCGCCGGAGCAGCCGGACCAGATCACGAGGAGCGGGGCGACGAGAGCGAGACGGGAAAGGCGCATGGAGGACCTCCACGAACGGCGGAGCGCCGTCTGTCGAATACGTCTTTCCGCTCGTGGTCGGCGCGGCGCATCCACCATGACGCGCCGCGCATCCATTGACCGACCCTCACCGCTGATTCGATGATCGGGACCTACAAGCGGGAAAGCTGAATGTATCCTCGAGGATCGGGGATCACAAGATCAAAATGAAGATCATCCAGAGCAGACGGCAGGATCATTCTCCATGCCACTCGTCTGGGTGGAGGGCTGTGGCAATGACATGCCGGATACGGCTCAGCTATTTTTGCGGTTCCCCCGCCGCGGTCCTCGTCCTCGACGGAGGCCGCGCCCTCACGCCGCGCAGGGCCCCTGCGACCCCCCGCCCGGCGCGGCCGCCCCCGCGCCCAGCCCGAGCGCCTGGAGCTCGCCCGCCGCGCGCCCCCGGAGCTCGGCCGGCGCGGCCGGCAGCACCTCCTCGAGCAACGCGAGCAGGCTCTCCCTGGCGCGCGGCGCCCTCGCCCCGCGCAGCGCCGCGAGCGCCTGCTCCACGCCCACGGCGACCTCCGCGGGCGTGGCCTCGCGCCACCCGACCAGCGGGACCGTCACCTGGATCCCGGGCCCGTGGCAGAGCCCGCAGCTCCCGCGATCGCGCCGCCCCCGTCCATCGCCCCCGCAGCGCGAGCAGACCTCCACCCGCACCGGCCTGCACTTCGCGAGCGCCCCGATCCGCCGCGCCGCCGCGACCGCGTCGAGCAGCTCACCCCCGCCCCCGACCTCGAACCCCAGCAAGCTCCCCCGCCGCACCCGCACGCCCTGAATGACCGCGGTCCCACCGAGGACCAGCGTATCGAGCGACGCCGCGATCCTGTCCGCCATGCGCGCCTCCATCCTCGCCGGCCCGCTCCACCGGCGATCTCGAGGTTATCCACGCACGCCCACCCCGCCAGGTCGCGACATCGTGGCCCGGACGGACAATGTCCCGTTGTTCGAATGGCTTCGAATGGCGGACCGGGCCCCTCCGCCGCGCGACGGCGCTACTGCATTCCCTTCTTCTTCTTGCCGTTCTTGCGCAGCCGCGTCTCGTCCGTCGGCGGCGTCGGCATCCGGAGGATGTGGAACCTCCCGCCCCCGCGGGACAGCGGATCGGCCAGCTTCACCCGCTCGCGCGCCAGCTCGATGAACCGCGCCTGCGCCCGCACCGCCACGGCCCCCGCCGGTGTCGACAGTTTATGGTAGCTACCGTCCGACGCGAGCTCCCAGGTCTTCATCGCGTCGGATCCGACCACCCCGAGGATCCCCTCCAGGCGCGCGCGGAGCTCCGCGTCCAGGATGGGCACCAGCACCTCCACCCGCCGGTGGAAGTTCCTCGGCATCCAGTCCGCGCTCGACACGTAGACCTCCGCGCTCCCCCCGTTCGCGAACCGGAACAGCCGCTCGTGCTCGAGGAAGC
>CAYQYG010000272.1:0-12390 GCA_964421485.1 uncultured Polyangiaceae bacterium | reverse complement strand
CTGACGAGGCGCGCGGCGGGGGCGCGGCGGGCGGGGTCGCCGGCGGGCGCGGCGGCGCCGGTGAGGCCGAGGGCGAAGGAGACGCCGGCCGCGATGTCCACGCCGCGGCGGCGCGCGGCCACGGAGCGCGCGGAGAGCAGGAGGCCGACCGTGGGGGCCTCGACGCGCGCGGTGCTCGCGCCGGCCGCGAGCTGGGCGATGGCGTCGCCCTGGGCGCCGAGGAGCGGGCCGGAGGTGGCCAGGAGCTCCTGGGCGAGGCGGACGTCGCGGCGCTCGCGCGCGACGGCGGCGAGCCGCTCGGCGAGCAGCTTGCGGATCTCGAGCTCGGATCCGGAGATGTCGCCGGACGCGCGCGCCTGGCGCTCGCGGAGGCGGCGCGCGAGCTCGTCGGGCGGGACGAGCACGACGAGCGCGGCGAGGCGGGCGCGCACGGCGGGGCGCTCGTCGTCGCCCGCCTCGCGGAGCCAGACGGCGGCGAGCTCGACGGCGTCGCCCCAGCGGCGCGCGTCCATCGCGGCGGTGACGACCTCGTCGTTCAGCAGGGCGCGGGCGTACGCGTCGATGAGCTTGCCGACCAGGGGGCGGAGCGCCTGGAAGGCCTGCTCGGTCTTGCCGCCGCGCCGGAGCGCGGCGCCGCGCACGACGAGCGCGAGGTCGCGCGCGGTGCCGGGCGCCTGCGCGATGACCTCGGCCGCGATCGAGCTCGCGCGCGCGAGGTCGCCGCGATCGAGGGCGATCCACGCGAGGTGCGCGGCGGCGACGCGCGCGAGGTCGTCGCCGGCGCGGCGGCGCCGGAAGGCGGTGAGCTCCGGCTCGAGGGCGACGCGCTCGGCGCGCGAGGCGGTCGCGAAGCGCTGGAGGAGGCGGTGCAGCTCGACCTGCGCGGCGGTCGACGAGCTCAGCGCGGGCGAGGCGGGCTCGCCGCCCCCGCCGCGCGAGGGGCCGCACGCCGCGCCCGCGAGCCAGGCGGCCGCGGCCACGAGCCGCGCCGCGCGCGAGAGAACCCCGCGGAAATCGCTCCCTGCCTTCACCTTGACGTCACCCGGTCCCTCCCATACACCGGCCGCGCCCGTCTTCCATCGAGGTTCGGGGCGCAGGGCGCGCCGCGTGGAGCGCGCCCCGGAGCCCCGGGCCTCAATCCGAGGTCAGCGTGTCCGAGGCCCCCAGCGCGAAGCCGCTCTCGCACAAGAGCCGGCGGCACTTCCTGCTCCGCAAGCTGCATTCTCTCTCGGGCGTGGTCCCCGTGGGGGCGTTCATGCTCTTCCACCTGTGGACCAACGCGAAGGCGCTCCAGGGGCAGGAGCGCTTCGACGACGCGGTCGCGGACATCTCGCACATGCCCTACCTGCCGGTCGTCGAGGTGGGGCTGATCCTGCTGCCGCTCCTGTTCCACGCGCTCTACGGGGTGGTCCTCGCGCTGCAGGGGAGCCCGAACGTGCGCGCGTACCCGTACTCCAGGAACTGGATGTACACGCTCCAGCGGACGTCGGGGCTCGCGGCGTTCCTGTTCATCGGGTTCCACCTCTGGGAGTACTGGGGGAAGAAGGTGGCCGGGCGGCTCACGCCCGAGCAGCTCTACCCGGCCCTCTGCGCGAACATGTCGTGGGCCGCCTTCGGGGTCCCGGTGATCGCGCTCGTGTACCTCGTCGGCCTCGCGGCGTGCGCGTTCCACTTCGCGAACGGCCTGTGGGGGTTCTGCTTCTCGTGGGGGATCACGGTCTCGCGCCGCGCGCAGATGGCTGCGGCGACCGCCTTCGGCGTGCTCGGCATCGTGATCTTCGTGCTCGGCGCCAACACGGTCTTCTACTTCGCGCGCGGCGCGGCGCTCTTCGGCTCGGCGGCGGCCGGCGCCCGGACCTGCGCGGACATCCTCACGACCGCCCCCTGATCCAATCGCCGCCGCCGCGGGCGGCCCCTGGCACGGGTTCCGAGACAACACTATGGCCGCGAAGAGCATCACGAAGAGCGAGGGCGGGAAGGTCCGGAGGGTCGTCGTCGTCGGCGGCGGGCTCGCCGGGCTGATGACGGTGATCAAGCTGTGCGAGGCGAGGGTCCCCGTGGACCTGATCTCGCTCGTGCCGGTGAAGCGATCGCACTCGGTGTGCGCGCAGGGCGGCATCAACGCCTCGGTGAACACGAAGGGCGAGGGCGACAGCCCGCAGGTGCACCTCGAGGAGACCGCCTACGGCGGGGATTTCCTCGCGAACCAGCCGCCGGTGAAGGGCATGGCCGAGGCCGCGCCGGGCATCGTGAACATGCTCGACCGCATGGGCGTGCCCTTCAACCGCACGCCCGAGGGCCTGCTCGACTTCCGGCGCTTCGGCGGGACGCTCTTCCACCGGACGGCGTTCGCGGGCGCGACCACCGGCCAGCAGCTCCTCTACGCGCTCGACGAGCAGGTGCGCCGCTTCGAGGTCGCCGACGTGACCGACGACCACGGCGTCGCGATCCCCGGCGAGAAGATGGTCCGGAAGTTCGAGCTCTTCGACTTCATCTCGGCCGTGCTCGACGACTCCGGGACGTGCGTCGGCTGCGTCGCGCAGGACATGAAATCGATGCAGATCCGCGCGTTCACCGGCGACGCGGTGGTGCTCGCGACGGGCGGCTGCGGGATCATCTTCGGCCGGTCGACGCTGAGCGTGATCTGCACCGGGACCGCGGCGTCGGCCGTGTACCAGCAGGGCGCGGTGTACGCGAACGGCGAGTTCATCCAGGTGCACCCGACCGCGATCCCCGGCGCCGACAAGCTGCGCCTGATCTCGGAGAGCGCGCGCGGCGAGGGCGGCCGCGTGTGGGTCCCCAAGGACCGGACCGACGCGCGCGATCCGAAGGACATCCCCGAGCGGGAGCGCGACTACTTCCTGGAGCGGATGTACCCGGGCTACGGCAACCTCGTGCCGCGGGACATCGCGTCGCGCGCGATCTTCAAGACGTGCTTCCACGAGGGGCGCGGGATCTGGAGCCCGGACACCGGCAAGAACGAGAACGAGGTCTACCTCGACCTCACGCACAAGGACGAGAAGTTCCTGCGGCAGAAGCTGGCGGGCATCCTCGAGATCTACGAGAAGTTCGCGGGCGCCGACCCGTACAGGAACCCGATGCGGGTCTTCCCGGCCGTGCACTACTCGATGGGCGGGCTCTGGGTCGACTACGAGGCGGACGCGCGGGGGTCGCTGAAGGCGGGATCGCCGCGCAACCACGCGACCAGCATCCCCGGGCTCTACGCGGTCGGCGAGGTCGACTACCAGTACCACGGCGCGAACCGGCTCGGCGCGAACTCGCTCCTGTCGTGCATCTACGGCGGGATGGTCACGGGCCCGGCCGTCGCGAGCTACCAGCGGAGCATGCGGAAGAGCGCGTTCGACCTGCCGCGATCGATCTTCGAGAAGGCCGAGCGGCGGGCGGAGGAGGACCACCAGCGGATCCTGAAGCAGAACCAGGACCGCGCGGACGCGGAGAACGCGTACCGGCTGCACGCGGAGCTCGGCGAGGCGATGCTGCGCGACTGCACGATCGAGCGGGACAACGCGAAGCTCGACAAGGTGATCGAGAAGATCGGGGAGCTCGAGGAGCGGGCGGGGCGCATCCGGTGCACGGACACGGCGGCGCGCGTGAACCAGGGGGCGCAGTTCGTGCGGCACCTGGAGAACATGCTGGTGCTGGCGCGGGTGATCGCGGAGGGGGCGCGGCGCCGCGACGAGTCGCGCGGGGCGCACTACAAGCCGGAGTTCGAGAGGCGGAACGACGCCGAGTGGATGCGCACCACGCTCGCGCGGCACGAGGCGAAGGGGGCGGTGCGGTTCATCAGCGAGCTCGATTACTCGTGCGCGGGGCAGCCGGTGCACGCGACCGACGCGGTGGACACGTCGCTGGTCGCGCCCCGGGAGCGGAAGTACGAGCAGGCGGGCGCCGCGAGCGCGCAGGCGGCGGGCAAGCTGGCGCAGAAGGGCACCTGAGATGGCGAAGGCGAGCGAGGCGAAGAAGGAGCGCGCCGGGGGCGAGCCCGCGGAGGCGGCCGCGGCGCCGGCGGGGTCCGGTCGGAAGGTGCGCCTCCGCATCCTCCGGCAGGACGCGGGGGACCGGCCCGAGACGCGGCGGTGGGAGGAGTTCGAGGTCCCCTACCTGCCGCGCATGAACGTGATCAGCGCGCTCCAGCAGATCCAGCGGGATCCGCGGACCGTCGAGGGCAAGGAGGTCGCGCCCGTCGTGTGGGAGTCGGTCTGCCTCGAGGAGGTCTGCGGGTCCTGCACGATGGTGATCAACGGCCGCGTGCGGCAGGCGTGCTCCGCGCTCGTCGACAAGCTCGCGCCGAAGGGCGAGGTGATCACGATCGCGCCGATGTCGAAGTTCCCGCTCGTGCGCGACCTGCTCGTGGACCGGAGCCGGATGTTCGAGGACATGAAGCGGGTGCGGGCGTGGATCGACATCGACGGCACGCACGAGCTCGGCCCGGGGCCGCGCGAGTCCCCCGAGCGCCAGGAGGAGCGCTACCCGCTGTCGCGCTGCATGACGTGCGGCTGCTGCGTCGAGGCGTGCCCGCAGTACGGCGAATCGAAGCAGTTCGTCGGGCCGTTCGCGATCAACCTGGTGCGCCTCTACAACTCGCACCCGACCGGCGCGATGGCGAAGAACGAGCGCCTCGAGACGGTGATGGGCGAGGGGGGAATCACCGACTGCGGCAAGGCGCAGAACTGCGTCGAGGTGTGCCCCAAGGAGATCCCGCTGGTCGACTCGATCTCGACGGTCGCGCGCGACACGACGAAGCGGATGCTCTTCGGCTGGCTCCTCAAGTAGCGGCGGCGCGCTCAGCGGATCGGGATGCCGACGCCGACGCCGATGGAGAAGCCGGGGGTGGGGCGCTCGGCGGCCTCGCGGAGGCGCATGCCGAGCAGGTGCGTGATCAGCGTGCAGGTCTGGTGCGCGCGCGGGCTCACGTTGCAGCCGAGCCAGACGCCGAACGCGGAGCGCTCGCCCTCGTCGTCGTAGCGGATCACCTCGCCCGAACCGAGCACGCTGAGCCACGCGGTCTCCTGATCGGGCGGGGAGGCGTGCATGGCGCCGACGTTGCCGAGGGGCCTGTCGTCGGGGCCGGTGAGGCGGCCGTCAGGCTCGAGCAGCGCGACGGGCTGACCCTCGACGTCGAAGACGCGGCCGGCGCGGTCGACGTTGAGCTCGTGCTCGCCGTTGACGAGGACCTTCCCGTCGGGCGCGACGTCGACCGTGGTCGAGCCCCAGACCCAGCGGGCGCGCGGGATGTCGAGCGGGGTGCCGCCGCGCGCCCAGTTGGCCGGCGGCGTCGCGCTGCAGGCCGCGAGGAGCGCCGCCGAGGCGGCCAAGGCAAGGCTTCTCATGCGCCCGATCATAGCGCAGGACGGGCGGCCGGGGCCGGTCAGACCTTCTCGACGCCGGCCTTGCCGAGCAGGCCGGTGGGCTTGACCAGGAGGACGACGATGAGGACCGCGAAGACCAGGACGTCCTGGAGGCCGGAGTACGGGGTGAGCTTGGTGAGCTCGCCGATGATGCCGATCAGGACGCCGCCGAGCATGGCGCCGGTGATGTTGCCGATGCCGCCGATGACCGCGGCGACGAACGCCCGGGTGCCGATCACGACGCCCATGGTCGGGTAGACCTGCGACTGGTCCAGGCAGTAGAGGACCGCGCCGACCGCGGCGAGCATCGAGCCGACGGTGAAGGTGATCGCGATGACCCGGCTCGTGCGGATGCCCATGAGGCGCGCGGCCTCGACGTTCATGCTGAGCGCGCGCATCGCCTTGCCCATCCAGGTGCGGTGCACGAGCAGCTCGAGGCCGGCCATCACGAGCAGCGCGGTGATGAAGATGACCTTGCGGGTGTGCTCGATCGGGAGGAGCTGCGGGTAGCCGCGGTAGCGCGCCGTGAAGAGGAGCTGCGCCAGGTTCTGGAGGAGCACGCTCATGCCGAGCGCGGTCACGAGCGGGGTGATCCGGGTGTTGGCGAGGCCGCGGCCGCGGGCGCGGAGCGGGGCGTACGCGGTCCGCTCGACGAGCACGCCGAGCGCGCCGGCGAAGGCCATCGCGCAGAGGGTGCCCATCACGCCGGCGAAGAGCGGCGCGTCCGCCCCGCCGAGGGCGGCGATGGCGAACAGGCCGGCGAACGCGCCCATCATGAAGATCTCGCTGTGCGCGAAGTTGATGAGCTTGAGGATGCCGTAGACCATCGTGTAGCCGAGCGCGACGAGCGCGATCATCGCTCCCTGCGCGATCCCTGTGATCAGGGCGCTCACGATCTTCATCGCCATGACGGACCTCGTCGGGGTTTGAGGCGCGAAGGCGGCCGGCGGCCCCTCCGGAGGGCTACTTGCCGGCCTTGTCGTTCACCGTCGCGAAGTAGGTGAACTTCTTGTCCTTGATCTGCACGATCACGATCGGCTTGTTGGCGTTGCGCTCGGCGTCGATGGTGATGGTCCCGGTCGCGCCCTGGAAGTCCTTGGTCTCCGCGATGGCGTCGCGGATGCCGTCGGGCGTGTCCGCCTTGGCGCGCTTGATCGCGTCGGCGAGCAGGCGCGCGGCGTCATAGCCCTGGGCGGCGAGGCTGGAGGGGATGCGGTTGTACCGCTCGCGGTACTTCGCCACGAAGGCCTGCGAGTTGGGCCAGGGGACGTCGGGCGCGTAGTGGTTCGTGAAGTAGGCGCCCTCCAGCTCCTCCCCGGCGTCCCGGAGCAGCTCGTTCGCGTCCCAGCCGTCGCTGCCGACGAACATGCTGCCCGAAAGGCCCGCCGCCTTCGCCTGGCGCGCGATCGGGGCCATCGAGCTGTAGTAGATCGGCGCGTAGATCATCTCCGGGTTCGCGGACTTGATCTCGTTGATGTACGTCGTGAAGTTGGTCTCCTTCTTGAGGAAGCTCTTCTCGATCACGAGCTCGCCGCCGAGCCTCTTCACCTCCTCGCGGAACTCCTTCGCGAGCCCGGAGGAGTAGAGGTCGTCCGAGGCGAAGAAGAGCGCGACCTTCTTCTTGCCCAGCGTGTTCACGATGAACTGGGCGCCCATCTTGCCTTGCACGTCGTCCGTGAAGCAGACGCGGAAGACGTAGGGGCGGTCCTTCGTCACGTCCGGGTGCGTCGACGAGGGCGTGATCATCGGGATCTTCTTCTTGTTCGCGACGATCCCGCCCGCGCGGGAGCGGGAGGAGGCGACCTCGCCGAGGATGGCGACGGCGCCGTCGCGATCGATGAGCTGGAGGACCTTGTTCGTGGCCTCGTCCGGCTTCGACTTGTCGTCCTCGTAAAGGACCTTGATGGGTTTGCCCTTGACGCCGCCCGCCTTGTTGATCTCGTCGACGGCGAGCTCGATGCCCTCCTTGGTGTCGACGCCGAAAGCGGTCTCCTCGCCCGAGAGGCTGAGGTAGGCGCCGACCTTCCATTCCGTCGCGCTCGCGGGGGCCTTGCCCGGCCCGCTGCCGTCGCCGGCGCCGCTGCCCTTGTTGCCGCACCCGAGCACGCCCGCGCCGAGCGCGAGCGCCGCGGCGGCCATCATCATCCAACGTCGTCGTCCGACCATGTCTCGCTCAACCCCTCCGCGGGGCGCCTGCTCGGGCCGCCCGCCGGTCAGCCATGTGCCACGTCGAAGAGAGGGCGCGATCCAGGCGCGCGCCTCGCATGGACCCCGCGTGTACCACCATCCTCGCGGTCCGTCAGCACCTCAGGCAGGCGGCGCCCGCGGGGCGCGGTCCACGCCGCCCACACCCGCGCGCCCCGCGATCGCGGCCGAGGTCCGGCCGGGGTCCCGCGGCCCCGCCGGGCGCGGCAGGCGCAGCGCGAACGCGCCCGCGATGATCATGCCGATCGAGGCGGCGACGTAGGGGCCCTGCACGCCGACGTGCTGATAGAGCACGCCGCCCACGGCGGGGCCGCAGACGCGCGCGAGCGCGCCGGCGGACTGGAGCACGCCGAGCACCGTGCCCTGGCGCCGCGCGTCGCTGCACCGCGAGACGAAGGCCGACAGGCTCGGGTTCACGAGCGCGCTGCCGAAGGCGACGACGCTCATCGCCCCGTAGAGCGCGGGCACGCCGAGGCGCGGCGAGGCGGCGACGCCCAGGAACCCGATCGACTGGATCCCGACGCCCGCGAGGATGCGCGCGCGCTCGCCCGCGACGCGGGAGAGCGGCCGGAGGAGCCCGCCCTGGACCGCGATCAGGATGATCCCGACCAGGCCGAGCACGTAGCTGGTCGAGGCCGTGTCCATGTGGAACGCGTCCTCGGTGAACAGCCGGAAGGTCTGCTCCAGGCCGGCGAACGAGAGGACCACGACGAAGTTGACGAGCAGCGCGGCGCCGACGCCGGGGATCTCCAGCGCGGCGCGGACGCGGGCCGCGTCGAAGGGGGACGCGGAGCGGACGCGCCTGCCGCGGTCCTCCGGCGCGAGCGACTCGGGCAAGAAGCGCAGCGCGAGCGCGAGGTTGACGAGCGAGAGGCCGGCGGCGGCGTACGCGGGCAGGGCGCCGGCGCGGCCGAGCGGGCTCACGGCCTCGAGGGTGCCGCCGATCACGGGGCCGAGGACGAAGCCGAAGCCGATCCCGGCGCCGATGAGGCCCATGCCCCTGGAGCGCTCCTCGGGCGAGGTGACGTCGGCGATGTAGGCCTGGGCGACCGCGATGTTGCTGGTGGCGATGCCGCTCCAGATCCGCGCGGCGAAGATCATCCAGAGCGAGGTCGCGTTCGCGAGGATCAGCATGCCGACGGCCGACGCGGCGATGCTCGTGACCAGGATCGGCCGGCGGCCGGTGCGATCGCTGAGGTGCCCCCAGAACGGGACGAAGAGGAGCTGCATCAGCGAGTAGGCCGCCCCGACGAGCGTGGCCTGGAAGCTCGAGGCGTCGAGCGATCGGGCGACGCCCGGCAGGAACGGCACCACCAGCCCGAACCCGAGCAGGTCCAGGAAGACCGTCAGGACGATGGTGCCGAGCGAGGCCTTGCGCACGCGCACCCTAGCCATCGCGCCGCGCGTGGATGAAGCGCTCGAGGTTGCCCTTCGGGCCGCGCAGGGCGCTGTCGGCCTCGCCGAGCACCGTGAAGCCCGCCGCCTCGACGGCGCGGCGGGCCTCGGCGACGGCGGCGAGGCGCGTGGCCTCGTCGCGGATGACGCCGCGCCCGCGGGCCGCAGCCTCGCGGCCGGCCTCGAACTGGGGCTTGATCAGCGCGACGAGATCACCGCCCGGGCGGAGCGCGCGGGCGATCGCGCCGATGAGCATGGCGATGCCGATGAACGAGGCGTCGACCACGACGAGGTCGACCGGGCCGCCGAGGTCGTCCGCGGTGAGGTCGCGGGCGTTGACCCGCTCGCGCACGTCGACGCGCGGATCGGCGCGGAGCTTGGCGGCGAGCTGCCCGTAGCCGACGTCGACCGCGATGACGCGGGCCGCGCCGCGCTGGAGCAGGCAGTCGGTGAAGCCGCCCGTCGAGGCGCCGACGTCGAGGCAGCGCCGGCCGGCGACGTCGAGGCCGTGCGCGGCGAAGGCGTCGAGCGCGTGATCGAGCTTCTCGCCGCCGCGCGAGACGAAGCGCGGCCCGGCCGCGACGTCGAGCGCCGCGCCCTCGGGCAGGAGCGCGCCGGGCTTCTCGATCCGGCGCGGGCCCGACGTGACCTTGCCGGCCATGATCAGCGCCTGCGCCTGCGCGCGGGAAGGAGCGAGCCCGCGCGCGACGAGCAGCGCGTCGGCGCGGATCCGCGTCAAGGCGCGCCCCCGCCCGGCGCCACCGGTGCGCCGCCGTCCGCGATCGAGAGCGATCCTCCGTGGATCGCGCGGGCGATCGCGGCGAGCCCGTCACCGATGCGCGGCCCCGGCCGGAGCGCCGCGGCGGCGGCCAGCGGGCGGACGCGCCCCTCCCGCACCGCGCGCAGCTCGCGCCACCCCGGCGCGTCGCGCAGGCCCGCGATCTGCGAGGCCGCCGGCGGGCCGCCCTCGCGCATCTCCGCCGCGCCGTCGATCAGCACGTCCGGATCGAGCGCGAGCAGGTGCTCGACCCCGATCGTCGGGTACGCGCCGCCGCGCGTGATCACGTTGTCGCCGCCCGCGAGCCGGACCAGCTCGTCCGGGAAGCTCGACGGGCCCGCCGCGACGATCGGCGCGACGTTGAACAGGAGCGCGACCCGCGGGCGCGGCCTCCCCCGGACCGCGTCCTCCACGACCCGCCGCTCTGCGCGGATCCGCTCGATCGCCCGCGCCGCGCCCGCCGCCGCGTCGAGCCGCCGCCCCAGCTCCTCGAGCATGGCCTCGATCTGGGCGATCGATTCGGTCTCCGGGAAGCAGGTGTCCACCCCCCGCGCGCGGAGCGCCTGCTCCAGGCCCGGGCCCGCCGGCCCGCGCGCGCCGACGACCAGCGTCGGCGAGAGCGCCAGGATCGCCTCGACGCTCGGATCGGCGAACCCGCCGACCGCGGGCAGGCGCGCCGCCTCCGGAGGGAAGTCGCAGTAGCGCGATCGACCGACCAGCGCGTCGCCCGCGCCGAGCGCGAAGACGGCCTCCGTGGTGCTCGGCGAGAGCGACACGACGCGCCGCCCGCCCGGCGGGGCCGCGCGCCCGCGGCCGCACGCCGCGACCGCGAGCGACGCGAGCGCGAGGAGCGCGGACCTGCGCCGCATCATCCCACCCGCGCCGGGCCGCCTGGCCGCGGCGCGATCCTCCTTGCTGCGATCACCGGCGGCGACGGCGGCGCAGGAGCGCGGCGGCGCCCACCGCGGCGCCCACGAACCACGGGATCGGCTTGGTCGGGTCCTGGCTCGGCTCGGTCATCGCGCAGCTCACGCCGGAGCCGTCCGCGTCGTCGCTCTTCTTCTTCGGCTTCTTCTTGCAGATCGCACCGTCCGCCGAGCAGGTGTACCCATCCGGGCAGGTCGCGATCTCCGTGCACGGCCGCGTGCAGTAGCCGTCGAAGCAGATGCCCGACTCGCAGCTCTCGGGCGCCGAGCACTCGCCGCCCACGGGCCTCGTGTAGATCGGGTCCGTCGGGAAGCCCGTCGCCCACGCCGGGACCGGGTAGCCGCCGAGGCCCGCCGCGTAGATGACGGTGTCCTTGATCCACTGCGCCCAGCTGTGGACGTGCCCGTAGATCGGATCCTCGCAGCCGACCGAGCCGCGCGAGGTGACGCCGACCACGCGGTTCAGGAGGTCGAGCGCGGGCCCGCCCGAGTCGCCCTGGCAGATGCCCTTGTCGCCGACGAACTCCGTCTCCTTCACGTAGAACGTCGGGCAATCTGCGCCGACGCAGTCGACGAAGAGGTTGTCCAGGCGGCGCCGCGTGCCGGCCGAGGAGCCGCTGACGTCGTTGTCGCTCGTGAGGCCGTAGCCGACCGCGTAGTACTGCTCGCCGGCGACGAGCGGGACGTCGACGCGCGGGACGAGCGGGAGCGCCTCCTCGGGCGGGATGTTCTCGCTCAGGATGAGGATCGCCTGGTCCTGGCCGCAGAGCTGATCGTCGGCGGGCAGGAGCACGACCTCGCGGACGCCGCGATAACCCGCCTCGGTGTACGGCATGACGGTCTTGGTCGTGACGAAGAAGTCCTCCGGCCCCTGCGGCGGGGCGGAGGTCGTCTGGCCACAAACGACGCCGCCGTTCGGGGTGTTCAGGATGTTGGAGACGCAGTGGCGCGCCGTGAGCACGACGTTCGGCGCGATCAGGCTGCCCGTGCAGATCCCCTGCTCCTGCCCGAAGAAGGCGACGATGCCCACGACCGACGTGTCGATCTCGTCGGTGTAGCCGCCCTTGATGGCGTTCTCCGCGGAGCCGACCAGCACCACCCGCTCCTCGTCCTCGGGGGCGGCGGCGCAGCCCGTGATCGAGAGCCCGAGGAGGATGGCCAGGGAGGTAGCAAGCGGTCGAAATGACATGAAAAGCCTCCGAATCCAGAGCAGCGCTGCGGTCGCCGGCAGCGCCGGTCTGACCGCCGCCGATTCTAGGAGGAGTCGCCGCGCCGCGCACGCGCTTCGATCGGCGCGCCGCGGCCGGCATCCCTCATTCCAAGGTTCTTGGAAACGTCCAACCGCGCCACGTCGCGTCCATGCGGTGACCTGGTGAAGTGAGCGGTCACGCATGGTGTCGTGTTCTGGATATCCGGGGCTCCGCGTCGCGAGGCCCCCGCCGCCATTTCCGCCATGGCGCCGCCAGGGCCATGCCAGCCCCGGCCCCCTGGATTCCCCGTGCGATCGCGGCCGGCGCGGCGCTTGCGAGCCCGCCGCGCATGGCCGATCCCGTCCTGCTCGCGGCGCTGGCGCTCGCCGCGGGCGCCGCGCTCGCGCTGGCGCCGCTGCCCACTGCCCTCGGCGCCGTGCTCGTCGCGCTGGCGCTCCGCGCGCGGGCGCGGCCCGCCGCCCTCGCGATCGCGGCGCTCTCGCTGCTCGCGAGCGGGTGGCGGGCCC
>CAYQYG010000271.1:4921-12455 GCA_964421485.1 uncultured Polyangiaceae bacterium | reverse complement strand
GAGGCGGCCGCGCCGAGCGCGCCGGCGGCCGCGCCCGCGGGCGAGGCGGCGGCGCCGCCGGCCTCCGCGGCGGCGGAGGCGCCGTTGCCTGCGGTGAAGGTGGCGAACATCGGGATGCACATCGGCGGCGGGCCGAACGACGCGGCCACGAAGGCGCCGATCAAGCTCTCGGTGGAGCCGCACTTCGACGAGCTCAGGCGCTGCTTCGCCCTGGTCGAGGACCAGAAGAAGGGCGGCGATTTCGGGGTCGATCTGCGGATCGAGAAGGACGGCGGCAAGGCCAAGGTGACGAAGCCGCGCACCGCGCTGAAGGGCGAGGGGTTCACCCAGTGCATGGTCGGCGTGTTCGAGGCGATCGATTTCAGGAAGCCCAGGGGCGGCGCGACCGTCGTGAGCTACTCGGTGCGCTTCACGCCCTGAGGCGCGCCGCGAGATCCTTCCGCGACCGTCGGCCGGTGGCCTGGTAGGCCGTCAGCGCCTGGCGGCGCGCGGGGCCGCGGCGCGCTTCGCGGGCGCGGGCGGGGCCTCGGCGAGCTCCCGCGCGATCGCGAGCGCGCCGCGCACGCCGACCAGCGGATCGGTCACCACCGCCACCGGCACCTCGGCGAGCAGCGAGGCGAAGCGCCCCTTCTGCTGGAAGGCCGCCATGAAGATGTCGCGGCGCGCCGGCACGATCTGCCGCGCGATGTTGCCGACCACGTAGACCCCGCCCAGCGCGAGCTCGCGCAGCGCGAGGTTGCCCGCCTCCGCGCCGTAGATCTCGACGAACAGATCGATCGCGCGCGCCGCGGGCCGGAAGGCGCGCGAGAGCCCGAGCTCGCAGATCGCCGCGTTCCGGTCCCCCAGGGCGAGGCGCCGCTCGATCGCGCGGGGCACGCGCCCCGCCCTCGACGCGAAGAAATCGTAGAGCGCGCCGAGCCCCGAGCCCGAGAGGATGCGCTCGTAGCTCACGTGGTCCGGGTGGCGGCCCGTGAGGAAGTGCCAGAGCTCGATCTGCAGCGGGTTCCGGGGCGCGAAGTCGCAGTGCCCGCCCTCGGTCGGCAGCGCGAGGTGCCGCGCGCCGTCCCAGAGCAGCCGCGCCTCGCCGAGGCCGGTGCCCGCGGCGAGCACCGCCACGTGCGCCCCCCTGGGCCGCGGCGGCCGCTCGGTGAGCGGGGTGATCGACCGCGGCGCCACGTGCAGGCAGCCGCGCGCGTTCGCGACGAGGTCGTTCACGAGGTCGACGCGCGCGATCTTGAGCCGCTGCTCGAGCTCGCGCTCCACGAGCCGCCAGGGCAGGTTCGTGATCGTCGCGACGCGATCCCGGATCGGCCCGGCGACGCCGAGCACGGCGACGGCCGGGTGCGGCGCGCTCGATCGCGCGAGGAACGGCAGCACGATCTCCTCGAAGCTCGCGTACTCCCGGCTCGGGAAGACGGCCTCGGACAGCGCGCGGCGACCCACGGCCTCGAAGAGCGCGAGCCGCGTGTTCGTGCCCCCGATGTCCCCGACGAGGAAGGATGCCGCGCCGGACCGCTTGATCGTGCCCACGTCGTCGCCGTGCCAGCGCGGCGCGTGGAACGCAAGCCCCCCCGACACCGGCCACATCCCCGCGGATCCCTTTGCTTGACCCGCGCGCGCTCCACGTCGAAGCTGCCGCCCGTGGAGGGGCTCGATCCGTCTCGTGCTCCCGGGCGCCGCGCCCGCGGCGTCCTTGTCGCCCTCGCGCTCGCCTCCGCGCTGGCAGGAGCGAGCCCGGCCGCAGCGCAACCTGGGCCCGCGCCCCCGACCGCACCGGCCCCTGCGCCCGCATCCGCTCCCGTTCCCGGCTCCGCTTCCGTTCCCGGCTCCGCTCCCGTTCCCGGCTCCGCTTCCGTTCCCGGCTCCGCTTCCGTTCCCGCGCCCGCTGCCGCGCCCGCGCCCGCCCCCGCCCCCGCGCCCGCGTCGAGCGCCGAGCCCGCGGCACCCCCCGCCGCGCCCGTCGAGGTCGCGGTCCGCGTCCTCGACCGCGCCGTCTTCGTCGTGCGCGTGCCGCGCGCCAACCAGACCGCGGAGGAGCGCGCCCAGGCCGCCGGCAAGGTCCTCGAGCGCGCCACGCAGGAGAAAGAGGTCCCCGACGTCCGCGTCGAGGAGCGCGACGGCGTCGCGATCATCTACGTCGGCGCGAGCCCGCTCATCCAGCTCGGGCCCGACGACGCCGCCGCCGCGGGCGACGCGTCGCTCGGCGTGCACGCCGCCGCGATCGCCGGCACCGTGCGCGACGTCCTCTCCAAGGAGCACAGCCGCTCCCGCGCCGCGCAGGGCGTCTTCTCCTTCTCGCTGCTCGTCTTCTCGGGCCTCATCGCGCTCCTGCTCGTCCGCAAGATCGCCGAGATCGTCGAGAAGGCCCGGGCCTGGATCGGCGAGCACCCCGAGCGGCTCCCGGTCGTCCGCGTCGGCGGCATCGAGGTCCTCCGGCCGGCCGCGTTCAAGGGCGCGATCTCGGTCTCGCTCGGGGTCGCCCGCGTCCTCGCCCAGATCGGCGTCGCCTACTCCTGGATCCTGCTCGCCCTCTCGCTCTTCGAGTCCACGGCCGGCTACAGCGAGCGGCTCACCGGCTTCGTGCTCGCGCCGGTCTCGGCGCTCATGGCGCGCCTCGCCGGCGCGCTCCCGGTCCTCGTCATCGGCCTCGTCGCCGCGCTCGCGGTCTTCCTCCTCGTCCGCTTCGTCGGCCTCTTCTTCGGCAGCGTCGCGCGCGGCGAGACCTCCCTCGGCTGGCTGCCCACCGACCTCGCCGTGCCCACGGGCGTGCTCGTCCGGTCCGGCATCGTCGTCGGCGCGCTCGTGCTCGGCGCCCCGCTCGTCACCGGGATCGAGGAGGGCGCGCTCGCTCGCGCGGGCTTCGTCGCGCTCGCCGCGCTGGGCCTCGCAGGCACGCCCGTGCTCGCCACGGCCGCGGCCGGCGTCGCGGTCGTCTACGGCCGGCGCGTGCGCCTCGGCGACGTCGTCGAGATCGGCGGCCGATCGGGCCGCGTCCGCGACGTCACCCTGCTCGAGGTCCGCCTCGAGGACGAGGACGGCTGCCTCGTGCGCGTGCCGCACCTGCTCTCGCTCGTGCACCCCACGCGCGTCGTCGGCCACGCCCCGCTCGTCGTCGTCGACATCAGCGTCGCCGCCGCCGCCGACCTCGCGCGCGCCCGCGAGCTCCTGCTCGTCACCGGCGCCGCCATGGGCTCCCGCGCCCGCGCCGCGCTCGACGCCCTCGACGAGGGCGGCGCGCACTTCCGGGCCACCGTGGCCTCCGACGCGACCGACGCGCGCGGCCGCTGGCTCGCCGCCATCGCCGAGGCCCTCGCGGCCGCGGAGATCCCCCTCGGCCGGCCCCCACAGGCCCCCCCGCCGCGCGGCGGGCGAGGCGCGGCGTGAACGCGATCCTGCTCCTCATGGGGCTGCTCGTGCTGTCGTACATCGGCAGCTTCCTCGTCGGCGGCCACGTCCTGCGCGGCTTCGGCCTCCCCTCCGGCGCCGAGTACGTCGTGCTCGGCTTCCTGATCGGCCCGGTGGTCGCGCTCGGCCTCCTCGATCGCTCGACCCTCGCCGCCTTCGAGCCGGTCGCCGACGCCGCGCTCGGCTGGCTCGCGCTCGTCGTCGGCCTCGGGTTCGGCTTCGTCGGCAGCCGCCGCGCCCGCGCCGCCCGCCTCGCCCTCGGCGCCGGCCTCGCGCTCGCCGGCGGCGCGGCCGTCGCCGCGGCCGTCTGGATCCTCGCCGCGCGCCTCCACCCCCACCTCGCCCCGGAGCAGCGCGCCGTCCTCTCGCTCGGCGTCGGCGCCGCGTGCGCCGAGACCACGCGCCACGCGATCCTCTGGGTCACCGAGCGCCACCGCGCCAGCGGCCCGCTCTCCAGCCTCATCGCCGACCTCGCCGACAGCGACGACCTCGCGCCGCTCCTGCTCATGGGCGTCGCCTTCGCGCTCGCGCCGGCCGCCGCGGCCCGCTGGACCATCCCCTTCTACGGCTGGACGCTCGTCACCGCCGCGATCGGCGTCGCGCTCGGCCTCATCGCGGTCGTCCTGCTCGGCTCGGATTTCCGGCTGATCCAGAGCTGGGGCGTGCTGCTCGGCACCTCGCTGCTCGCCATCGGCACCTCGGCCCGGCTCGGCCTCTCGCCGCAGCTCGCCGCCTTCGCGATGGGCGTCACCATCGCCGGCGCGTCGCGGCACCGCGAGGAGATCGTGGAGATGGTCGCGCCCACCGAGCGCGCCGTGCTCCTCCCCGTGCTCCTGCTCGCGGGCGCGCACGTCGAGCCGCGCGACGCGCGCTTCCTCCTCCCGATCGTCGGCGTCGCGCTCGCCGCCCGCGCCGCCGCCAAGCTCGGCGCCGGCCTCGTCGTGCGCGCCGCCTTCCGGGAGGCCCGCGGCGCCGGCCCCGGCCTCGGCCTCGGGCTCCTCTCGTCCGGCGCCGTCGCCATGAGCGTCGGCCTCGCGTTCGCGCTCCGCTTCCCCGGCGAGGTCGGCCGCGCCGTGCTCGCCGCCGCGGCCGCGTCCACGCTCGCCGGCGAGTTCGTCGGCCCCGCCGCGCTCCGCGCCGCGCTCCGCCGGGCCGGCGAGATCGCCGAGCCCTCGAGCCGCGCCTCGGGCCGCGGCCCCGGCGGCGCGCCGCCCGCGCCCGACTCGACATCCGGGGCTCCGGGTCGCGCCCCACGTGATGGCGCGCCCTCCGCCCCGGACCCCGACGTGGATTTCGGGGAGGTCAGCGAGTGAGCGCGCACGCGATCAAGGCCGCCGGCGGCGCGCGGCAGCACGTCATCCACGCCGTCGTCCTGGTCCTCCTCTTCGCGCTGCTCCACGCCGGCAGGACCGCCGTCCCCGAGATCCACGGCGCCGCCGGCACCATCGCCTCGGTCGGCTTCCTCCTGCTCGCCGGCACGCTCGCCAGCGAGCTCGTCGAGCCGATCGGCCTCCCGCACCTCTCCGGCTACATCGCCGCGGGCGTGATCGCCGGCCCCCACGTCCTGCACCTCATCGACCACCGCGCCGTCGAGGAGCTCTCGAGCGTCAACGCCCTCGCGCTCGCGCTCATCGCGCTCGCCGGCGGCGCCGAGCTCCGCATCGAGATGGTCCGCCGCGGCCTGAAGAGCCTCGCCTGGCACTCCCTCACCCAGACCGTGATCGTCTTCGTGGTGATGACCGGCGTCTTCTACGCGGCGCGCCCGCTCATCCCCTTCGCGAGCGCGCTGGCCCCCACCGCGGCCCTCGGCGTCGCGATCCTCTGGGGCGTCCTCTCGGTCACGCGCAGCCCCTCGGCCACGCTCGGCATCCTCTCCCAGACCCGGGCCGTCGGCCCGGTCGCGATGCACACGCTCGCCTTCGTGATGACGTCGGACATCCTCGTCATCGTGCTCGTCGCGGGCGCCATGACCGCCGTCCGCCCCCTCATCGAGCCCGGCGCGACGATGTCCATGCACGAGCTCGAGGTCCTCGGCCGCGAGGTGCTCGGCAGCATCTCGATCGGCACCACGCTCGGCCTCGCGCTTGCGCTCTACCTCCGCGTGATCGGCCGCCAGCTCATCCTCGTCTTCGTCGCGCTGGGCTTCGGCGCGACCGAGGTGCTGCGCTACCTCCGGTTCGACGCGCTGCTCGTCTTCATGGTCGCCGGCTTCGTCGTGATGAACCTCTCGAAGCAAGGCGACAAGCTGATCCACGCCGTCGAGGACGCGGCGAGCGTCGTGTTCGTCCTCTTCTTCGCGACGGCCGGCGCGCACCTCGACCTCCCGCTGCTCCGCCAGATGTGGCCCGTCGCGCTGCTCTTCGGCGCCTCGCGCGGCCTCGTCACGTGGCTCGCCGGCCGCCTCGGCAGCCGCCTCGCGGACGACCCGCCGCTCCTCCGCAAGTGGGCATGGTCCGGCCTCGTCTCGCAGGCGGGCCTCGCGCTCGGCCTCGGCGTGGTGATGGAGCGCGCGTTCCCCGCGCTCGGCTCCGGCTTCCGCGCGCTCGTCGTCGCGTGCGTCGCGCTCAACGAGGTCTTCGGCCCCGTGCTGTTCAAGTACGCGCTCGACCGCGCCGGCGAGACCGCGACCGAGACCTCCCGCCCGAGCCTCACGCACGCGGAGCCGCGCTAGCCCTTCAGGCGTCGGGCGGGCCGATCGCGGCCTCGTCGAGCAGCCACACGAGGCGGCCGCGGGCGCCGCGCACGACGCGGGCGGGGATCTCGTCGAGCGGCCCCGGGGCGCGGGCCGCTGCGATCGGCCCGCGCTTCATCGTGCCGCGCGCGAGCACCAGCACGAGGCGCGCCTCCTGGATCACCGGCGCGGTGAGCGTCAAGCGCGCCTCGACGCCCTCGTCCGGCTGCGCGGGGATCGCGGCGACGAGGCGATCCCGGATCGCGACCGCGCCGGTGCCGGGGAAGAGCGACGCCGTGTGCCCGTCGTCGCCGATCCCGAGCACGAGCGCGTCGAACGCGACCGCCGACGCCACCCCGAAGGTCGCGCGGAGCAGCGCCTCGTAGCGCGCGGCCGCCGCGCCGAGGTCGGGGGCCTCGCCCTCCATGCGGTGCAGGCGGCCCGCGGGGATCGGGGCGGCGGCGAGGTCGCGCCGCGCCGCGCCGAAAGTCGACCGCGCGTGGGCGGGCGGCACGGCGCGCTCGTCGACCCAGAACCAGTCGATCGAGCCCCAAGGGAGCGCCAGGGTCGCGAGCCTGCGGTACGCGTCCGAGAGCGCCGCGCCGCCGGAGAGCGCGACGCGGGCGACGCCGCGCTGCTCGACGGCCTCCACGATCGCGCGCGCCACGAGCTCCGCGGCGAGCGCGGCGAGCTCGTCCGCGTCGCGCGCGACGATCTCCTCCTCCTCGAGCGTGCCCTCCCCGAGCGGGCACGGATCCTGTTCGGTCATGACAGCGCGCTCCGGTCCGTGTGGAAACCGCCTGGCCGGCGGTGTCCCGGGCGGCCCAGCCTAGCCGGGCGGCCCGGGTCTCGGAACCGTTCCACCCTGATCCCTCCTCTGCCCGAGCTTCCTTCCGGTCGCGACAGGCACTAGGCTCCCGCGGCGATGGCCGCGCCGGTCCTCCCGCGAGTCCGCGTCCCCCACCCGCACGTGCGCTGCGATAGCCAGGTGCTGGGCGGCAGCCCGCACGTGCTCGGATCGCGCGTGCCGGTGCGCAGGCTCTGGGCGTGGCACCGCGGCGGCGCCTCGGTCGAGACGCTCCTCAAGCGCTATCCGAACCTCGGCCCCGCGCGCGTGCTCGACGCCCTCGCGTTCGCCTACGACAACCCGGACCTCATCGAGGCCGACCTCGCGCGCGAGCAGGCCCTCTTCGAGCAGCAAGGCGGCCCGACCGTCGGCGCCCGCCCCCTCGCGCAGCTCACGCTCCCCTTCGACGAGGAGGGAGACGCCGGAGCGCCCGCCGCGCCGCCCGCACCGCCGGGGCGCTCCCGCGCCGCCCGCCGCTGACCTTCGCGCGGGCTCCGCGACCGGATCCGCTGCCGCTGCCGGATCCCGCCGCCGTTTCCGCTGAAGCTGCTCGTTTCCGCTGCCGTGGCCGTTCCCGCTGCCGTGGCCGTTCCCGCTGCCGTGGCCGTTCC
>CAYQYG010000271.1:0-4821 GCA_964421485.1 uncultured Polyangiaceae bacterium | reverse complement strand
GTTCCCGCTGCCGTGGCCGTTCCCGCTGCCGTGGCCGTTCCCGCTGCCGTGGCCGGATCCGCTGCCGTTTCCGCTTTCGCTACTCGTTTCCAATGCCGGTTTGGCTCGCGCCGCGGGTCCCCCTCCCGTGATGGAGGGTCGACCCTTCCGGCGATCCCACCTCCAGCAGGTTGCGTATTTACAGCCCGGTGCACTTGGGGCAATACGGGCGCGCCGATGGGGCCTGGAGTGAGGCCGCTTGGGCATGAAGGCGCGGGTGTCGCGCGGGGACGCGGCACCCGGGCCTTTGATGGCGCGACAGGTCTTGATGATGGCCGCGCCCCAGAGAGGGGTACCCGTCGGGTGCCGGAGGGTTCTTCAGATGAGCGTCAATCGTTGGAAGTTGATCACCATGCCCGTCCTCATGCTCGGGCTGGCCTCGCCGATGCTTGTGAACTGCGGCGCCCTGCCGAAGGGCCTCCCGGATCCCACCGGCGGCGCGCTCGGCGCGCTCGAGGGCTGCGATGAGATGAAGACCGGCAGCTTCGCCGACCTGAAGTTCCAGGGCGGCGCCGAGGTCGAGGGAAGGGTCAAGGGCTTCCTCGAGGCGGCCTTCACCCTCGACAAGGTCGTCACCGAGATGGAGGCGAGCCTCATGGCCTCCTGCGGCGAGCTCGGCAAGAACCTCGGCATGGCCGAGGGCGAGCTCAAGGCCGAGGCCGGCGGCGGCAAGGGCGGCGAGAAGGTCTGCGGCGCGGTCGCGGCCAAGATCAGCGGCATGCTCAAGGCGAACGCCGAGGCGAAGCTCGCGGTCGAGGTCGATCCGCCCAAGTGCTACGTGCCCATCGACTTCATGATGGACTGCCTCGGCAAGTGCGGCTCGCCGGTGCAGGGCGGCAAGCTCGAGGCGAGCTGCAAGGGCGGCGAGATCAGCGGCAAGTGCGACGCCGAGTGCAAGGGCAAGTGCACGGCCGAGGCCGGCGCGGCGTGCTCGGGCAAGTGCTCGGCGAGCTGCTCGGGCAAGTGCGACGCGGGCTTCAAGGGGACCTGCGGCGGCAAGTGCGACGGCAAGTGCGACGGCAAGGACACCAAGGGCGAGTGCAAGGGCACCTGCGAGGGCAAGTGCGACGCGAAGGCCGAGGGCACCTGCACCGGCAGCTGCGACGGCAAGTGCTCGGGCAGCTGCGAGATGAAGGCGGGCGCGAAGTGCGAGGGCAGCTGCTCCGGCGGCTGCAGCGCCGAGGTCAAGGAGCCGAAGTGCTCGGGCGACTTCGAGCCTCCCAGCGTCGATCCGAGCTGCCAGCTCCAGTGCACCGCGAAGGGCGCCGCGCAGTTCACCTGCGACGCTCCCAACGTCCGCGTCGTGGCCAAGGGCAAGGCGAACGCCGACGTCCAGAAGCTCATGGGCGCGCTCCAGGGCTCGCTCCCGGCGATCCTCAAGATCCAGCTCGGCACCGGCAAGAAGCTCGCCGCGACCGTGGCGGGCGTCGTGAAGGCGGGCGCCGAGGTCAAGGACGTCGCGCTCAAGGCCGGCGGCAAGGCCGTGGCCTGCATCGCCGTCGCCGTCGAGGCGTCCGCGAGCGCGTCGGCCTCGATCGACGTCAACGTGAGCGCCAGCGCGAGCGTCGGCGGCTCCGTCGGCACCGGCGGCTGATCGATCCCACGTAGCTGGGGCCCTTCCTGGGCCCACGCGGCGGCGGCTCTCCACGGGGCCGCCGCCGGCGTTTTGTGATCCGGGACCGGCACCACGCCGGGCCCGGCACACCGGCGATCAGCCCTCGTCGCCGCCCTCCGCCTTGCTTCCGCCCGCAGCGGCGGGCGCGGATCCGCCGGGCCCCTCGCCGAGCGCGGACTGCGCCCGCGTCCCGGTCACGTAGAGGATCGCCGTGATGGCCGCGAACGCCACGATCCCGGACAGGTTGCCCGAGGTGAACTCGCCGAGCTTCGCGCCGAGGTGGAAGCGCTCCTCCATGCCGAGGCCCGCGACCAGCGCGGCGACCAGGCCCGCGATCGCGCCGCCGGCGATGTAGCCGGACGAGAGCAGCGTGCCGGCGCTGAACTCCTCGTCCGCCGGGCCCTTGCCCTCGTTCATGGCGGCGCGGCGCCGGTCGACGATCCAGCGGATGATGCCGCCCACGAAGATCGGCACCGACGTGGAGATCGGCAGGTAGACGCCGACCGCGAAGGGCAGGGAGGCCACGCCGCAGAGCTCCATCACGGCGGCGAGCATCACGCCGATGAGCACGAGGCTCCACGGCAGCTTGCGCGTGAGGATGCCGTCGATGATCAGCGCGAACAGGCTCGCCTTGGGCGCGTCGAGCTTCTCGACGGGCTTGAGGTGATAGACGAGCTGGCCGCCCTCCGCGAGGTAGCGGCCCTTCTCGACGCCCTCCGCGTGCTCGAGCTCGACGAGCTTGTACTCGCGGCGGTCGGGGCCGAGCTGCGTGCCCTTCTCGGCGGCGGAGGCGGGCACGAACGCCGGCGCGGCGAGCTTCTCGTGCGCGTAGGGCGTCCGGCCGCCGATGCCAGGGTCGACGACGAACGCGATCGAGCCGGCGTCGTCGACGAGGTACTTGCCCTGCGGGACCGCGCCGCCCGAGTCGGCCATGAAGCCCACGCGGTAGGTCTTGCCGTCGGGGCCCGTCATCTGCTTCTGCGTGATCGCGGCGGGCGGGAGCTTCGCCTCGTAGCTCTCGGCGACGACGGTCGTGTAGGCGCCGTTCAGGAAGAGCAGCGTGCCGCCGATGAAGACGGCGCTCGTGATCACGCCGACGAGCAGCGCGATCTGCTGCCGCCGCGGCGTCGCGCCGACGAGGAAGCCGGTCTTGAGGTCCTGGCTCGTCGTGCCGCCGTTCGACGCCGCGATACAAACAATCGCCGCCGTGCTGAGCGCCATCGCGCGGTACTCCACGCCGACCCAGCCCATCGCGAGGAAGAGCAGGCAGGTGATGAGCAGCGTCGCCACCGTCATGCCGGAGATCGGGTTCGAAGAGGAGCCGATCTCTCCCGTGATCCGCGAGGAGACGGTCACGAAGAAGAAGCCGAAGAGCATGATGAGGATCGCGGGGACGAGCTTGATCTCGAGCATCGGCGCGAGCCAGATGAGGAGCAGCAGGCCGAGCGAGCCGTAGACCACGACGCTGAACGGGAGGTCCTGCGCGGTGCGCGGGGGCAGGGCGGCCTTCTCCGGGGCCCCTGCCTTCGCCTGGCCCATCTTGAAGTTCTTGAGGCCGCTCTTGAAGGCCTTGAGGATCGTGGGCATCGCGCGGCCGAGGCTCACGAAGCCGCCGGTCGCGACGGCGCCGGCGCCGATGTAGAGCACGTACTTGCTCCGGATCTCGTCCGGGGCCATGTCGTGGATGAGCTTCGTGGCGGGGAAGATCGCGTGCGGCAGGCCGTCGCCGAAGAACGCGATCATCGGGATGAGGATGAGGTAGGCGAGCACGCCGCCGGCCATCATCTGCGAGGCGGTCGCCGGGCCGATGATGTAGCCGACGCCGAGCATCTCGGGCGTGAGCTCGCCGCCGATGCTCGCCCCCCTCCACGACGCGAAGCGGTGGTCGGGGTTCATCTGGAAGAGCTTCATCGGGTCGCCGAAGAGCTTGTAGAGGAACCCGAGGCCGAAGCCGGAGAGCACCGTCTTGGCGTTGGTGCCGCCCGTCTCGCCGACGATGAGCACGTCGGCGCAGGCGGTGCCCTCCGGGTAGGTGAGCTTGCCGTGCTCCTCGACGATGAGGCCGTGGCGGAGCGGGATCATCATCAGCACGCCGAGGAGGCCGCCGAGCAGCGCGATGACGAGGACCTTGGTGCCCTCGAGCTCGTAGCCCATGAGCAGGAGCGAGGGCAGCGTGAACGCGACGCCGGCCGCGATGGACTCGCCGGCCGAGCCGGCCGTCTGCACGATGTTGTTCTCGAGGATCGTGGCGCGGCCGAAGGCGCGGAAGATCGTGATCGCGAGGACGGCGATCGGGATCGAGGCGGAGACGGTGAGGCCGACCTTGAGCGCGAGGTAGACCGATGAGGCCGCGAAGATGATGCCGAGCACCGCGCCGAGCACCACGGCGCGGACCGTGAGCTCGGCCGGGCTCGCGCTCGCGCTGATGTAGGGCTTGTGCTCACCCTCCGGGGCGGCGGAGGCGGAGACGCGATCGAAGGCCTCGGGCGGCGGCTCGTGGACGGCGCTCATGGGGCGGGCAGCCTACCAGAGCGGACCGGGGCGGGATCGAACGCTGGTCCGCCGCGGGGCGGCCGCGGTAATAGGGAGCGCCCTTGCACCCGATCCTCTCGCTCCTCGGTCTACGTCCTGGGGACGGGCCCGTCGCGGGGCCGGCGGTGGGGTACGCCTTCCTCGGGGTGGGGGCGATGTCGCTCGCGGGGATCGCGTCGGACACGCTGTTCGTGTCCGCGTTCGATCTCGGGGCGATCTCGCGCTTCTACGTGGTGACGGCGGCGGTGCGGTTCGCGGCGGCGGGGGCGTACGCGGCGATCTCGAGGCGGGTCGAGGGGCGGGCGGGGTTCGGGGCGGAGGGCGCGCCGCGACCCGGAGCCCCGAGCGTCAACCCAGGCGCGCGGCTCGACGCGGCGCTGCTGGGGGCGACGGCCGTGTCGATGGCGGCCGCGGGGGCGCTCGCGCGGGGGGCCTCGCGGCCGCTGCTCTACGGGATCTGCGTGTCGCTGCTGCTGCTGCCGCCGCTCTTGCCGCTCATGACCTTCAAGGCCGTGGCGAGCTCGATCGAGACGCGGCAGGTGAAGCGCCTCTTGCCGCTCGTGGCCGCGGCGGCGACGGTCGGGGTGATCGCGGCGGGCGCGGCGGTGCAGCTGCTCGCGGGGTGGCTCGGGACG
>CAYQYG010000270.1:0-12545 GCA_964421485.1 uncultured Polyangiaceae bacterium | reverse complement strand
CACCGGCGGCTCCGGCACCGGCGGCTCCGGCACCGGCGGCTCCGGCACCGGCGGCGCCGGCGGCAACGCGAGCGGTATCACCTGCGCCACCGAGCCCCCGCCCGGCGCGGCCGTCGCCCCGCCGCCGCCCGCCTACAGCGGCGGCGCCTGCCCCGCGCTCGCGGACGGAATGAACACCCTCCCGAGCTCCGGCGCTGACCGCCAGTTCCGCCTCGTCCTCCCGGCGAACCTCGATCCTGCCGAGCGCCTCCCCGTCATCTTCCTCTGGCACTGGCTCGGCGGCAGCGCCGATGATTTCTATAATGAGGGAGACATCCAGGCCGCCGCCGACTCCCAGCGCTTCATTGCGGTCATCCCCGAATCCAAGGGCGACGTCCTCTTCAAATGGCCCTTCGAGGCGACCCAGACGCAGGCGCGCGTGGACGAGGAGCTCCTCTTCTTCGACGACATGCTCGCCTGCGTCGCCGAGCAGTTCTCCATCAACAAGGAGTGCGTCGGGAGCGCCGGCGTCAGCGCCGGCGCGCTCTTCACCGACCAGCTCGCGGGCGGCCGCGGCGACCGCCTCTCGTCCATCATCTCCCTCTCCGGCGGCGTGGACGGCGTGGTCCGTCCCTGGACGCAGCCCGACCACAAGATGCCCGCCCTGGTCCTCTGGGGCGGCCCCACGGACGAGTGCTTCGGCGTCCTCAATTTCGAGGACGCCTCCCATAGCCTCGAGGCCGGCCTCTCGAGCGGCGGCCATTTCTTCCTCGAATGCGTC
Organism: uncultured Polyangiaceae bacterium; assembly: GCA_964421485.1. Lineage (GTDB taxonomy): Bacteria > Myxococcota_A > Polyangia > Polyangiales > Polyangiaceae > CAYQYG01. The sequence continues at coordinate 11,785 of CAYQYG010000270.1, read as the reverse complement.
CACAACTGCGGCCACGCCAAGCCGCCCCTGGACGTGCCCGCCGGCGCCCCCGCCTTCGCGCCGCTCTGGCGCTTCTTCCTCGATCACCCCTACTGGCTCAACGCCGGCAATTCCCCTTACATCCCCGACGGCATCCCCGCGGAGCTCCCCTCCTGGTGCGCCATCGGCCAGGGCTCCTCCACGCCCCGCACGGGCGCCTGCCCCGATCCCCCCGGCTGCTGAGCTGCGGCGCGCCCGCTCCCGCCCCCTGCCCGCGCGCGAGCCTGGCCTTCGCCCCCCGTTCCGTGAGATGACCCGGATCGCGAGGAGGTCCGCGTGAGCCAGGCGATCGATACCGCCGGGGCGGAGGCCCCCGGCCTCACCTCATATCAGAAATACGTCGTCTTCTGCGCCTGGCTGGGGCTCGGGTTCGATCTCATGGACTCGATCCTCTTCAACTTCATCGCCCCGATCTGCATCCCGGATCTCCTCGGCATGGCGCCCACCGCGCCCGAGGCCAGGGCCGCCACCGGCTTCTGGAACGGCGTGCTCACCAGCGTGATGCTGCTCGGCTGGGCCATCGGCGGCGTCGCATTCGGCAAGCTCAGCGACTCGATCGGCCGCACCCGCACGGTCATCCTGACCATGCTCATCTATTCGCTCGGCACCGGCGCCTGCGCGCTCGCGCCGGACGTCTACGTGCTCGGCCTCTTCCGCTTCATCACCGCCCTCGGGATCGGCGGCGAGTGGGCCGCGGGCGCGATCCTCGTCGCCGAGACCGTGCCCGAGCACCGCCGCGTGCAGATGGGCACCGTCCTCTTCACCTCGCCCCCGTTCTTCGTCTTCCTCGCCATATTCGTCAACTGGCTCTTCACGAAGCAGATCGACGCCATCGCCTCGGACGCCGGCCTCTCCTGGCGCCTCTTCCTCGCATTCGGCGCCCTGCCCGCCTTCGTCGCGCTCGTCATCCGCCGCGGCCTCAAGGAGCCCGAGCGCTGGCACGCCGCCGCGCGCAGGCCCGCCCGCATCGGCGAGCTCTTCTCCCCCGCCCTCCGCCGCCGCACCCTGGGCGGCGTGGTCATCACCGCCGTCGCGCTCATCAGCTTCTGGGTGGTGAGCGCATTCCTCCCGCTCGTCGCCTCCCGCCTCGCCGAGGAGCTGATCCCCCGCCCCGCCGCCCTCGGCCCGGTCAAGGCCTCGTTCATCACGCAGGCGATGAGCTGGTTCAACCTCGGCGGCCTCGTCGGCGCCGTGCTCGCCGCGCCGCTCGCCGTGCGCATGGGCCGCCGCAGGATGTACTTCGCCTATTTCGCGTGGAGCGCCGCCTCCATCGCCCTCGCGTTCGCCCTCCCCCTCACCCCCGCGCTGCGCCTCTGCTCCTTCGGCCTCGTCGGCGTGTCCGTCTACGGGATCTTCGGCTCGTTCCAGTTCTATCTGCCCGAGCTCTTCCCCACGCACCTGCGCGGCACGGGCGCCGGCTTCTGCCTCAACATGGGCCGCCTGATCACGGTCGCCGGCCCCTTCGCGGTCGGCGTCGTCGCGAGGAGCGGCGCGAACCCCATCGATATCCTCCGCTGGGTCGCCGTCGTGCCCGCCGTCGGCCTCGCCCTCCTCGCCCTCGGCGTCGGCGCCGAGACGCGGGGCGAGGAGCTCGCCTGAGCGCGCCTCAGCGCTCGGCGCCGGCGCCCGGGCGCAGCGGCACGCCGAGGTCCATCGGCCTGACGCAATCCTTGTCGCAATCAGGCCGCCGGCCGCCGCACCGCGGGCACCGCTCCACGTTCGCCGCGGTCCCCGTCGCGCCGTCCGCCACCGGCCTGCACTCCACCGACCCCCCCGCCTGCGGGCGGCTCATCCGCTCGTGGACGGTCCGCTGCCGCCGCCGGGCGAGCGCATGCCCGGCACGGAAGGACACCGTCGTGACGTCCCCTCCCGCCACGAGGACGAGCAAGACATACTCCGTAAGGTCCATGGGTGCCATATTCCGCTCCGGTGGACCAGAGATGGAAGGAAAATCCGTGCCACCACAATCCATCGATGGGTGTTCATTTCGGGCTCACCCCGATAGACGTGCGATCAGCCTCCGGATGAATCCCTCGCCGGCGTCGAGCTGCTCCAGCGAGATGGACTCGTCCGGCTTGTGCGCCTGGTCGATCCAGCCGGGGCCGCATATCACCGAGGGCAAACCCGCCTCCTGAAACTGGCCGGCCTCCGTTCCGTACGGCACCCTTCCGGTCGTGGCCTCGCCCGTCAGCGCCTTGGCCAGCGTCGCGGCCGCGCTCTCCGGCTCGTCGCGGAGCGCGGGCGCCCGGACGACCTCCACCGTCTCGATCGCGGCCTCCGGCGCGATCCGCCGCATCTCGGGCAAGAGCTCCTCCTCGGCCCAGCGCCCGAGCTCCGCCGCGATCGCCGCAGGGTCGTCGCCCGGCAGGCTCCGCACGTCCCACAGCAGCTCGCAATGACGCGAGATGATGTTCACCGCCGTCCCACCGCGCACCGTGCCCACGTGGACCGTGGTCCACGGCGGCTCGAACCCGCTGTCCCCGGGCGCCCGCTCGCGGAGCGCCCGCCCGATCTCGTCGAGCCGCACGATCAGCCGCGCCGCATTCGTCACCGCGCTCACCCCGCGGTGGGTCTGGCTCGAGTGCGCCTCGTGCCCCGTCACGGTCGTCCGGTACACCGCGATCCCCTTGTGCGACGTCACCACCTTCATGCCCGTCGGCTCGCCGACGATCACCGCCGCGGGCGGCGGCGAGGCCTCGCAGATCTCGCGGATCAGCCGCGGCGCGCCGAGGCACCCGACCTCCTCGTCATAGGAGAGCGCCAGGTGAATGGGCCTCCTGAGCCCCTTCATCTCCGGCACGAGCGCGAGCGCGACCGCGATGAAGCCCTTCATGTCGCACGCGCCCCGACCCTGGAGCCGCCCGTCCCGCTCGGTGAGCGCGAATGGATCGGTGCTCCAGGGCTGCCCGTCGACCGGGACGACGTCGGTGTGCCCGGAGAGCACGATCCCACCCGGCGCCGCCGGCCCGACGATCGCGTGCAGGTTCGCCTTCCGGCCGTCGTCGCTCGGGACGCGCCGCGTCATTGCCCCGTGCCCGCGCAGGTACTCCTCCACGAAATCGATGAGCGGGAGGTTCGAGTCCCTCGACACCGTCGGGAACGCGACCAGGCGCGCCAGCATGGCTCGTGTATCCATCATAGATCCATCCGGAAGAGCCGCCCCTCGGGCGCGGACGCGTCGAGCCGGGGCTCGAGCAGCCACGGCGCCGCCTGGAGCCGCTTCGGCGGCGGCGCCGTCGTGGTCACGATGTACTGGAAGGCCGGCTCGCGGCCGCCGCCGGGCTTCTCCTCCAGCTCCCTCGCATAGAGGAACAGCCGCTCGTAGATGAGCGAATCCATGTCCGCCTCGCGCGGTCCGTCGTGGATCAAGAAGGCCGGGAAATGCCCGTATCCGTCGATTCCGAGCGCCAGCGCGGCCAGGTCGAACGCGAGCACCTTCACCGTCTCCATCGCCGCGCCGTCACGCTCGCCGTGATCCCGGGGCGCGGGGCGGAGGGCGCGCTCATGTGGGGAGCGCGACCCGGAGCCCCGCATGTCAAGCCGGAGCGCCACCTCGCCGCCGCTCACGTCCACCTCGCCGCTCACCTTGCGGCCGAGCAGCGCCTGCGCCACGTATTCGAACCGGCCGGACAGCCGCTCCAGCGCCTCCGCGTGCTCCCGCCGCTGCGTCGCCTTCCGCTCCGCGAGCTCGCGCGCCTCCCTCGCGAGCCCCTGCGCGGCCTCCTGGCCCGCCTCCCGCGCCCGCCGCGCCGCCGCCGCATGGCCCTCGAGGCGATCGAGCTCCTCGACGATCGCGCCCTCGCGCGCCGCCCGCGCGCGCTCCTCCTGCGCCTCCCCGTTCAGCCGGACGAAATCCGCCATGAGGGCCCGCTCGGCCTCCCGCGCCGCGCCGAGCGCCTCCCGCGCGGCGAGGACCTCGCGCGCGATCGCCTCGACGCGATCGCCCTCGGGCGCGCCGTCCACTGGATGATTTTCCACGGCAATGGTGTCGGGATCGCCTCCATCCACCGATGGATGGGTCGCACCCACAGTATCCTGCGCCGCGGATCGGGCCCGCGCGAGCCGCTCCTCGGCCTCCTCGAGGCGGCGGCGGAGCGCGCCGGCCTGCTCGGCGGCCGGGATCAAGCCCGCGAGCGAGAGCTCCGCGGCCGCGCGGCGCCCCGCGAGCTCCTCCTCGGCGCGCCGGACGGTTGCGCGGCGCGCCTCCACCGCCTCGCGCAGCCGCGCGGCGAACAGCGGGCCGGCCTCGCCGTCGTCCTTCAATCCGAGCCGCTTCGCCAGGCGGCGCCGGTCCTCGTCCGCCCGCCTCCGGAGGTCCTGCCCCTCCGCCTCGATCTGCCGCCGCCGCTCCGCCACCGACTCCTGCTCCTCCTGGATGGCCCGCTCCTCGTCGGACATGAGCCCGAGCACCGCCCGCACGACGACGTATCGATCCCCGAGCGTCGGGCTCGGGCTCGTCGACTCGCTCGACGGATCGCGGAAATGGACCAATCCCGCGAAGCGCGCCTCCTGATCGCGAGAGAGCCACGTGAGCAGGACGTCCCAGTCGAGCGGCCGGCGCGCCCGCGGCAGCGATTTCACCGGAACGGGCGCCATGATGGCCGCCTCCAGCGTCGCGCGGAAATCCTGGTATGGACCCCTCTCCAGGAGCGCCTCCTCGACCGGGCGGCCCTGCGCCGCGAACGGGTGCAGCCCGCGCGCGAACGGCCGCCCGACCACCCAGCGCACGCCGCCGATCACGACCTCGCCGACGACCCACCCCTCGGGCAGCCTCTCGCGGATGCGATCCTGCGCGCGCGGCGCGCCGAACCGCTCCTCGCCGAGGAGATACCGGATGAGCCGGCAAAACGTCGTCTTGCCCGCCGTGTGCCCGGTGATCTTCCCGTCGAAGAGCCTCGTCTCCGCGCCGCCGTCCGAGGGCGGCGCCCAGAGGATGTTGAGGCCGCGGCGGAGCCGGATGTCGCGGATCACCGACTCTCCCGAGATCCGCGGCTCGCGCAGGAGGAGCAGCCGCGAGACCCAGAGCGGCGGATCGGTCCGCGCCGGCGGCGGCGGGGCCGAGGGCTGCTCGATCAGGAAGGGGAGCGCGATCTGCTTCATCCCCGGCTCTTTCGCATCCAGAGGTCCACCCTGTCCACCCCCGCGTGCGCCCGCCCCCGCGCCGCGCAGGATTTGCGCCGCCCGCCCCCGCGCCGCTCCGCGCCCTGGAGACTCCCCCATTCACGTGCTCTCGACGAGATGACGATCTCGCGGGAAGATCCGAATAATACATCAATGGATCGCACGCCCGGCGCGGCGGGAGCGAGGACGGGGATCTATCGAGGTATTCAGCGCTCGCCGGCGCGGGCGAATTCCTTCGCATTGGCGAGGGGGGCGCGCCCCAGCTCCACCGCGCGCCAGAGATACCAGCTCGCCACCGTCCGGTAGGGCTTCCACCGCGCGCCGCGCTTCTCGAGATCTTTCCGCGCAGGCAGATCCCTCTTCCTGAACGCGACCGCGAAGCCTTTCTTGATGCCGTAGTCGTCCAGGGGGAGCACGTCGGGGCGGCCGAGGCGGAAGATGAGGAGCATCTCCACGGTCCATCGGCCGATGCCGCGTACGGCGGTCAGGCGCTCGACGATCGCCTCGTCGTCCATGGCGCGGACCTCGGCGAGCGTGGGGAGCTCGCCCTCGACTGCCCTCTTCGCGAGGTCGCGGAGCGAGAGGAGCTTTGCGCGCGAGAGGCCGGCGCCGCGGAGCGCCTCGTCCGGGGTGCGCAGGATCTGCTCGGGCGTGAGGCCGCCCTCCGCGCCCGGGCACAGCGCGCAGACGCGACCGAAGATCGTCGCGGCGGCCTTGCCCGAGAGCTGCTGGTAGACGATCGCCTCCGCGAGCGCGACGAAGAGGCTCGGGGTCCTGTCGAGCTGCATGCGGAAGGGGCCGACGGCGTCGATGAGGCGCGCGAGCGGCGCGTCGGATTCGCGCAGGTGCGCCAGCGCGACGCCCGGATCGAAGCCGAAGCCGCCCTCGCCGCGCGGGGCCGCGGGCACGCCCGCGACCCGCGCGCCCTCGATCGCGAGCATGCGCGTCTTCGTCCCGACGCCGCCGCTCGCGGAGAAGCCGCCGAGCTTGCCGCCGGCCGAGAGCACGCGATGGCAGGGCACGATGACGGCGAACGGGTTCCGCCCGAGCGCCTGCCCCACGGCGCGCGCCGCGCCGGGCGAGCCGAGCCGCGCCGCGACGTCTCCGTACGAGAGCGTCGCGCCCGGCGGAATGGCGCGCGTGACCTCGTAGACACGGCGGTGGAACGGCGGCACCCCCTCCATGTCGAGCGGGATGCCGGAGAGATCGATCGCCTCGCCGCGGAGGAGCGCGACGACGGCGTCCATCGCGCGCTTCACGTCGGGCGGCGGCGGGGCGAGGACCGCGCCCGGGAGCCGCCGGGCGAGGCGCGCGCGGGTCTCGCGCTCGCTCGCCTCCGGGAGCTGCAAGCACGCGATGCCCCGCGCGCGCCAGCCGATCCCGCAGCGGCCGATCGCCGTGTCGAAGAGGGCAAGACCGTCCGTCTTCATGGTGCGGCGCCATCCTAGTACAGCATCCCTGAGGTCGTCCCAGGTTTGCGACACCGGCCGCGCCCGGGCGCGTCGCGCCGCCCTCTGCTCGCGCACGCCGCGCCCGCCTCCTCCTCCCTCGCGAGCCCCTCCCTGTCGCGATCGACCAGGAATCAAGGGGGCGGCGTCACGACGTAGACGAGGTTCGGTCCGTCGTAGTACGGGCGATAATACGTGCCGGCGCAGCTGTAATATGCGCCGGGCGCCCTCACGCACCCTGCGGGCAGGGTCGCGACCGCCCCCGCGGTGTAGGCGTAGGCCGAGGTCGCCACGACGGCCCGCCGCGTCGTCCGCCGCGCCACGCCCGCGTAGCTGATCGGCGTGAGCGGGCGCCCCACGACCGCCCAGGCGTCTCCGAGCAAGAGGAGCGCGCCCAGCCCGAGCGCAGCCGAGAGCACCGGACGCGCACCTCTCCCTCTCTTCGTCGTCATCGCACACCTCCCTGGCCCGCAGGCGACATCTGCTCGCGCACGCGGAGGAAGTCGATCCGGTCGGCGCCCGGCGGTGGCACGAAATGGAAGATGTCGTCCACGATGTTCACGTCGACCTCCCAGTCGTGGAGCTCGACCGAGAACTCCGGGGCGGACGCGACGTGCTTGCTGACGATGACGTACTTGCACGGCAGCGGGCGCGGCCCGTCCTGGATCCAGATCTGCCAGTCCGTCTCGTTGCCCCGGTACGCGAGGTGGTGGCAGGTCACGCCGTTCACGATCGCCCGTCCGATGTACGCGCCGGAGATCACGTCCTCCATGAGGACGCGGTAAGGGTCGCTGTAGAGCAGGTCGGCGGCGGGCACCTCCAGATCGAGCTCATTTCGGCCAAAATCGATGGCGCCGTCGAGGGTCGGGGGCGCCTCGGCCGTCGCGTAGAGGTTGTGCCGGCGGCCGAGGATCGTCATGGTGGCGCCGTCATAGTAAAGCGACAGATCCGCGAGCTGGCCGCGCCGATCGCTCCGCACCTTGTTCGGGCGCTTGACGAAGACGTGCGAGCTGCCCGTGAGCTCGAGCTTCTGCCCCGTGTCCAGCACGACCTCGGTCGCGTGATCGGCGACGACGCCGAACTGCCGCAGGCCTCCGAGGTAATCGCTCATCCGGCGCAGGAGCCCGTCGGCCATCGGGTCCACGCACCGCCCCTCGGCGGGCCCGGCTCCTTCCGCGCACGGCCCCTCGTGGCCTCGAATCGACTGCGCGGGCGCGGCCTTCTCGCCGGCTACCACGAGCGGGGCCGCGATCGCGGCGCCCAGCACCCAGGCTCTCCGTCTCTTCATTCGTGTCCTCCCCTCCCCCGCGCGGCGCCGCCGCGTGCTCGCGGCGACCACGGCGTTCGGCTCCCGCGGAGATGCAATCCCGGCGCCCGCGACGGCCGCTCTCCCCGGGTAGACGCGATCGTCCCCATAGCGGTCGCCCCGGTGGCAGGTGTGCTCCCCGGCGCGCCGGCGTCAGGCCGCGACCGCCAGGCGCGCGCGCCCGAAAGCGTCCAGGCGCCCCCACCGGCCCGGGATGTCGAGGAGCTGGAGCTGGCCGATCGGCTCGATCAATGCGGGCTCGACGATGAGGTGCCGGCCGTCGGAGTCGAGGCCCAGGAGGGCCCGGACGAAGAGCAGCGGGGCCGCCGTCGCCCACGCCTGGGGGCTGCACGCCGTCGGGTACTCGACCGGGTACTTGGTGGCGTCGCGATCGTACCCGGCGAACGCCTCGGGCAGCCGGCCGCCGAACAGCGCCGCGGCCTCGAGCATCGCCAGCGAGACGTGCGCCGCCTCGACCCGGTATCCATAGCGACGGAGCCCCCAGGCGATGATCGAGTTGTCGTGCGGCCAGACGGTGCCCACGTGATAGCCGATCGGGTTGAACGAGCCCTCCCCCCTGGCCATGGTGCGCACGCCCCACCCCGAGAAGAGCGCGTCGCCCATCAGGTGGCGCACGCAGCGCTCGGCCTTGTCGGCGTCGGCGACGCCGCTCCAGAGCAGGTGGCCGATGTTGGACGTCAGCGAGTCGACCTTCCGCTTGTGCCTGTCGAGCGCCAGCGCGAAGAAGCCCCGCTCGGGGATCCAGAAGTCCTCGTTGAATCTCCGCCGGAGCGCCTCGGCCTCCCGCTCGAGCTGGTCCGCCCACGCCGGGTCGCCCCAGACCTCGCGCGCCAGGCGCGCCGTCCTCCGCTTCGCGTCGAATACGTAGCCCTGGATCTCGCACGTCGCGCGCGGCGTCTCCGCGAGGGTCCCGTCGGCGAAGGCGATCGAGTCCCACGAGTCCTTCCAGCACTGGTTCTCGAGCCCGGTCTCCGGGTTGCGCCGCTCGTACTCGACATACCCGTCGCCGTCGCGATCGCCGAAGCGATCGATCCAGGCGATCGCCTGGCGCGCCGTGCGCTCGAGCGCGGCGACCAGCGCGCGGTCCCCGGTCCAGCGCTCGTACTCCTCGAGCAGGACGAGATAGAGAGGCGTCGCATCGGCGGATCCATAATATGGAGAGTGGGGCCGCTCCTCGAACGCCGTCATCTCGCCGAGCCGGAGCTCGTGGAGGATCTTGCCGGGCTCCTGGTCCCGGAACGCGTCGTCCTTGAGGCTCTGAAAGACCGCGAGCGTCCTCAGCGTCGCGTGAGCGAGCTCGGGGACGAACGGCAGCGCCTGGTAGCTCGTGATGATGCTGTCCCGCCCGAAGACGGCCATGAACCACGGCAGCCCGGCGGCCGGCAGCGCGACGGGCGTGATGGGCGTCGGGAAGCGGAGGGCCGAGAGGTCGATGAGGCTCCGTTCATAGGTGCGCTCGAGCGGCTGCCAGGAGCACACGAGCTTCGGCACCGCCCTCTCCCACCTGGAGACGTCCTGGCCGAACTCGGAGTGGAGATCCCCTCGGTGATGCGCGTACGTCGGCCGGGGCGCCTCCTGCGTGTGCACGACCGCGGTCACGTCGATGCAGGTGCGCCAGCTGCCGTGCGGGGGGATCGCGACCCTGAACACCGGGCCGTCCGCTCGCCACTCCGCCGGCTCCGCGGCGTCGATCCGCGTCTCGCGACGGAAGCGATCGCGCCTGTACCCCAGGACGAGCCCGTTCGCCTCGACGCGGTGATAGAGCTCGCCCCTCTTCTCGAGCTTGTCCTTGACCTCGAACAGGTCGGCGAAATCGGCCGCCGCCTCGATGCGGATGTCGACGTCGACGGGGCTCCTGTCGTGGTTGAAGACGGTGATGTCCTCGTGGAAGCCGCGGCCGACAGCGCGCTTGCGGAGCACCGACAGCTTCGAGTCGACGTAGATCGTGCCCGTCGTCACGGCCAGGAAGAACTGGACCTTGAAGTACGCGAGATCGTCGACCGTGAGAGGCTTCGGTCGCTGCCCCGCGACCGTCAGCACCCACCTCGACAGGAAGCGTGTGTCGTTCATGAACAACCCGTGGTTCTCGGTGGGCGTGGCCTCGAGATCGCCGCGCCGATCGCTCACGACGAAGGTGTTCCCGTCCAGGATGCTGAGCGTGTCAGACGGCATGTCAGGCCTCCTTCTTCTCCTGCGCCAGGAGCCTCTCCAGGCGCCGGCCCTTGAAGGGCGAGGCGGCGTTGAACGCGATGAGCACCTTCGCCGCGAAGCTCATGTCCCCCTCGATCCGGATGCGCCCTTGCAGCGCGGCCACGACCGGGTTCAAGCCGCCCTTCACGATCGTCACCAGGTCCTCCGGCTCGTCGCAGTTCACGAAGGCGTCCGCGGCCGATGGTCCGGCCGTCTCCTCCAGCCGTACTTCCAGCCGTACTTCGCCGTCGCGCACTTCGAGGACGGCCGACGTGATCGCGCCGAGCCGCAGGCCGAGGCAGCCCGACACCCCCTTCAGATCGGGCATGTTCACCGCTTCATCCGGGCCGCCGGGCCCGGATGAGATGATTGGCTGAGCCATGATCCCCCCCTCTCCAACTCCCGACGCGGCCTCAGCGCGGCGGATTGTCGACGACACACGACCCCTCGCGACACACATGGTGGCGAGGCGCTGGCTTGCCAACCCTCGGTTTGATATTTGAGGCTCCGGGTCGCGCGCCTGTCGGAGCGCGCCCTGCGCCCCAAGAGCCGCTCGAGCTCGAGACGCGGCTGTCGTCGCGACGCGCGGATGAGCTACCGTGAGGCGTCGCCCGCGCCGGCGCGCGCGCGCATCCGCCACGTCGCATAGAGGTTGATCACGGCCACCTGGATCAGGAGATACGGGAGCAGCACCGGCAGGATGTTCTCCCGGCGGAAGTTGTGCGCCGCGATCAGGATCGCGATCATCGGGTTGCGCGCGGCGCTCTCCAGCGCGAGCGCCGTGCGCTCGTCGGGCCGCGGCGGCGCAAGGAGGTGGCCAACACCGAGCGAGGCCAGCACCACGAGCGCCATCGCGAGGTAGGAGCGGGCCTCGACGCGCAGGAGGACACGGCCTGCGACCACGACGAGGACGAGGATCGCGCCGAGCAAGATCAGCAGGGCGAGGCGCTCGAGCAGCGGTCCGAACCGCGCCGCGAACGGCCCGGCGTGGCGTTGCACGAGGCGGCCGGCGACCACGGGCGCGAACACGCTGACCAGGACCTTCTGCCCCACGTCGAGCGGCGCCGCCCTCGCCTCGAACCCCGGAGCAATCGAGAGCGCCGCGAGGACCAGAGGCGCCGTCACGACGGCGAGCGCAGTCAGAAGCAGGTGCATCGCCGGGGCATACGCGGCGCCGCGCCCGAGCTTGACCAGCCTGGGCAGCAAGAGGGGCGCGCCGGGCGAGGCGGCCAGGACGCCGAGCCCGGCCGTGACCTCGCGGGGAGGCCGCAGCGCGACGACGACCACGGCCGCGACGAGCGGGACCGCGACAACGACGGCCAGCACGTATCGAGCGATCACGTCCTTCCGGCGGAGGAGCTCGGCGATCGGGCGCGAATCCACGCGCATGCCCTCGGCGAACAGCACCGCCGCGACGCCGATCGAGATGAGCGCCCTGACGACATCGGCGAGGTTCATTCCATCCCCCGGTGGAGATCTTCCACGCTATGCGCCGCGAGCGCACCGGGGGTGCTCTCGGCGGCCAGACGCTCGATCCCTGCGGATCGAGGCCGCGCAGCCGAGGCGTGGCTTCTCCGATCTCATGTGCGTCATGTCCGCCGTGATTCGCAATGTGTGTGCCACGGTCGCCGAGCACTCTCCTCGCCGCGCCGCTCGCGCG
>CAYQYG010000269.1:5548-12588 GCA_964421485.1 uncultured Polyangiaceae bacterium | reverse complement strand
ACGAGATTCAGTCACGTGACTGGAGTTCAGACGTGTGCTCTTCCGATCTGGCGAAGCTGGGGACGCGCGCGCCGCGACCGCCCGTGAACAAATCGAAGCCGAAAGGCGATCCGATGCTGGACGTGCGGGATTGATCGCGGCCAGCGCCCGCTGATCCATTTCGTCCACAGCGCGCGCGACCATTGCCTCTGGCGATCCGGGCCCTCCTGCACAATGGGTATCGGAGCGGCATTCGCGCTCCATCCGCGCGGCCGCCGGAATGGTCGTGCTCATTCGCTGGATCCATTACGTCCTCGCGCTGTGCGCCCTCCTGGCCGCCGGCTGCGCCCGCGCGCCCGCGCGCAGCGCCCGTTACGCCGCGATCCTCGACCGGCCCACGGCCCCGAGCACCCAGGACATCCGCGCCAAGCTCGCCCCGCCCGAGGGGCAATGCCTCGCGTCGGCCGAGGCATACCTCGGCGAGCGCGGCGCCCTCATGTCCGCCCCGCTCCCGCCCGATCTCCAGGATGGAATGCATGGCATCCTGGACACCCTTCACCCGGTGGCCCGCAGCGTCCTCGGGCGCGTCCGCGGCGTCTGGCTCGCCAGCCGCATTGACCGCGCGGCCGCCGTCTTCCTCACCTGCGACGTCGATCGCGCCGCCGCTGCGGGCGGCTTCATCGTGATCGACGCGGGCCGGTTCCCCTTCGACCGACCCCTCCGCGACGCCGAGGTCCCCCTGCTGTACTGGCGCGCCATCGCCGGCGACCCGCCCCCCGCGCTGCCCGCCGACGACCCGCTCCTCCGCGCCCCGGGGTCGATCGTGATCCCGCCCCGCGATCACGCCGCCCGCTACCTCGTCCTCCACGAGGTGGGCCACGCGCTCTCGCTCTATGCCAGCGAGTTCGTCCTCGATCGCCAGCTCCGCATGCAGCTCCGCGATCTCAAGGGTTTCGCCGGCTTCTCGTGGGAGATCGTCACGACCGATCACGATTACCTCCCCGCCCCCGGCGCCCCCGGCGACATCACCGCCGTCCTCCCCCGCGCCGATCTGGATCCCAACGCCTGGGGCAGCCTCCTCGACGCCGTGGGCGCCGACCCCGACGTGCTCATCCCGGGTTATGCGCTCTCCCGGACGCTCCACCCGCGGACGCCCGCCGCCCGCGACCGGGTCGTCTGCAACGCGACCCGCCGCCTCGCCGGCGCCGGGTTCGTGACCCCCACGGCGGCCCGCTACCCCACCGAGGATTTCGCCGAGATGTTCGCGCACGCGATCCTCGCCGACGAGGGGAAGCTCGGCCCGTCGGACCGCATCGCATTCGACCTGCCGGGCTGCGGCACGCTGGACCTCCCGTCCCCGTATTTCTCGCCGGGCGTCGCCGCGAAGCGCGCCTACATCGAGCGCGCCCTCGGCCTCGCGCGCTGATCCCGCGCCTGTCACCGGATCTGCGCGCTCCGTCACCCATGCAGGAGAGGGAGAGGGCGTCCGCATCGCCGGCCGCTGACGTCCGGGCTCTGCCCTTCGACGTGCCCCTCCCTCGAGCCCGGGCGCCGACAGAAAGCCAGGATCCGGCGGAGCGTTGGGGGATCGTGGAGAGGCTCCTCGTTATCTCGACACCCCTGGAGCGCTCGCGTATCCTGGAGCCGTGCCCGACCGCCTCGCCAGGTTCCGAGCGCTCACCGCGCGGCTCAACCCCGCCGCGAATCCGCTGGACGCGATCCGCGAGGGACTCGTCGTGCCGCACCCGATGCGCGCCACAGCGGACGAGATCGCGGCTCGGCTGGAGCTCGACCCCACGTCGTCTCATCTGCTGGTAGGGGGCATCGGCTCCGGGAAGACGACGCAGCTCTTGCTCGCGTGCGAACGATTGCGTGCCGCGGGTGACGTGCGCGCCGAGTACATCGACGTCAGCGCCCATCACGACCTGGGCCAGTTGAAGCCTGGGACGCTCATCGTGATAGCGGGGCTCGCCCTCTCGCCTGGGGCTGGGAAATCTGCCAGCGATGCGATCCGTCAGGCAAGGAGCGCGTTCCTGCGGTGGGCGCAAGGCTACACGCGATGGGTCGACGTGCCGCAGCCCGACTGGAGCGATGAGGATGGAAGCGATGATACGGGGGATCTTTACCCCGTGCATGAGCCCCCGCTCCTGTCGTCTCCGGAGGCTCCCCTGGAAGATTCCGTGGTGGAGAAGCTGCAGATGCTGCTCACCCTGGCCGGCGAGCTCCAGCCGGCGAAGGAGCATCTCGTATTGCTGTTCGACGCTCTCGACAGAGTCTCCGATCTCGATGCCTTCGCGGGGCTCGTGGAGCAAGACGTGCGCGCGCTCATGACCGCCGGCATCGGCGTGGTGCTCGCGGGGCCGCTTCGGACCATGTTCGGCTCGCATCGACCGATCGTGGATCGCTTCCGGCACTATTATGCAGAGACGCCGGTTGACGTTCAGCGGAGCCCCGAGGCGCGCGGGTTCATCCACCGGATCCTGGAGAAGCGAGATCCTGAAGGTATGATCACCGAGGCGGCTCGTGACAAGGTCGCGGAGTGGTCCGGCGGCGTGCTCCGGGATGTGATCACCCTGGCCCGCGGCTCGGTGGAGCGCGCCTACCTCACCGGCGCGGACGATGTGGCGATCCCTCATGTCGACGCGGCGGCGGACGCCTTTGGCCGTCAGCTCATCTTCGGCCTCACCTCCGAAGAAGTCGCCCTGCTTCAGCGCGCCCGGAAGACTGGCACGTTCGTCCCGACGACGGAGGGCGAGCTCTCGCTGCTCGTGACGCGCCGGGTGCTCGAGCACGCAGGCGTGCCCGCGCACTTCGTCGTCCATCCGACCCTCGCGCCGCTCCTGGCCAGCATCGACTCGCAAGGGAGCCCCGCATGACGCCGCTCGCGACCGCGCGGCTGGAGGAGATCGACGCAGCGGCTGCCCTCGGGGATGGAATCTCGATCGTCGCCGTCCCGGGAGCGGCCGTCGAGGCCGCAGCGGCTCGGTTGCTCCGGCGCGTCGATCATCCCGTGAGGCGCTTTCGTGCCCCTCCCGACGCGATCGCGTTCGTGCGGAAGATCCGGGCCTCCGATGAGGCCGAGGTGATCTATGGCCTCGATGATCGCGAGCCTGCCTTCTGGCAGATGATGGATCGGCTCCGAGATCGGCTCTTCCGCCGCGAGGCGCTGCTTCTCGTGCTCACCTCGACGACCGCCCAGACGCTCACCCGGAATGCGCCGAACCTCGCCAGCGTCGCGGACCGCATGATCTCGCTCGACCCCGCGCAGCAAGCCGAAGGGGCGTCGGCGGACGCGCAGGCGCAGGCCGATTTCGCGCGCCTCGCGGAGGAGTGGGACCGGGAGACGGCCCACCATTCGTCCCTCACGAGGATCATCCGGCATCCTGCGTACCGGCAGATCATCGAGATGGGCGAGCGTGCGATCCCGCCCATCCTGCGCGATCTCCAGAAGACACATCGGCCCTGGGGACCGGCCCTTCATGCGATCACCCACGCGAGCCCGGTCGCCGCAATCGATGCAGGCAAGGCTTCGAAAATAGCCGAAGCATGGCTCGCGTGGGCCGAGCAGAACGGGTACGTCTGGTGACAAAGGAGCGCGCCTACCGCGTGGAGCACTACTTCCCCGACCTCTCGGACTGGGGTTACGAGGTCACGAGCGAGATCGACTGCGAGTACAATTGCGTGGCATGGGCGCTCGGCGACACGTCGCGGAACTGGTGGCCGCCGGTGGATGCAGCCGGGAACGCGTTCTGGCCCGAGGGGGCTCCCGGAGTGGTGACGCTCGATGCATTCATTCGAACCTTCGAGACCCTCGGCTTCGAGTCATGCGATGCAGAGGACTACGAGGCCGGATTCCACAAGATCGCGTTGTTCGTCGATGAGTCGGGAGAGCCGACGCACGCGGCCCGCCAGAAGGGGCCGGATCTGTGGGCCAGCAAGATCGGTCGCCTTCACGACATCGAGCACCCTCTGCGGGCGCTCGAGGGGAAGGAGTACGGCCGGGCCGTCCGTTTCATGAAGAGGCGCGTGATCGATCCGGGATGAGCCCGCTGGGTGGCGATGAGCCCGAGATCAGGCTCTCTTCTTTCGACCCCTGGAGGGCGCGCGCTTCGCGGCCGCGGGCCTCGTCCGGCGGGGCCCGCGCCGCGGCGCCGAGGGAGGCGGGGGCCAGGGGCGGAACAGCGGCTTCCTCGTGCCCACGAAGACGATCATCCCCGCCCGGAGCTCGCGCGTGTCGAGCAGGATCGGGAGCAGCGCGGCGTCCGACGCGTACCGCTCCACCTGCCGCGCCGCCTCCTCGAACGCCGCCTCCGCCGCCCCGGCCTTGAGGTACTTGATCTCGATGAGCCACGAATAGCGGGCGCCGGCCACGTTCCTCGAGGCGCCCAGGAACAGGTCGCAGTAGCCCTGCGCGAACTCCTTCTCGCTGAGCGGGTGGAACGCGCGGCCCAGCGAGGCATACATCATGAGGAGCAGCTTGAGCGTCTTCTCGTCGGGCCGCCGCGTGTCCTTGACCCCGAGCGCCTTGAGCACCTGCGCGTGGAACAGATCGAGGAACGGCGCGATGTCGCCCTCCACGGCCATCGCCCCGAGCGCCCTCCGGAGCTCGTCGACGTCGACGTCGATCCGCGCCTCGTCCTTGAGCAGGAGGGCCAGGTGCTCCCATTGCAGCTCCCGGATCACCCGGTTCGGGATCTCCAGGTCGTAGCCTATGGCGTCCCGCGGCGACGCGCCCAGGGTCAGCATGCCCAGGTGATAGAGCAGGGACAGGAACGGCGCGCGCGAGGAGAGGCTCTTCACGCCGAACTGCCGCACGAGCTCGCTCCGGACGTGGCCCTCGCTCAGGATCGTCTCGAGCAGCGCGCGGCGCTCCGCCGCCTGCGCGCCGACCAGCTTCCCGATGCGGTGCAGGTGACCATATTCGGTGCGCACGTTCGGATCGAGCATGTCGTCGGGGAACCGCCCCTGGTCGTGGAGCTCCCGGAGGAAGTAGAGCACCATGTCCGGGTTGAAGACGCGCTCGGTCGCGTCCGCGGAGAATCGATAACCGTCGTAGTGGGCCTCGAGCGCGTCCATGAGCCGGCGCCGGTCGCCGATCTCCGGGTGTGCGGCGAGGTGCGGCCGGATCGCGAGGAAGGAGTCGATGGCCCGCTCGACGTCCGCGTGGGTGAGCCCGGCGAGGGTGTTCACGTGGCGGCTCTGCGAGATCGGCGTGATGATGTTGAACCCGCTCGAGAGGTCGTCGAGCAGGAGGGGCGAGACGCCGGTGACGAACATCCGTCCCACGGCCCCCGTCCCCGTCCCCGACTTGAGCATGGCATAGAAGGTACGGACGAACCCCGTGGTCTTGACGATCGACTCGTAGAGGTCCTGCGAGCCGGCGGCGAGGAGCCGGTTCGCGAAGTGATCGTATTCGTCGAGCATCAAGTAGAGCTTGTGAGGCGTCGACGAGACGACCGCCAGCAACGCGCCGATCAGCGCCCCCGCGTCCTGGAATCCGTCCAGCTGCTCGTAGAGGTCCGCGAGCGGCGGGATGCGCTCGCGATACCGCAGGAGGAACGCCCTGACGCGGCTCCGCACGGACTCGAGAAAGGTCCGCTGCAGCGCCTCCGGCCCGCCGTCGGTCGCCACGCCGGAGAAGTCCAGCGTGAGCACGAGGTAGCGGCTCCGCTCGGCCGTCGGGTGCTCGTGGATCCAGAGGCCCTGGAAGAGCTCGTCGAATCGATCCCCCCGGTCGAGGTCGTAGTAGTGCTCGAGCATGCTCAGCAAGGTCGACTTGCCGAAGCGTCGCGGGCGGAGGAACAGGAGGTGTCTGTAGCCGGACTCGGCGCTCTCGAGGATCGGGAGGAAGGGCGTCTTGTCGGCGTAGAAGAGGCCCTCGGAGCGAATCTCACCGAAATTGGATGTGCCGTAGGGGATCCTCATGCCTCGGGCCTCGCGGGGGAGGGCGCGACCCTACCATCGGCCGTGGGGGAAGGCGACCCGGGGCCACATGGACCCGGAGGTAAGGACGGACATCATGGGCGAGAGCATCGACAGGGGCGCAGCGCGCGACGACATCATGGCCGATGCGGAGAAGACGCATCAGAACGCGACCGCGAAGGGAGGGGTATGGAAGGAGGTGGCCGATCAGCGGATCGGCCCGACCATTGTGCTCTACAACGGCCTCAAGGCGCAGCTCGCCGCCGCGAGCGCCGAGGCCGGGCCGCTGACCGCGCAGCTCGCGGCGCGCAACCGCGACGCCAACACCACCATCGGCAACGTCGCCGACGCGGTGTGGAACGCCGTCGGGCGCCCGGGCCACGGATCGGATCCGGTGTACGCCATCCTGTTCCCCGGAGGGATCACCTATTACACGGACGGCGCGCTCGAATCGAAGCCGGAGCGCATGGCCATCCTGGCGCAGCTCCTCACCTCGGGCCTGCACTCGAAGCTCCCCCTCCAGAAGGCCCAGGACGCTGCCGCCGAGGTGACGGCCGCCGCCGGCGCCCTCCGCGCCGCGATCGAGGCCGCCCGCGCGCCCGCGGCCCGGGAGGAGATGTTCGATCGCATCACGACCGCCGTCGCCCAGAGCACCGCGCTGGAGATCTCGAGCGTGAAGCGCGTCTACAAGTCCCACCGGTTCTCGGAGGCGGAGATCCACACGGTGATCCCGGACCGCCCGCGGAGCCGCGGGGCGTCGGCGAAGCGCGGCAAGGCCGCGAAGGGCAAGGCCGCGAAGGGCAAGGCCGCCAAGGCCCCGGCCGAGGCGACGAAGCCCGAGGCCGCGCAGCCCCCGGCCGAGGCCTCGAAGGCGCCCGCCGAGGCGGCCCCGCCGGCCGGCCCCACCCCCGCCTGATCCCCTCCCCCCCGCGGGCCGGCCGCGCTCCCCGCGCCTCGGCCGGCCCGCGGCTCCCCCGCGAGAGCCCCCTCCAGCCCCGCCGCGCCCCCGGATGACCTCCGAGGGCGATCCCTCCACGCCCGGGCCGCGAGAACCGTCCGGTTTCGGCGACCCGTGCGTGTCGATGTCGGCGAAACCGGACGGGAAAGGCGACCCGTGCGTGTCGAGGTCGCCGGATCCG
>CAYQYG010000269.1:0-5448 GCA_964421485.1 uncultured Polyangiaceae bacterium | reverse complement strand
CGACCCGTGCGTGTCGAGGTCGCCGGATCCGATCGGGAAGGCCGACCCGTGCGTGTCGAGGTCGGCGAAACCGGACGGGAAAGGCGACCCGTGCGTGTCGAGGTCGCCGGATCCGATCGGGAAGGCCGACCCGTGCGTGTCGAGGTCGGCGAAACCGGACGGGAAAGGCGACCCGTGCGTGTCGAGGTCGCCGGATCCGATCGGGAAGGCCGACCCGTGCGTGTCGAGGTCGGCGAAACCGGACGGGAAAGGCGGCCCGTGCGTGTCGAGGTCGGCTCCCGCCGGCGATCCCCCGCGCCGGAGCATTTGACGCCGCGCCCGCGCAGGGGGACCATCGTCCTCATGCGCCTCCTCCGCGGCGTCTCCCTCGCCCTCTTGCTCGTGTCGCTGACCAGCCTCGTGGCCTGCGTCCAGCGGGCGCCGGCCCGCGCTCAGCCGGCGGGCTGCGGCTGCACCCGCGGCAAGAAGTAGCCGCCTAGCGGAACTTCCCCCGCCCGCCGCGCCCCCGCCCGGCCGCGGCCCGCGCCCCGCCGCGGCCCGCCTCCGGCGGCGCGGCGCTGGCCTCCCGCACGATCACCCCCGTGTCCTCGTCGGCCTTGAGCATCCGGATCTGGTCCCGGATGCGCGCCGCCTTCTCGAACTCGAGGCTCTCGGCCGCGGCGTACATCTCCTGGCGCAGCGCCTCGATCTGGTCGACCACGTCCATCGTCTCGCGCGCCGCGGCGGCGGCCGCCTCCCGCTTCGAGGGGCCCTTCGGCACCGCGTAGTAGTCGCGGGCGCCGGAGGTCGGCGACAGGTCCAGGATCGCCTTCACCACCGTGGCGGGCGTGATCTTGTGCTCCTTGTTGTAGGCCGCCTGGATCGCGCGGCGGCGGTTCGTCTCGCCGATCGCGCGCTTCATCGCCTCGGTCTCGCGGTCGGCGTACATCACCACCTCGCCGTGGACGTTGCGGGCCGCGCGGCCGATCGTCTGGATCAGGGAGCGCGGGCTGCGCAGGAAGCCCTCCTTGTCGGCGTCCAGGATCGCGACGAGCGAGA
Organism: uncultured Polyangiaceae bacterium; assembly: GCA_964421485.1. Lineage (GTDB taxonomy): Bacteria > Myxococcota_A > Polyangia > Polyangiales > Polyangiaceae > CAYQYG01. The sequence goes on along the minus strand of CAYQYG010000269.1, from coordinate 4,410 downwards.
CCTCGGGCAGGTCCAGGCCCTCGCGGAGCAGGTTGATGCCGATCAGGACATCGAACTCGCCGCGGCGGAGGTCGCGGAGGATCTCCACGCGCTGCAGCGTGTCGATGTCGGAGTGCAGGTAGCGGACCCGCACGCCGAGCTCCGTGTAGTACTCGGTCAGGTCCTCGGCCATCCGCTTGGTCAGCGTCGTGACCAGCACCCGGTCGCCGCGCTTCACGCGCTCGCGAATGCGGGCGAGCAGATCGTCGACCTGGCCGGCCACGGGGCGCACGTGGATCTCCGGGTCGATGAGGCCGGTCGGGCGGATGATCTGCTCCACCACCACGCCGCCGGTCTTCTCGACCTCGTACTCGCCGGGGGTCGCGCTCACGAAGAGCACCGTGCTGTAGTGCTGCTCGAACTCCTCGAACTTCAGCGGGCGGTTGTCGAGCGCGCTGGGCAGGCGGAAGCCGTACTCGACCAGCGTCTCCTTGCGGGCTCGATCGCCGCGGTACATCGCGGCCACCTGCGGGATCGTCTGGTGCGACTCGTCGATGATGAGCAGGAAGTCCTTCGGGAAATAGTCGATCAGGGTCGGCGGGGGCTCGCCGGGCTTCCGGCCGGAGAGGTGGCGCGAGTAGTTCTCGATGCCGTTGCAGAAGCCCATCTGCTCCAGCATCTCGAGGTCGTACATCGTCCGCTGCTCGATGCGCTGCTTCTCCAGGAAGCGGCCGGCCTTGTCGTAGTGGTCCAGCCGGTCGCGGAGCTCCTCGCGGATCGCCGCGATGGCGCCGCGGAGCTGCTGCTGCTCGGTCACGTAGTGCGAGCCGGGGTAGATCGCGATGCGGTCGAGCTGGCCGATCACCTTGCCGCGGACCGGATCGACCTCCTTGATGGCCTCGATCTCGTCGCCGAAGAACTCGACCCGGATCGCGACCGCCTCCTCGTAGGCCGGGAAGATCTCGACCACGTCGCCGCGCACCCGGAACGTGCCGCGGTGGAAGTCGACGTCGTTGCGCGAGTACTGGATGTCCACGAGGCGCCGGAGCAGCTCGTCGCGGCGGACCTCCAGGCCCCTCTCGAGCTTGATGAGCAGCCCGTGGTAGCTCTCGGCCGAGCCGATGCCGTAGATGCAGCTCACCGAGGCGACGATGATCACGTCGGGGCGCGAGAGGAGCGCGTGCGTCGCCGCGTGCCGCATGCGGTCGATCGCGTCGTTGATGATCGCGTCCTTCTCGATGTACGTGTCGCTCGCGGGCACGTACGCCTCGGGCTGGTAGTAATCGTAATAACTGACGAAATAGTGGACGGCGTTGCTGGGGAAGAGGTCCCGCATCTCCCCGTAAAGCTGGGCCGCCAGCGTCTTGTTGGGCGCCAGGATCAGGGTCGGGCGCTGCAGCTCCTCGATGACCTTGGCCGCCGTGAACGTCTTGCCGCTCCCCGTGACGCCGAGGAGGACCTGGAACCTCTCTCGCTGCGCGAAGGCGGTGCAGATCTCCTTGAGCGCGCGCGGCTGATCGCCGCACGGCTTGAAATCGGAGACCAGCGTGAAGTGCTTGGTCATGAAGCGCGCGACCATAGCGGCAGACCGCCCCCCTCGCAACCTCGGCCCCGGGCCGCGTCCCGGGCTCCGCGCCCCGGAGCAGCGGCCAGCACGCTTTCCGGATGAGCCCCGAACCTTGCCTGACTGGATAGTTCCATCCCCTGCGTGGGCGCTGGTCCCGACAGGTCGTGGAGCTTCCCTCATCTGCCAAGGTCTTGCCTTCCCAGGCGCACCCTGGAAATCTCGTCCGGGTATGACCCGACTTCACCTCGCGCCGCTGCTCCTCGGGCTGATGAGCGTGGCGGCCTGCACGGTCCTCAACGCCCCCGACGACGTGGTGCCCCAGGCGACAGGTGGGGGAGGGGGCGCGGGCGGCGGGACCACCACCACGTCGAGCGCGGGCGGCGGGGGGATGGGCGGGGCGGCGGCGGGCGGCGGCGGCGCGGGGGGCGGCGCGCCGGCGGTGTGCGGCGACGGCGCGCTGTCGGCCGGCGAGGAGTGCGACGACGGCAACCTGGACGCCGGCGACGCGTGCTCGCCCCTGTGCAAGCCGGTGGTGTTCGACATCGCGGCGGACGCGGTGATCTCGAACGACGGGCCGGGCGTCGGGACGAGCGGCGCCGGCGACGGCAAGGGCTTCGCCGTGGTCTGGCGCGAGGACAACGCGGGCGTGCACGCGCTCCACTGGGCGATCTACGCCGCGAACGGGGCGCGCCTCCAGGCGCCCGCGGCGCTCCACGGGCCCGGCGGTCCGATCGACCGGCCGCGCATGGGGACGAGCTCGGCGGACCGCTCGATCGTCGCGTTCCGCACGGTCGCCGACGACACGATCCGCATCCACGGCCTGAACCCCGACGGCTCGGCGCTCGCGGCGGGCGAGCAGGCGATCCCATCATCGCAGTCGGTCGCGCTCAGCCAGGTCGCGACGAAGGGGGGCGGCGAGCTCTGCCTCGTCTGGATCGCGCCCGGCGCCGCGCCGAACGTGAAGGCCCGCTGCGTCGATCCGCAGGGCTCGATCCAGTTCACGGTCACGCAGACGATCGGCGGCAGCGACGCGGCCGGCGCGCCGGGCCTCTGGAGCGCGGGCAACCTGTTCGTCGCCGCCTGGAACGACGCGACGAGCGGCGCGCTCCACGGCCGCCTGCTCGACACGGCGGGCGTCGCGCAGGGCAGCGCGTTCACGATCCCGAGCAACGGCAACCAGAACCTGAGCCCCGCCGGCGTCGCGACCGCGGGCAACGGCCACGTCGCGATCTTCGAGCAGGTCTTCGACCAGGGCCCGATCTCCTTCACCCGGCTGACCAAGCGCGAGTTCCAGAGCCCGGACACCTCGTCGGTGCTCGACAGCTTCATCTCCAGCTCGGCCGATCACGACGAGGAGGGCCCGGCCGTCGCCGCCGCGAACGGCAAGTACGTGGTCGCGTGGACCGACAACAACGTGAACTTCGGCGACATCGTCGCGCAGGTGTTCGACGAGGCCGGGGCGAAGGTCGGCGACCCGATCCAGGTGAACAAGACCGCGCCCGGCGGGACCCAGCGGCTCGCCCGCGCCGCGGTCAACCCGGACGGCGACGTGATGTTCGTCTGGGAGAGCGTGCAGGCGGGCCTCTCGAAGGTCTCGGCCATGATCATCCCCCGGCTGCTCGCGCCCTAGGCAGAGCCGAGCGCCGACACCGCGCCCGTGCTAGGCGGGGGGCGCCGCCATGGACTGCCCGCCCCTGCTCGCCGGCCACCCGTACGCCTCCTTCCTCGATCGCGTCGAGAAGCCCGCCCGCTACGCCGGCGGCGAGGTCGGCGCGGTCGTCAAGGACTGGTCCGCCGTGGAGGCGCGCGTCTGCCTCGCGTTCCCCGATGTGTACGACATCGGGATGAGCCACCTCGGCTTCAAGATCCTCTACAAGATCCTGAACGACGACCCGCGCACGCTGGCCGAGCGCTGCTACGCGCCCTGGGTCGACATGGAGGCGGAGCTCGTCCGCCGCGGCCTGCCGCTCGTCTCGCTGGAGTCGGCGCGCCCGCTCCGGGACTTCGACGTCATCGGGTTCTCGCTCCAGTTCGAGCTCACGTACTCGAACGTCCTGTCCATGCTCGAGCTCGGCGGCGTCCCGCTCCGCGCCGCGGACCGCGGCGAGGGCGATCCGCTGGTCCTCGCCGGCGGCCCGACGGCCACGCACCCCGAGCCGATCGCGCCCTTCCTCGACGCGATCGTGATCGGCGACGGCGAGGAGAAGGCGACCGAGGTGGCCCTCGCGTGGGCCCGCCTCCGCGCCGCGGGCGTCCCGCGCCGGGAGCGCCTCGCCGCGCTCGCCCGGCTGGGCGCCGTCTACGTCCCGTCGCTCTACACGACGCGCCTCGACCGCGACACCGGGCTGCACGTCGTCGATCGCCCGATCCTGCCGGATCTGCCGCTGCCTGTGGGCCGCGCGCTGGTCGATCTCGCGGAGCACCCGTTCCCCGACGGCGGGCCGAGCGGCGGCCCCGAGGCGATCTTCGACCGGATGTCGATCGAGATCGCCCGCGGCTGCACCGAGGGGTGCCGCTTCTGCCAGGCCGGGATGATCTACCGCCCCGTGCGCGAGCGCGATCCCGAGGAGATCGTGGACACGGTCCTGCGCGCCGTGAAGCGCTCCGGGCAGGACGAGGTGTCGCTGACGGCGCTGTCGACGGCCGACGTTTCTTGCATATCGCCGCTCATCAAGACGGTCGCGGCGCGGCTCGCGGCCGAGCGGGTGACGCTGGGCGTCTCGTCGCTCCGCGCCTATGGCCTGGAGCCCGATCTCCTCGACGAGCTGAAGCGGGTGCGCGCCTCCGGCCTGACCTTCGCCCCCGAGGCCGGCACGCAGCGGATGCGCGACGTGGTGAACAAGAACGTGACCGAGGCGCAGCTC
>CAYQYG010000268.1:3945-12622 GCA_964421485.1 uncultured Polyangiaceae bacterium | reverse complement strand
AGCGCGCCCGCCGCGCCGCCGGCGCCGCCGGAGCAGGGGATGAGCGGCCGCAGGGTCGGCGCGCTCATCGCGGGCGGCGTCGGCGTCGCGGGCCTCGCGCTCGGCGGCGTCACGGGCCTCATGGCGCTGTCGAAGAAATCGATCATCGCCGACAGCTGCGTCGACAACGTCTGCAATGCGGAGGGCAAGGCCGCCGCGGACGACGCGAAGCTGCCCGGCCTGCTCAGCACCGTCGGCTTCGGGGTCGGCGCCGCGGGCCTCGCGACGGGGCTCGTGCTCTGGCTGACGGAGCCGCCGGCGCCGCAGACCGGGAGCGCGAAGGGGAAGGTGACCGCAGGGCTGCTCGGGGCCGGCCCCGAGGGCGCCGCGGTGGGCGTGAAAGGGAGCTTCTGATGAGAGCGCGCAATGCGATCCTCGCGGCGGTGGTCGCCGCCGCGGCCGCGACGGGCGGCTGCCTGACGATCCTCGACATCGACGGCGATTACCAGCAGGGCGGGGGAGGCAGCGGCGGCGCCCAGGTGGGCGGCGCAGGCGGCCAGAGCGGCCTCGGGGGAGGGGGCCACGGCGGCGCCGGCGGCCAGGGCGGCGGCTGCAGCGCGCCCGGGGATTGCCCGGCGCCGCAGAGCGACTGCGAGGTGGCGACCTGCGAGGGCGGCGTGTGCGGGACCGATTTCGCGCCTGCCGGAACGCCGGCGGCGAACCAGGTCCCGGGCGACTGCAAGCAGACCGTGTGCGACGGCGCGGGCGCCGAGGTGGCCGAGGATCTCGCGACGGACGTGCTCGACGACGGCAAGGAGTGCACGGCCGACGCCTGCGACGCGGCGGGCCCGGTCAACACGAGCCTCCCCGCGGGCCAGGCCTGCCCGAGCACGCCCGACCACGTCTGCAACGGCGCGGGCGATTGCGTCGAGTGCACCGAGGGCTCGCATTGCCCGAGCGGGCTGTGCGGCCCCACGGGGCAATGCCTGCCGGCGTCCTGCGGCGACGGGGCGCAGAACGGCGGCGAGACGGGCGTCGACTGCGGCGGCCCCTGCGGCGCCACGTGCCCGCCCGGCGATCCGTGCGTGAGCGCGGCCGACTGCGCCGAGGGCGTGTGCGACGCCGGGACCTGCGCGGCGCCCACGTGCCTCGACGGCGTGCAGAACGGCGCCGAGACCGGCGCCGACTGCGGCGGCGGGACCTGCGCGGGCTGCGGCCCGGGCGAGGGCTGCGCCGTGAACGAGGACTGCATTGGCGACGATTGCAGCGGGACGACCTGCGTCGCGAACTGCGCCGACGAGGTGCACAACAACGACGAGACCGACGTGGACTGCGGCGGCCCGACCTGCGGGGCGTGCGACATCGGCGAGGCCTGCCTCGCCGGCGCCGACTGCGGCTCCGGCTTCTGCGCGGACGACGTGTGCTGCAACGCGGCCTGCGCCGCGGCGTGCATGGCCTGCGTCGAGGCGAAGACCGGGGTGCCGGACGGGACGTGCGCGGCGATCCCCGCGGGGGAGGACCCGGACAGCGACTGCGATCCGCAGGCGGCGGCGACCTGCGGCAACAGCACGGGCCTCTGCAACGGCGCCGGCTCCTGCGAGAAGTACCCGGCGGGCACGGCCTGCGGCGACTCGCCCTCGTGCGCGAACGGGTCGCAGACGAACCAGGACGCCTGCAATGGCCTCGGGGCGTGCTCCGACGGCGGGGCGACCTCGTGCGGCCTCTACACGTGCGGCGCGACGGCGTGCAAGACGACGTGCGCGGGCGACGCCGACTGCATCGGGACCGCCTATTGCAGCGGCGGGCTCTGCCTCCCGAAGATCACGACCGGCGCCTGCTCCAGCGCGGCCCAGTGCCTGAGCGGGTTCTGCGCCGACGGCGTCTGCTGCGACGCCGCGTGCGCGGGGACGTGCGAGGCGTGCTCGGCCGTCAAGAAGGGCTCGGGCCCGGACGGCGTGTGCGGCAGCATCGCCGCGGGGAGCGATCCCGATAACGATTGCGTCGATCAGGGGGCGGGCTCGTGCGGGACGACGGGCGCCTGCAATGGCTCCGGGGCGTGCCAGCTCTACGCGAGCGGCACCGTCTGCGTGGCCGCGAGCTGCTCTGGCAATACGGCCGTCCTCGCCGACACCTGCGACGGCAACGGCGCGTGCGTGGACGCCGGGACCCAGGCCTGCGGCGGGCTCGCCTGCGCCGCGGGCACGTGCGGAGCGCCCTGCGCGAGCGACGCGGCGTGCGGCGCCGGCAATTTCTGCAATTCGGGCGTCTGCACCGTGAAGTGGAGCCCCGGGCACGCGTGCAGCGGCGCGAGCCAGTGCGCGAGCGGCAACTGCGTCGACGGCGTCTGCTGCACCAGCGCGTGCAGCGGCGGCTCGAGCGACTGCCAGTCCTGCAACGTCGCCGGCAGCGCCGGGACGTGCACGCCGATCGCCTCGGGCACCGTCTGCCGCGCCTCGGCGGGCACCTGCGATCCGGCGGAGACCTGCAACGGCGTCGCCACGACCTGCCCCGCGGACGCGCTCTCGCCGAACAGCACCGTCTGCCGCGCCTCGTCGGGCGCCTGCGACGTGGCTGAATATTGCACCGGCAGCAGCGCGGCCTGCCCCGCGGACGGCGTCGCGAGCAATGGCACGGTCTGCCGCGCGGCGAGCGCCGGCGGCTGCGACGTGGCCGAGACGTGCAATGGCACGCTCAAGACCTGCCCGGCCGACGCATTCTCGCCCTCGGGCACGGTCTGCCGCGCGTCGGGCGGCGCCTGCGACGTCCAGGAGACGTGCACCGGCAGCAGCGCCGCCTGCCCTGCGGACGCCGTCTCGGCCGCCGGCGCGGTCTGCCGCGCCACGGCCGGGGCCTGCGACGTGGCGGAGACGTGCAATGGCAGCGCGAAGACCTGCCCGGCCGACGCCTACCTCGCGTCGGGCACGACCTGCCGCGCGGTCACGGACCTCTGCGACGTGGCGGAGACCTGCCCGGGCAACAGCGCCGCGTGCCCGGCCGACGCGGTCGCGGCCTCCGGCACGGCCTGCCGCGCGGCGGCGGGTGTCTGCGATCTGGCGGAGTCGTGCAATGGCACGCTGAAGACCTGCCCGGCCGACGCCCTAAAGTCTGCGGGCACGACCTGCGGTGACGCGCAGTCGTGCTCGAGCGGCACGCAGACGAACCAGGACACGTGCAACGGCTCGTCCGTCTCGTGCGTCAACAACGGCACGCTGAATTGCGCGCCGTACGTCTGCGGCGCGACGTCGTGCAAGACCTCGTGCGCGAGCGACGCCGACTGCGCCTCGGGCAACTACTGCAACGGGTCCAGCCAGTGCGTGCCGAAGATCGTGAGCGGAGCCTGCACCGCCGCGAACCAGTGCGCGACCGGGTTCTGCACGGACGGCGTCTGCTGCAACAACGCCTGCGCCGGCGGCACCTCGGATTGCCAGGCGTGCAACCTCGCCGGCTCGTCGGGCACCTGCGCGCCGATCCCGTCGGGCACCACGTGCCGCGCGTCGACCGGCGTGTGCGACGTGGCCGAGACGTGCAACGGCGTCGCCACGACTTGCCCGGCCGATGGCTTCGCTGCTTCGGGGACGACCTGCCGCGCGTCTGCCGGCGGCTGCGACGTGGCCGAGACCTGCACCGGCAGCAGCGCGGCCTGCCCCGCGGACGGCTTTGCCGCGTCCGGCACGGTCTGTCGCGCCGCGACCGACCTCTGCGACGCGGCCGAGACCTGCACCGGCAGCAGCGCCTCGTGCCCGGCGGACGTCGCGTCCGCCTCCGGCACGGTCTGCCGCGCGGCCGCGGACGTCTGCGACCTCGCCGAGGTGTGCAATGGCAGCGCGAAGACCTGCCCCGCCAACACCTACGTGGTCGCCGGCACGCAATGCCGCGCCGCCTCCGGCGCCTGCGACGTGGCCGAGGCGTGCACCGGCAGCAGCGCGGCCTGCCCCGCCGACGGGGTCGCCGCGTCCGGCACGACCTGCCGCGCCCTCGCCGGCCCCTGCGACGTGGCCGAGGCCTGCAATGGCAGCAGCAAGGCCTGCCCCGCCGACGGCTTCGTCGCCTCCGGCACGCAGTGCCGCGCCGCGACGGACGCCTGCGACGCCGCGGAGAGCTGCACCGGCAGCAGCGCGAGCTGCCCGTCCGACGGCGTCGCGAGCAGCGGCACCGTCTGCCGGGCGGCCGCCGACGTCTGCGACGTGGCCGAGACCTGCAACGGGAGCGCGAAGGCGTGCCCGGCGAACGGCTTCGTCGCGGCCGGCGCGACGTGCCGCGCGTCGGGCGGCCCCTGCGACGTCGCGGAGGCCTGCACCGGCAGCGCCGCGGCCTGCCCGGCGGATGGGGTCGTCGCCGGTGGCACGGTCTGCCGCGCCTCGGCCGGGACGTGCGACGTGGCGGAGGCGTGCAATGGCAGCGCGAAGACCTGCCCGTCCGACGGCTTCGTGGCCGCCGGCACGGTCTGCCGGAGCGCGTCGGACACCTGCGACGTGGCCGAGAGCTGCACCGGCAGCAGCGCCGGCTGCCCCGGCGACGCCGTGGTGAGCGCCGGCACGCAATGCCGCGCCGCCTCCGGCGCCTGCGACGTGGCCGAGTCCTGCAATGGCAGCAGCAAGGCCTGCCCGGCGGACGGGGTCGTCGGGAGCGGCACGGTCTGCCGCGCGTCGGCCGGCGCCTGCGACCCGGCCGAGGCGTGCAATGGCAGCGCGAAGACCTGCCCGTCCGACAGCTACAGCTCCCCCGGCACGGTCTGCCGCGCGGCGTCGGACGTCTGCGACGTGGCCGAGAGCTGCACTGGCTCCAGCCCGTCCTGCCCTGGGGACGGCGTGGTCGCCGCCGGCACGGTCTGCCGGTCGGCCGCGGGCGTCTGCGACGTGGCCGAGAGCTGCAACGGGAGCGCGAAGGCGTGCCCCGCGAACGGGTATGTCGCGGCGGGCACCGTGTGCGGTGCAGGGGGCTGCTCCGGTTCCACGCTCAACAACGCCGATACGTGTAATGGGAGCGGCACGTGCGTCGACGGAGGGAGCCAGTACTGCGATTATGGCTGCAAGAACGGGCAGTGCAACGTCTGCGAGCCATACATGGAGGAGAGCTGCACCTATTCCTATTCGGGGGGCTCCTGCCCTGGGATTTGCCTCAGCGCGCCGAGCGTGGAGAGCGTGATACCCGTGGTCGCCGGCTGTGATCCACAGCTCCAGTCATGCGCGGAAGATGCACCCGAGCTCATCTGCCAGGGCATTCGATTGTGCAACGCGAACGGTACGGGATGGGGCCCTTGCAGCGGCTGCCCTTACTGACCGGCTCATCTGGAGCGCTCGGGGGCAGCGGAGACTGCCCCGACCTCGACGCTCTCTACGCCCACCCGATAGCGATCGTCACCACCCGCACCTCGTCGATGACCTCGTCGCCGGAGAGCGCCGCCAGCACGGCCTCGTCGGCGACGGGCACGAAGATCGCCAGCGTGGACGAGGGCAATCCCTGGCTCTTCGCGTAGCGCGCCGCCTGCCGCCGCGACACCGCCACGTCGGCGGCGTCGCGGAAGCTCTTCACCTCGACGACGGCCCGGTGGGCCTCCCAGCGCAGCATCAGATCGACCTTGCCATTGCCGGTCGGGAACTCCGGGCTCACGCGGCAGCGCCAGCCGACCGCCTCCCGCAGCCAGGCATAGAGGTGGAAATGGCCGACGGCCTCGCGCAGGCCGAGGTCCGCGCGGCGCTCCTCGCCGGCGAAGGGGTCCTTGCCGGCGATCTTGAGGCGGGCGAGGTACGCCTTGTACCGCCCGACGAGCGCGGCGGCGTCGAGGCCCGCCGGGCTGAAGACGTCCGCGAGCGTGTCGAGCGGATCGAGCGCCAGGATCGGCAGGCGCGGGACGAGGTCGTCCGTGAAGGCCGAGTGGAGCCGGAGCTGCACGAAGGGGCAGGAGAAGCGGCAGACCGTGGTGCGGAGCCCGAGCGCGTTGGTGGTCTCCTCGAAATCGAGGATGCCGTTCGTGTAGAGGTAGTTGCACCAGTCCTGATCGAACGAGAAGGGCACGTCGGGCTTGCCGAACAGGCCCAGCACGTATTCGCGGTACGGGCCCCTGGCCTTCTTGATCAGGTTCAGGATCGTGTTGTTCGGCTCGACCCGGCAGGCGAGCATGAAGATCCGATCCCAGTGATCGAGCGTGATGGGCTGCCTGTCGCCCGGGTTGTACTTCTCGGTGAGCAGCTCGCCGAGCCAGCCGACGAGCCCGGGCTGCCCTCGGGTCATCGTGTACAGGGTCTCCACGACGGCGGGCTCGACGACCTGGCCGCTCTCGGCCTGGTATTGATCGAACATCTCCACGACCTCGGCGCGCGTGAGGTTCGGCACGTGGAGCGACCGCTGCACGTTGAAGGGGGAGCCCCGGGCGCTGTCGATGCCGAGCACCGCGCGCACGCCGACCAGGGCGAGGCCGTGCAGCGTGTAGCTGTCCCGGGCGAGGTAGATCTTGCGGAATACGTTGACGAGCCGGTCGATGACGTGCGGCGGGAGCGAGTCGAACTCGTCGATGAGCAGGATCAGCGGCCTGTCGAACAGGCCGCCATCGCGGGCGAACAGGTCCCGCCACCCGTCCCAGTCCGCCGGTGCGGGCGGCTTGAGGCGGAAGCCCTCCTTGAACAGGCCCGGCACGCAGCGGAAGAAGACCTCTTCCCCCTCGTCGTTGCCCAGCAGCCCCTGCATCGAGAGCGCGCCGATCGCGAAGCGGTCGCCGTACCGGGCGCGGATCTCCTCGATCGCCCGGCGCATGATCCAGGTCTTGCCCGTCTGCCTCGGACCCCAGATCGTGAAGAAGCAGCCGCCCTTGTCGGGGTTGCCGATGAGCTGGCTCGCGCACTGCTCGACCAGCTCTCGCCGCTCGACCGAGAAATGCTCGCTCGTGTCGACCGGACCGTACGAGTGGAACCTCCGCATGGCGCGCACCCTACCACGCTGCAGGGTGATCCCGGCGCTGCGCGCGCCGCGAGGGAGTGTCCCGAGGGGCTGGGACCGCCCCCTCATCGCGGACGGACAGCCAGACGTCTGACCGTGGACAGCCAGACGTCTGACCACCCGCGGCCAGACATCGGGCCGCCGGCGCCGCCGAAGCCCGCCGAGCCCCCCGTCCCCCTCGAGATGGACGCCGCCCCCCCGCCGGTCTACAAGGCCCCCCAGCGTCGAGGCAGACCGCGGGAGGAGTCGGCGCATGGACCTCGAGCCGGGCACCATCATCGGCGGCAAATACCGCATCGAACGCCCGATCTCGCGCGGCGGCATGGGCACCGTCTGGGCGGCTCGCCACATCCAGCTCGAGAGCCCCGTGGCCATCAAGGTCATGGACCCGGAGCAGGCCGCCGCCCCTGACCTCGTCAACCGATTCTTCCGCGAAGCCCGCGCCGCCGCCAGCATCGAGAGCCCCCACGTCGTCGCCGTCAAGGACTTCGGCGTCGACCACGAGGCCCCTTACCTCGTCATGGAGCTCCTCCGCGGCGAGGACCTCCGCGCCCGCCTCAGGCGCGCCCGCCGCCTCCCCCTCGTCGACGCCGCCCGCATCGCCGCCCAGACCGCCCGCGCCCTCCGCAGCGCCCACGAGCTCGGCATCGTCCATCGCGACCTCAAGCCCGCCAACCTGTACCTCGCCCAGATCGACGGCGAGGAGATCGTCAAGGTCCTCGATTTCGGCATCGCCAAGCTCATCGAGGGCCACGTCTCCGGCCAGACCACCCGCGCCGGCGAGCTCCTCGGATCGCCCTTCTACATGAGCCCCGAGCAGACCCGCGGCGATCGGGACCTCGACGCCCGGAGCGACATCTGGTCCCTCGCCGTCATTCTCTTCCAGACCGTCACCGGCGCGCTCCCTTTCCAGGGCGACGTCCTCGGCGCCGTCATCGCCCAGATCCTCGAAGCCCCCGTCCCCAGGGCCACCGCGATCGATCCCGCCCTCCCGCAGGCCCTCGACGCATTCTTCGCCAAGGCCCTCTCCCGGGAGCGCGAAGAGCGATTCCAGTCGGCGCCGGAGCTCGCCGCCTCCTTCGCCGCCGCGGCCGGCGTCTCGATCGCGACCGCCGAGGCGCGCGCCACCACCCGCACCGGCACCGTCATCGGCCTCGGCGCGCTCCCCGGCGACAGGACCGCGCCCCTGCCGGACCGGCCCTCGCGCCCCGCCCCCGGCGACACCTCGACCCCGGCCGCGGCGGCCCCGCCCTCGTCGCGCAGCGCCCCCGACGGAGCGGCCGCGGGCCACAGCGGCGAGCCCCTCCTCGACGATCCGCGCGCCCTCACGGCACCGGATGGACAGCCGGGCACCCTCACCTCGGCCACCGCGGTCAGCGCCCCCGGATCCGCGGCGCGCGTGGGCCTCGGCGCGCTCGCCGGCGTCGCCGTCGCCGCCGGGATCGCCGTCGCCGTCCTCCGGCCCTGGCCCTCCGGCGCGCTCCAGGCGGGGCAGGAGCCCGCGCCCTCCGTCGTGCCGGCGCCCTCGCCGACCGTGGTGATCTCGGCCCCGCCGAGCGCCGCGCCCTCCGTCGCATCCGCCTCGCCATTGCCCCCGCTGCCCACCTCGTCCATGGCAGCGAGGGATTCGTCACCCGCCGCGTCCCCGACGGCCTCGGCTGCGCCGCCGCCCCCCCCGGCTCCTTTCGGCGTGTCGAATGCATCGACGGCCAGAGCTGCATCGCCGCGCCCCAGCGCGACGCCGGGATCGACCGCCACCCAGCCC
>CAYQYG010000268.1:0-3845 GCA_964421485.1 uncultured Polyangiaceae bacterium | reverse complement strand
GGTGCTATTCCTCGCCCCCGTGAGACGCCGACGAGCCCACGACACCCCGCCCGACGCGCCCGCGCCCGGAGCGCCCGGCGCCCCGGACCCCGGCCCCGTGCGGTTCCCCGACGACCTGCCGATCTCCGCGCGCGTGATCGACATCGCCCGCGCCGTCGAATCGAGCCCGGTCACCATCGTCGCCGGCGAGACCGGATCGGGCAAGACCACGCAGCTCCCCAAGATATGCCTCGCCATGGGCCGCGGCCTGCGCGCCCACATCGGCTGCACGCAGCCCCGCCGCATCGCCGCGACCAGCGTCGCCGCCCGCGTCGCGAGGGAGCTCGGCGTCGAGCTCGGCGCCGAGGTCGGCTACAAGATCCGGTTCTCCGATCGCACGGGCCCGGGCACCTACGTCAAGTTCATGACCGACGGCATCCTGCTCGCCGAGATCCAGGGCGACAGGAAGCTCCGCGCTTATGACACCATCATCGTCGACGAGGCCCACGAGCGCAGCCTCAACATCGATTTCCTGCTCGGCTACCTGAAGCGCCTCCTCCCCGAGCGCCCCGACCTCCGCGTCATCATCAGCTCGGCCACCCTCGAGACCGACCGCTTCTCCGCCTTCTTCGGCGGCGCCCCCGTGATCCAGGTCTCCGGCCGCACCTATCCCGTCGAGGTGATCTACCGCCCGCCGGGCAGGGAGGAGTCCGATCTCGCCGAGTCGGTCGCGGCCACCGTCGAGGAGATCACCGAGATCGACCCGCGCGAGGACATCCTCGTGTTCCTCCCCGGCGAGCGCGAGATCCACGAGGCCGCCGAGGAGCTCGCCTCCCACGGCCTGCCGCACACCGTCATCCTCCCGCTCTATGGCAGGATGCCCCAGGCCGACCAGGCGCGCATCTTCCAGACCCTGCCCGAGCGCCGCATCGTCCTCGCCACCAACGTCGCCGAGACCTCGCTCACGATCCCTGGCATCGTCTATGTCGTCGACGCCGGCCTCGCGCGCGTCAACCGCTACGTCCCCCGCACCGGCGTCACGCAGCTCCAGATCGAGCCCATCTCGCGCGCCAGCGCCGATCAGCGCAAGGGCCGCGCGGGCCGCCTGCGGAGCGGGGTCTGCTTCCGCCTCTACGAGCAATCGGATTACGAGGGCCGCGCCGCGTACACCGACCCCGAGATCCAGCGCGCGGGCCTCGCCGGCGCGATCCTGCAGATGAAATCGCTGGGCCTGGGCGACATCGAGGATTTCCCCTTCCTCGATCCCCCGGCCCGCCGCGCCGTCGACGAGGGCCGCCGCGTGCTCGAGGAGCTGGGCGCGCTGGATCAGGCGGGCGAGCTCACCGACATCGGCAAGAAGCTCGCCCGGCTCCCGCTCGATCCGCGCCTCGGCCGCATGATCCTCGGCGGCGAGCGCGAGGGCGCGCTCCGCGAGGTGCTCGTCGTGGCCGCGGCGCTCGGCGTCCAGGACCCGCGCGAGCGCCCCCTCGCCGCGCAGAAGCAGGCGGATCAGGCCCACCGCGAGCTCAAGGACGAGGCCTCCGATTTCGCGGGCCTCCTGCGCCTCTTCCGCTTCTACCAGGACGCCGCGGAGCGCATGACCCGGAGCCAGCTTCGGAAGACCTGCCGCGAGCGCTTCCTCTCGCACCTCCGCATGCGCGAGTGGAGCGACGTGCACCGCCAGCTCTCCGAGCTCGCCCGCGCCCTCGGCTTCCGCCCCAACGATCGCCCTGCGACCGACGAGGCCATCCACCGCGCCCTGCTGCCGGGCCTGCTCAGCCGCGTCGGCATGTGGCATCCCGAGCAGCGCGTCTACCTCGGCGCCCGCCAGACCCGCTTCGTGCTCCACCCCTCCTCGGGCCTCGCGAAGAAGCCGCCGCCGTGGATCATGGCCGCCGAGCTCGTCGAGACCTCGCAGCTCTTCGCCCGCAACGCCGCCCGCGTCGACCCCGCGTGGCTCGAGGACATCGCCGGCCCCCTCTGCCGGAGGAGCCACGGCGATCCTCACTGGGAGCAGCGCCCGGCGCAGGTCATGGCGAGCGAGAGCGTCACGCTCTACGGCCTCCCGATCGTGCGCGGCCGCAAGGTCCATTACGGCCCGATCGACCCCGCCGCCTCGCGCCGCCTCTTCATCGTCCACGCCCTCGTCCGCCAGGAGCTCGCGACGAAGGCCCCGTTCATGGAGGCGAACCGCCGCGTCTTCGACGAGGCCCGCCGCCTCTGCGACCGCGCCAGGAAGAGCGACCTCGTCGCCGACGAGCACGCCCTCGCGGTCTTCTTCGAATCCCGCGTCCCCGAGGGCGTCTACAGCGGCAAGACCTTCGAGGCCTGGCGCAAGGAGGCCGAGGCCAGGGATCCGCGCATCCTGGAGCTCACGCTCGCCGACGTCCTGCTCGCCGACGCCGCGGATCTCACCCCCGAGCGCTACCCCGACGCGCTCGAGATCGGCGGCGCCCGCTTCCCCCTCTCGTACCGCTTCGATCCCGGCGAGGACGATGACGGCATCACGCTCACCCTGCCGCTCCTGCTCCTCCCCCAGGCCGATCCCGGCGTCCTCGAATGGACGATCCCCGGCTGGCACGCCGAGAAGATCGCGTGCCTGCTCGATTCATTGCCCAAGGCGATCCGCAAGCTCCTCCCGCCGCTCCGCGACCTCGCCGCCGATCTCGCGGGATCCCTCCGCCCGTTCCAGGGCCGGATGCTCCCGGCCCTCACCGAGGCCATCCTCGACGGCGCCGGCGTCCGCATTCCCCCCGACGCGTGGGATCTCGCCGATCTCCCCCCGCACCTCCGCTTCTATTTCCGCGTGGAATCCGAGCCAGGCCGCGTGCTCGGCGAGGGCCGCGATCTCCGCGACCTCAAGGACCGCCTCGCCCAGCGGGCCCGCGAGGCCTGGTCCGCGGCCATGGGCGCCCGGGGCGCCCGCGACGCCCTCACGGCGTGGAGCTTCGACGTCCTCCCCGAGCGGATCGACATCGATCTCCCCGGCGGCCGGATCCCGGGCTATCCGGCCCTGATCGATCGCGAGGCCTCGGTCTCGTATCGGATCCTCGAGTCCCGGGAAGCCGCGGACCAGGCCACCCGCGCCGGCCTGCGCCGCCTCTATCTGCTGCAGATCGGCGGCCCCGTCGCGCGCCTCGAGCCCACGCTCCCGTCCACGCTCGGCCAGGGCGCCCTGGCCGCCCGCCTCGCCCCCACGCCCCTCGGCCGCCCCGGCCCTCAGGCCCGCGCCGCGCTCGCGCAGCGCCTCGCCCTGCGCGCCGTCGACGAGGTATTTCATCTCGGCGACCCCGCGGCCTACCCGCGCACCAAGGCCGCCTTCCAGGACCGCCTGGCCGCCGGCCGCCGCCGCCTGGACACCGTCCTCGCCGACCTCATCCGCGTCGCCCAGGAGATCGGCGCCGAGCTCGATCGAGTCGAGACGACCCTCCGCACCGCCTCCGGCCAGCCCGGCACCCCGCGCGCTGCCCTGGAGGACATCCGCACCCAGCTGACCTATCTCGTTCCCCCCACGCTCCTTCTTCACACCCCCATGGACCGCCTCCCCCACATCCCCCGCTACCTCCGGGCGATCAAGATCCGCCTCGACAGGATGCCCCACGGTCCGCAGAAGGATCTCTCGAAGGCCGAGCAGGTCATCCCTTTCTGGAACGACTATCTCAAGCACCACGAGGGGCTCCGGGCCCGCGGCGTCCCTGCCGAGGACCTCGACGCTTTCCGCTGGCAGATCGAGGAGCTCCGGGTCTCCCTCTTCGCCCCCGAGCTCAAGACGGCCACCCCCGTCTCGCCCCAGCGCCTGACCGAGCAATGGAAGCGGATCCGCGAGGCCATGTGAGCCCGCGCCGCGCTCGATAGCCCCCAGGGCC
>CAYQYG010000267.1:0-12666 GCA_964421485.1 uncultured Polyangiaceae bacterium | reverse complement strand
GGTCGGACGGCGCCGGTGCATGTCATCGACGGGGTTGGACGGCGCCGGTGCATGTAGCGACGGGGTTGGACGACGCCGGTGCATGTAGCGACGGGGTTGGACGGCGCCGGTGCATGTCACCGACGGCGGCGGCCGGCGCCGGTGCATGTAGCGACGGCGACGACCGGCGAAGCTCTCGCCCGCGGAGATCGCGGCGCCGGCGGCGGGGACCGAGGGCGGCGCGGCGGGCGCGGCGGTCAGCCCGCCGCCGCGGGCGGCGTCCTCGCCGGCGCCCGTGGCCGGCGGCGAGCTCTGGGAGCAGATCGCCTTGCTGCCAGGGCTGGAGCCGCACGTCGTCCGGCGATTCGCCGCCGAGGTCCGCTCTCAATGCGCGGCCGTCGGCACGGAGCAGCCAGGGCACGGCGCCGTGCGCTCAGGGCGCCGCCGGCCCCTCCTCCTCGTCCTCCTCGCCGAACAGCACCCCCACGCGGAGCGGCAGCACCTCGAACGGCTCCGCCTGCACCACCTCGCCGCGCTCGGCAGCGAGGATCTCGAAATAGCCGTCCGGCGTCCACCGCAGCACGCTCAGCGACTCCTCCATGGGATCGATGATCCAGTAATGGGGCACCGCGTGCCGGTGGTAGACGCGCTTCTTCCGGATCAGATCGTTCCGCCGGTTCGTCGACAGGATCTCGCAGACCCAGTCCGGCCGCACCAGGACCGGCACGTCCTTCGGCGCCTCCGGCACGCGCTCGCGCCGCCAGCCGCACACGTCCGGGCGCAGCGTGTTGGCCGCGTCGAAATGGACGTCGACCTCGGTGCCGAACCACCACCCGCCGGGCCACCGCCCGCCGGGGCGGCGGGCGAACGGCCCCATCGCCTTCGAGAGGTTGAACTGCACGCCGCCGTGGGAGCCCGAGGCCGCGCCCCGCTCGACGAGCGCGCCCTCGATCAGCTCGTACCGCTTCATCTCGTCCGCGGGCAGCGCGAGCAGATCGGCGAGGGTCGCGGCAGGGAGCTTCGGCGCGGACGCGGACATCGCCGTACGCTAGCAAATCTGCGAGCCCTTCGCCCTGCCCCGTCGCGCCGAGGAGATCGCCGTGACCGAGGCCGAAGCCGAGACCGGGACCGCTTCCGCGTCCGGGACCGTTTCCGTGGCCGCGCCCGCGACCGCGGCCGCGGTCACCGAAACGCTATCCCGCGCCCCACTTCGCCCCGTCCCACTTCACCTCGATCACTTCCCCGCTGGCCGGCAGATCCACCTCGGTCGACACGATCCCCACCGGCTGCCCCTTCCCCTTCGGCACCAGCGCATCCACCCGCACCCGCGTCGGCCTCGCCGGCGACAGCTCCTCCTGCCGCCTGAGCCGCAGCACCATCTCCGACGTGTCCCCGGGGTCGATCCGCAATGACGCCACCCCCACCGACGGCGCCGCGATCTCCGGCGGGCGCTCCTCCCGCGCGTCCTTCGGCCCGCGCACCAGCACCGCCTCGATCGGCGCGATCCCCGCAGGCCCCCGCACCAGCACCAGCGTCGACGTGATCGGCAATGGCAGCTCCAGCGCCGCGCGCGTCAGCCGGTCCAGATCGTCCTTGCCGACCCCCTCCTTCCCGAGCGCCTCGGCCAGCAGCGCGGCCGCCACCCGGCCCGCCAGCTCCCCGAGCTGCCCGTCGCCCGTCCGGCCGCCGGTCTGCGCCACGCGCGCCAGCATCCGCTGCGCCACGTCCAGCCGGCCGGCGCCCGCGTGCGCCAGGGCCAGGCGCAGCACCGCCGCAGGATCGCCCGGCAGGAGCTGATCCAGCACCGAATAGGCCGCGGCCGCGTCGTCGAACCAGCCCTCGTTGCGCAGGCGGTCGCCGAGGAACGCCCGCGCCCACGGATCCGCCGGGGCGCGCTCCGCCAGCTCGCCGAACGCGCGCCGCGCCTCGGCCTCGTCGCCGATCCGCCGCAATGCGGACGCCCCCTCGGCCAGGAGCGACGCCTCCGCGAAGGGATCCCGGCGGATCCGGCGCACCTCGTCCGCCAGCGGCTGCTTCATTCCGAGAGATTCCAGCAGAGCCAGCAGCCGCAGCCGCAGCCGCGCGTCGTGCGGCGCGATCGACAGGAACCGGCGCACCACCGCGAGGCGCGCCTCGTCGGTCCTGGCCTCGCCGTATCGCTTGCGGAATGCCCTCTCGGGCAGCTTCTCGTCGCCGATCAGGGCCAGGCGCACCTGCCGCAGCTCCTCGGGGGAGCGCGCGCGGCGCACCGCCTCGCGGCGCAGCAGCGCGGCCGCGTCGTCGTCGCCCGCCTGCGCCAGCTTTCGCGCCAGATCCACCCGGGCCATGCCGCCCTCGCGGACCGTCATGATCAGCTCCAGGAGCGCGCGCCGGTCGGTCCACGTCGGCAGCTCGCAGCTCCGCTTGGCCTCCAGGTAGACCTCCTCGGGCGCCGCCCGCTCCAGCCGCTCTCGCCACACGCCGCGGCGGAGCGGCAGCGGCAGGGTCGACGTCGCGGAGCACTTCCGGCCGCGCAGCGTCGCGCGCGGCTGCGGCAGCGAGATCGTCACCGACACCTTGATCTCACCATTGAGCCCGCTCGCCGGGTAGGTCAGGCCCTGGACCACGACCTCCACGCAGCGCTCCAGCGCGGGATCGCCGGCGCCGGAGAAGCCCTGCGCGGTCACGTCGCCGGCGCGGCCCTCGCCGTCCAGCGCCAGCGTCACGGAGAGGTTGCCCGAGAGCTCGGGGCGGAGCGCGGCGCGTGAGTCCCGGCAGGCGCGGATCGCGTTGCCGGCGCCGTCGACCACGCGGCGCGCGGCCGTCGCCACGGCGGCCTCGTATTCGTCCTCGCCGTCGCCCTCGCCGCCGGCCGGGTGGAGCGCGTGCAGCGCGTCGGTCAGGGAGCCGGAGGCGGCGCGGGGGGTCGAGAGCACCGCCGCGAAGCCGGCCGCGTCGGGATCGGAGGCGAGATCGAGGACGCGCGTCTGGAACGGCGTCGGGGCGTAGACGCCCTGACGGCCGACGATCCACCCGGTCCAGGGGGTGAGCAGGCCGGCGCGGAGCGCCACGTCGGTCGCGGCCTCCCGGCCCTTGCCGCGGAGCGCGATCTCCTCGACGCGGGCGGCGGCCCAGCGGCGGCGCACGTCGGGCTCGTCGATGACGCGCACGGGATCGAGCGGCCGCTTCTCTTCGTGGGCGCCCTGCGCGTCGCGCCAGCGGATCGTCAGCTCGGTGGGGGGCTCGCCGCGGACGCGGCCGACGACCGCGATGGTCTCGCCGAGCTCCACGGCGCGGGCGCCGCGGGGGTAGATGCGCTCGACGCCGGGGCCGAGGTCGAGCTCCACGCCGGCGAGCGCGGGCTGGAGGGCGTCGGCGAGCAGGGTGACGGCGACGCGGGGCGCGTCGGTGGCGTCGGCCATCTCGAGCAGGGGGCCGGAGCCGCGGGTCAGGGCGGCCAGGGAGAGGCGGTTCGCCAGGGGGCCGACGGCCACGGCGCCGAGCCTCGGGGCGCCGCCGCGGCGGCGGCTGAGGCGGGCGAGCATCTCGGCGGCGGTGCCGTCGCCGACCGTGGGCCAGCCGTCGCCCACGTAGATCACCATCGCGTCGGGGGACGCGGCGGGGTCGCCGGCGGCGCCTTTCACGACGAGCGCGTCGGCGGCGGCCTCGAGGGCGCGGCCCAGGTCGGTGGCGCCGCCGGGGGCGAGCGTGTCGAGGGCGTCGGTGATGGCCTTGCGGCGGGCGGGATCCGCGGGGCCGAGCTCGGGGCCCACGACGCGGGCGCCCTGGTCGGCGGCGAGCACCACGACGCGATCGCGGGGGCCGAGGCTGCCGACGATCGCGGCGGCGAGCGCGCGCTCGGCGTCGAGCAGGGCGGGCTCGGTGCTCGCGGACGTATCGAGCAGGAGGGCGAGGGTGACCCCCTCGTCCGACGCCTGGGGGCTCCGCGCGGACGAGCCGCGGGGGGCCTCGGTGCGGACGAGCACGGTGGCGCCGGCCTCGTCGTCGTCGGCGTCGGGCGAGGCGACGTAGAGCCGGGCGGGGGCCTTCCACGCGGGGATCTCGACGTCGACCACGAGGTCGGCCGTGGGGCGGAAGTCGGGGCGGCGGATCTCGACGACGGGGCCCACGGCGGCGGCGCCGCCGCCGAAGCCGGCGCCGACGGAGCGGGGCTGGGAGCCGGTCGCGTCGACGCGCGCGGAGAACTCGCCGATGAGCGGCGGCGCGCCGTCGGAGACCATGGGGTAGCGGTACTGCACGACGAGCGTGTCGGCGCCGGGGCGCGGCGTGGGGGAGAGCCACTCGGCGTAGCGCACGATCACGGTCACGGTCGCGCCGGGGGCGATGCCGGGGATCGAGCCGCGCAGCCAGCCCTCGCCGGCCCACTCGAGCCGCTCCTCGGGGGAGACCAGCTGCGTGCCCTGGCGCGCGGCGAGCGCGATCGAGCCCTCGGACTGCACGTCGCCGCGCATGGTCGCGAAGCCGGAGACGATGGCGCCGGGGGGGACCGCCATGCGGAAGTCGCCGGTCACGGCGTCGCTGCCGCCGTTGAAGAACGTCGTGCGGACCTCGGTCTCGGCGAGCTCGCCGGTCACGCGGGCGCGGACGTCGTGGGAGCGGATGGTGAGCGGGGAGCCGGGCTCGCCGGCGCCGGCGCTGCGGCCCCAGAGCTCGCCGACGGCGCGGCGCGGGGCGCCGCGCGCGGCCCAGGGGGTGGCCATGCCGCCGGTCCAGTCGTCGAAGCCCTTCTCGGGGGCGACGGTGACGTCCTCGCCGCGCACGGAGGCGGTCTCGCCGGCGTGCACGGTGAGCTCGCCCTTCTTCGCGCGCACGGTGAGCTCGTCGCGGGGGGCGTAGATGCGCGCGATCGCGGCGTCCTCGCGCGAGCGCTCGACGCCGGCGTCGGCGCCGCTCAGGATCGCGGTCGCGCCGCCTGTGGCGATCTCGGCGCGGGCGCCGGGGGCGCCCTGGATGTAGATGCGGCCTCGGGCGAGGTCGACGCCGGCCTCGGTGATCGAGAGGCGCGTATCGCGGTCGATCACGATCGCGGTGCCGTCGTCGAGGCGGAGGCGCGCGCGGCCGTCGGCGTCGGTCTCGACGACGTCGCCCACGGAGAGGCGGCGGATCGGGCCGCGGACGGCGCCGCCGGCCGCGGTGACGCCGGCGTGCACGGCCTGGAGGTCCGCGACCGTGGGGGCGAGCGGGCGGCTCGCGGCGGGGCGGCCGGAGCCGCCGATGAGCAGCGCCGTCGCGGCGATGATCGCCAGGGAGGCGGCGATCACGAAGGCGCGGGGGCCGGAGAAGAAGGGCTCGGGCGCGGGGGGCGGCGGGCGCTCGCCCTCGGGGCGCGGGGGCGCGGGCTCGGTGGTCCACTCGACGACGTCGAAGCGCTCACCGCGGGTCACGACGATGCGAAGGCTCACGGCGTCACCTCCTTCGCGGCTCCGCCGCGGATCTCGAAGCGCCTGGACGCGGGGCCGCCGCGCGTGAAGCGCACGGGCACGCGGACGATCTTCTCGTCGTCGCCGGCCTCGTCGACCACCACCGTGAGGGTGGCCTCGGCGCCGAGGCGCGCGGCGTGCTCGACGTCCTCGGGCTCGATGCGGACCTCGACGCGGCGGCCGTCGCGATCGGGGAGCATCACCTGCGCGATGCCGAGCGTGATGTCGCCCTCGGGGGCGGGCATGAAGGATCCGAGCGCGTCGCTCCAGAGCGTGGGGTGCAGCTCGGGGTGCGACCAGGTCAGGGTGACGCGCACGCCGCGCGGGGCCTCCTTCGGGTCCTTCGGATCCTTCCAGGCGCCGGCGCTGCCCTCGCCGGCGCGCACGCGGAGGAGGCGCGCGGCGAGGGTCTTCACCTCCTCGGTGCGGCCGGCCGCGCGCGCGGTCAAGCGCCCCCACGCGAGGTAGGTCGCGGCGAGCGCGCGCGCCGTGTGCGCGGGGCTCTGGAGCATGTCGGGGTCGCCGGCGGCGCCGCCCTTCTCCGTCCACTTCACGGCCTCCTCGAGCTTGCCGAGGCCCTCGGCCGCGGCGGCGAGCAGGAGCGAGACGCTCGGATCGTCGGGGGAGAGGCGCGCGAGCGTCTCGTACTGGCGCGCGGCCTCGGCGTACCAGCCGTGCGCGCGGAGCAGATCGCCGAGCCTCCGGCGCGCGGCGGGGTCCTCCGGCGAGAACTCGACGATCTCGCCGAACGCGCGGCGCGCCTCGGCCTCGTCGAGGGCCCTCTGCTCGGGGTCCTGGGCGCGCGCGGCGAGGCGGAGGTACAGCTCGCCGACCGCGGTCCGGAGCGCGGCGTCCGCGTCGGGGCGCGCCCGGAGCGCGCGGCCGAGCTCGCGCGCGCCGGCGTCGTCGCCCGCGTCCTCGAGCGCGTCGAGCAGCTTGAGCGCGAGCGCGAAGTCGTCCGGCCACACGCGGACGAGCTCGCGCAGCTTGGCGGCGCGCGCCTCGGGCGACGCGGCCTCCTTCATCATCTTCTCCAGCAGGCCCGGATCGATGGTGCGGAGGCCGAGCGCCTGGTGCAGCTCGCGGATCTCCTGGGGCGTGCGCACGCGCGCGAGGATGCCGCGGTAGAGCGTGTCGGCCGCGCCGAGGTCGTTGAACATGACGCGCCAGAGCCCGACGCGCCCCGGGACCGAGGGCATCGCGTCGAGCATCATCGAGAGCAGCTTGCCGCGCTCGCGGAACGTGGGCGCCTCGCAGGAGGCGAGCGCCTGCCGGTACACGCCCGCGACCGCGTGGGCGCTGCCGGCGACGCGGCCGAGCCGCTCGCGCCAGAGGCCGATCCGCTCCTCGAACGGCGCGAGCGCCGCGCCGCTGCAGCGGAAGGCCGCGTGCGGGACGTCGTCGATCCGGATCACGACCGAGGCCCCCTGCGGCGCCGGCCGGGCGATCGCCTGCGCGTCCCGGAGGTCGCCCTCGGCGTTCTTGTCCCTGTCCTTGCCGTCGGCCTTGGAGAGCTTGCCGCTGATCTCGGCGCCGTCGGGCGATCTCTTGCCGTCGAGCCGGCCGTGACCGGAGCCGAAGCCCTGCCCGCTGGTGGGCTTCTCCGGGATCACGCCGCCGGCGGCCGCGGCCTTGCCGCCGCCGCCCGCGCCGATGCCCGAGAGGGCGAGGCCATCGAAGGCGATCGCGCCGCTGTCCGGCGCCGGCGCGGCCCAGCCGGCCGCGTCCGCGGGCGGCAGGTTCACCTCGCCGCCGATCGCGTCGCCCCACATGTTGCCCTTCGCCGCCTCGGGCGCGACGAGGCCGATCATGCCGAGCTCCTGCGCCTGATCGAGCGCCTGCCTCCTCGCCTCGAACTCGCCGGTCGCCGTGGTGGGCTGCTGCGAGGGCTTCGCCCCCGGGATGAGCTCGGCCGTGGGGTGCGAGCGCGCGGGCCCGGCCGCCTCGGCCTGGGGCGGCGGGGGCGCCGCCGCGGTCGCCATGGCCGCGGCGGTCGCCGAGGGCGCGGCCTCGCCCCGGCCCCACGGCGCCGCCGGCGCGGCGGGCTCGGGCGACCTCGACGCGGCGAGCCTCTGCGAGATCGCCGCGGGCCGCCCCATCGAGCCCTCCTCCGCCTTCGTGCGCGTGCCGGTCCCGCCCTCCTTGTTGTCGGCCATCGAGAGCGAATCGTCGCGGCCCCACGGGTGCTCGGCCTCCTCGATCTCCTTCTCCGCGAGGGGCGCCGTCGCGGCGTTGTAGCGGCCGTCCCGGGCCTCGCCGCGCTTCTTGCCGGCCTTCGCCTTGGCCTCCTCGCGGCGCCGCGCGAGCTCGGCGACCTCGCTGCCCGTCATCTCGTTGCGCGTCGGCACGTAGAGCGACGTGACCGGCGTGATGATCCCGTAGCGCGAGCCGAGGTCGACCATCGCCGCGCGCCCCACGGCCTCGTCGAGCATCTGCGCGAGCCGCCCCTCGGCCCAGCGCCGGCGGAGATCGCCGAGATCGTCGATCGGCGTCACCCGGAGCGGCACCGAGCGCTCGCCCGCGGGGCCGGCGAGCGTCACGCTCGTCGGCAGCCTGCGGCCGGTCAGCCGGCCGACCACGACCGCGCTCTCGTCCGCCACGATCGCGCCGAGGTCCCGCGGGAACACGCGCTCCACGTCGGGCCCGAGGTCGACGCGCGCGCCGATCCACGCGGGCCGCTCCGCGTGCTCGAGCAGCCGGAGGGCCGCCCGCGCCGCCGCGTTCGCGTCGCCGATCCGCTCGGCGAACGCGCCGCGCGCCAGCCCCTTCAGGATCGCCATGTCCGCGCCGTCGCCCACGCCGAGCCCGAAGATCCGCACCGGCCGCGGCAGCTTCCCGAGCCGGTCGCGCAGGTCCGCGAGCGCGACCTCGCCGACCGTCGGCGAGCCGTCGCCCACGTACACGACCGCGCCGCGCCGCGCCGGATCCAGCGCCGCCGCGGCCTCCGCGAGCATCGCCCCGAGGTCCGTCGCGCCGCCGCGCGACAGGGCCGCGAGGCTCGTCAGGACCTCCCGCCGCCGCGGCTCGTCGATCGCGGCGAGCCGCTCCGAGCCCTTCGCGACCGCGCGCAGCCGCGAGTCGCCGGCCCAGACCGCGACGCGGTCCTCGGGGCCGAGGTGCGCGAGCAGCGCGGCCGTCGCCGCGCGCGCGATCGAGAGCGAGGTCGCCTCGGTCGCGGCCGACGTGTCGATCACGATCGCGAGGTCGAGCCCGCCCGCGAGGAGCGGCACGTCGCCGGCGCGCACGGGCACGAGCACGTAGTCGGGCTCGCCCTGCGCGCTCCGCTGCGCCGCGCCGCGCTCCTCGGGCGGCAGCGCCTCGAGGTCCGGCACGTGCCGCGCGCTCACCCCGCGCAGCGACGCGAGCCCGTCGTCGAACAGCTCCACCGCGAGGTCGGCCCGCGGCGTGAAGTCGTGGGCGCGCACGATGATCGTGCCCCCGTCGCGGACCCCTTCCATGCCCACGCGCACCTCGCGCGCCTCGGCGCGCGCGAGGTCGAGCTCGGCCGTGAGCTCCTCGATCACGGGGAGCGAGCCCGCGCCGCCCTCGGCCGCCATCGGGTACACGTAGAGCCGCCGCTCCCCCTTCGCGCCCGTGCGCCCGAGCCACTCCGCGTAGCGCACGACGACGCGCCGCGAGCCGCCGGGCCCGATCGGGTAGAGCCGCGCGCGGTAGACGCCGGGCGCGTCCCACTCGAGCAGGGCCGGGTCCTCCTGCGAGCCCGCGTAGACGTTCGCCTGGTACTGCGCCGCCGCGGCCGCCTTCTCCTTCACGCGCCCCCAGACCACGACCCCGTCGCGGTCCACGCCGAAGCGGTGCAGGATCGCGCCCTCGGGCGTGCGGAACCGGTAGATGCCCTCGACCGTGTCGGCGGTCGGGTTGAAGAAGATCTCGTCGACCTCGGTGACCGCGAAGTCGCCGTCGATCCTCACCCGCACGTCGAGCCTCTGGATCGCGAGCGGGAAGCGCGGCGCGCCCTGATCGCCGGGCCGCCGCGCGCCGACCGTGCCCACGCCGTACGGCGCCGGCTCGGCCGCGCGATCGGTGGTCGCGAGGCCGCCGGTCCAGTCCTCCCACGAGAGCGCCGGCGCCGTCTCGGCCTTCGCCGCGCCCGCCTTGCCGCGCACGACGAGCCGCTCGCCCGCGGTCGCCCGCGCGCCGCCCGCGCCCGCCTCGCCCGTCCGGATCTCGCCCGAGAGCACGTACGCCTCGGTCGCGTCCTCTGCCGGGCGGACGTCGATGCTCGCGCGCACGTTCGCGAGGTGCATCGGCCCCGAGGGCGTCACGAGCGCCTCCACCACGTCGGCCGGCGTGTCGACGAAGACCCGCCCCTCGGCGATCTCGATCCCGTCGGAGCGCATGACGAGCCG
Organism: uncultured Polyangiaceae bacterium; assembly: GCA_964421485.1. Classification (GTDB taxonomy): domain Bacteria; phylum Myxococcota_A; class Polyangia; order Polyangiales; family Polyangiaceae; genus CAYQYG01. Next base: position 2,897 of record CAYQYG010000267.1, on the reverse strand, counting down.
CGCGGGCCCGCGCACGAGCAGCGTCGCGCCCCCGTCGCGGCGCAGCCACGCCAGCCCCTCGGCGCTCACCTGCACCGCCTCCCCGTCGACGAGGCGCTCGCGCGGGTAGGGCGGCCGCTCGCGCTCGCCGGGCACGGTCACCGCGACGGCGCGCCGCACGGTCCGGAGCTCGGCCCAGGTCTGTGACCGGGGCAGGAGCGGCCGCTCCCCCCCGCCGCACCCCGCGGCCACGATGGAGAGCACGAGGCAGATCAGCACCAGGAGGACGCGCGCGGCGCGCGCGTGTGCCGGACGAGGACGCATCGGGAGAACCTCCGCGCGTGGAACGAAGCACGAGGGAGAACGATCTCCCCCGCGGGCGAGCCTACCAGGACAGCGCTGTCGTGAGGGGCTCGGGGCGCAGGGCGCGCCACGTGGGGCGCGACCCGGAGCCCCGAACGTCGACCAGCTCCCGAGCGGACGGCCCGGCGGCGAGCCTCAGTCGGCCGGCGCGAGGTCCGCGGGGGCGGCCTGCTTCTTCGTCGACTTCAGGATGTTGAACTCGACGCGGCGGTTCTTCTGCCGGCCGCCGCCGGTCTTGTTGTCGGCGATCGGCTTGTCGGGCCCGTAGCCCTTGGCCTGCATGCGCGCGGGATCGATGCCCTTGCCCTTGAGGTAGGCGACGACCGACTCGGCGCGCTTCTGCGACAGCGCGCGGTTCGCGTCCGCGGGCCCGACGTTGTCGGTGTGGCCCGCGACCTCGATCAGGAAGATCTCCGGGTGCACCTTCAGCGCCGACGCGACCGCGTCGAGCACCGTGAAGCTCGCCGCGCCCTGGATCTTGTCGCTGTTCGTCGCGAACTCGACGCGCTGCAGGATCTTGATGTCGTCCTCGCCGACCTGCACCAGGCTCGCGCCCCTGTCCGGGCAGCCGTCCTCGTCCTCGATCCCGTTCAGGTTCTCGGGCTGCCTCGGGCACTTGTCCTTGTCGTCCGGGATGCCGTCCTTGTCGCTGTCCGGCGCCTGGTCGGGGCAGCCGTCCTCGTCCTTGAACCCGTTCTTGACCTCGGGCGTGTCGATGCACTCGTCCTGCTCGTCGGGGATGCCGTCCTTGTCGTTGTCAGGATCCGGGCAGCCGTCGGTGTCGTCGAAGCCGTCGGTGTCCTCGGGCGCCTCGGGGCACTTGTCGACCGGATCGGGCACGCCGTCCTCGTCCTTGTCCGCGCAGCCGTAGAACTCCTTGGACCGCACCTTCCCGGCCTGGTCGGGGCACTTGTCCTGCGCGTCGGGGATGCTGTCCTTGTCGCGGTCCGGGATCTCGTCGGGGCAGCCGTCCTTGTCGTCGAGGCCGTTGATGACCTCCGCCTTGTCCGGGCACTTGTCCTGCGCGTCGGGGACGCTGTCGCGATCGTTGTCGTCCTCGGGGCAGCCGTCGTCGTCCTCGAACTGGTCCTTGTCCTCGGGCTGCGTCGGGCACTGATCTTCCTTGTCGTCGATCCCGTCGCCGTCCTGATCGCCGGGCTCGTTGACGTACGCGATGCCCGCGATCCCGCGCGCGACGGGCACGCCGACGCCCTCGATGACGCCGGCGCCGCCGCCGGCCGTGAACACCAGGCCGAGGTCGAGCGGCGTGATCTGCACGGCGCCGTCGACCTCCAGCGAGTTGGTGCCGTTCTGCGCGCTGAACTTCGTGCCGCCGTAGCCCTCGGCGAGCACCCGGAACACGGGGCTCACCTGGTAGCCGAGGCCGCCGCCGTAGCGGAACTCGAGGGGCCCGATCTCGGTGGTGCCGAGCCGCGTCTTCTCGGGCAGGATCTTCGCGCGGAGGTTCAGGCCGAACGACAGCGGGCCGAACGAGCCGTCGAAGATGCCGCGCACGCCCGCGGTGATCGGCGAGGAGTTGCCGATGTAGCTGTCCTCGCTCGTCACGTGCCCGAGCGGCGCGCTCACGTCGACCGCGGCGCCGAGCACGACCGGATCGCGCGGCTCGCCGTAGAAGCGGACCTTGCCCTCCAGCGTCGGATCCCCGACGCCGAACTTCTTGAGCCCGTCGGTCGCCGGCCCGCCCGTCTCGGTGTTGATGCCGTCGCCGCTCACGTACGCGAGCGGGAACCGGAGCCCGATCTGCAGGAACTTGAGCGGCGTCACCGACGCGAGCAGGTTCCACGTGAACATGTCCGAGATGACCGCCACGTCCTGCGGGACCGGCCCGTTCGGCTGCGAGCAGTCGTCCACGGAGACGCAGCTCCGGACCACGAAGGGCTTGTTCGCGTAGTCGAACATCACGCCCGCCGACCACCCGACGGCGGCCTCCATGCGCGCGCCCTCGACGCTCAGGTAGTTCCTGGAGCCGGGGGCCGGCTCGAACCGCTGCACCGAGAACTCCCCCTGCTTCGCTTCATTCTCTTGCGCACTCGCGATGTCCGGGACGAGCTGTACCCCGGCGCCCACGATCGACAGCAGACACAGCGCTCGCAGCGTTCTCATCGATCCTCTTGTCGGCTCGGTTTTTTCATCTGGTGCGGGCGCCGGACAACCCGCAGCACGGCGGCCCGGTCGCCCCGGCGCCGGCCCATCGGCGACTCCCGTCGCAGCGTGGTCAGAATCTTCTCGGATAACTCCTCAATTTCCAAGGGGGCTTCGTGATCCGACACCCAGGCCGGGGCCTCTTTCCGGACCATGGGGTGCCGGCCGGGAGAGCAGAGCGGCGCCTTGACCACACACGCCGGGCGTGAGACATCGGCCCGCGCATGATCCTTCGGTCCTCGCGGGGCTCCGCGCCGTCTCGCCGCACTGCGTCCTCGAACCTCCGCCGTCGCTCCGTTCTGGGCCTCGCCGTCGCGCTCGGGCTCCTCGCACCGGCCGCCTCCGCGCAGCCGGCCCGCCCCGCGCAACCGGCCAGGCCGGCCGCAGCCAGC
>CAYQYG010000266.1:0-12769 GCA_964421485.1 uncultured Polyangiaceae bacterium | reverse complement strand
TCGAGGCGCGCGCGCTCGCCGGGGCGCGCCGCGACGGGGAGCCGGCGCGCGGCCGGGGAGCCGTCGGGCGCCTCGCCGATCGAGAAGAAGCTGCACGGCGCGCCGCTCCCGTCCGCGCGCAGCGCGCCGAGGTGGCGCGCGGCCTCGCACCCGAAGACGCCGAGCGCGTCGAGCGCCTCCGCCGCGCGCGGGACGGCCTCGAGCAGCGACGCCGAGAGCAGCGGCACCATCGCGCAGTCGATCCGGACGCGGAGCGCCCGCGCGCCGACGAGCCCCGCGATCACGCCCCAGAGGCGCGCGACCTGCGCCGGCGTGAGCCTGCGCTCCTCGTAGCCCGCGCCCGCGGCGCGCCCCGCCGGTTTGTACCGGAGGAGCTGCAGCTCGCGCGCGCCGAGCCCCGCCGCGCGCGCGGCCGTCTCCCGCAGCAGCTCGAACGTCGCCCGCGTGAGCACCACGTTGACGCCGACCGGCACGCCGGCGCCGGCGAGCAGCGCGATGGCCCGCTCCGCGGCCGCGGCCCCCGCGTACCCGCGTACGGCCTCGTAGCCCTCCCCCGCCCCGTCATGGCTCACGTTCACCTGCGCGAACGCCCGGAGCTCCGCCGCGCGCGCCGCGGTCAACCCGAGCCCGCTCGTGGTCATCACCGGCACGAGGCCGAGGGCCCGCGCCTCCTCGGCGAGCTGCCCGAGGTCACGCCTGAGGAGCGGCTCCCCGCCCCCGAGCGCCACGGTCGAGGCGCCCGCCTCGCGCGCCGCGGCGAGCCGCGCGCAGAGCTCCTCGAACGAGGGCTCCCCGCCGTCGGGCCTCGCGTCGAGGTAGCACCCCTCGCACCCCGCGGGGCACCGCGAGGTCACGGCGACGTGCAGCTCGAGCGGCCCCGCCCCGGGACGCTCCGCCCCGTGCGCGACGCCGAGGCGCGCCGCGAGCTCGTGATCGACCGCGACGAGCGTGGCGTCGTCAAGGCGCACCCAGGCGCCGAACGGCTCGGGACGCGACCACGGGACGCCGGCGGACATGCAGGGCGAGCGTAGTACCGTCCGGAGGAGATCCGGGCGAGATTCCCAGGCGGGCGAGTCGGAGGGCATCGAGCGGCGCATCTCGGGCGCGTGATCGAGCCGGTCAGGCTCGAGCTCAGCGGCGGCGGCGCTTGCCCTTCTTCGCGCCGCCGCCGCCTCCCGGCCGGGGTGAGGCCGGCCCAGGGCGCTGCGGCTGCGGCGGGCGCGGAGCCGGCGCCGGGGGGCCCTCCTGGGTCCGCGCGACGAGCACCGCACGGCCGCCCTGGTGCGTCGGCGTCACGCTGGACCAGCCGCGCAGCTTCGCGAAGCCCGCCATGTCGCCGCGGTGCTCGTCCATGTGCCGGCTGAAATCGGTCCAGAGGGCGCGGGCCTCGTCGTCGGGGAGCGCCGCGCCGTCCACCGTCGCGGCGAGGCGGCTCGCGCCCGCCGGCTCCCCGCCCGCAGGCCCTCCACCCCCGCCGCCGCGGCCGCCCCCCTGACCTGTCGCGCTCACTGGATGCCGTACTCCTTCAGCCGTCGATAGAACGTGCGCCGCGGGAGGCCGACGATCTGGGCGGCCTTCACGCGGTTCCAGTTGCAGCTCTCGAGGGCCCGCACGATGCGCTCGCGCTCGCCGGCCTTGTGCGCCTCGAGCGGCGTGAGGTGGGCCTGGGCGCGCCCGCCGCCGGAAGCGCCCCGCGCGGCCTCGGGCGCGGAGGGGCTCCGGCCGGAGAGCGCGCCGGGGGGAGCGCGGCCCGGAGCCTCGGACGTCCACCCTCCGCGGCCGCCCGCGGAGGGGGCGGCGCGGCCGTCGCCGCCCAGGCGGGCGGCGCGCGGGCCGGCCTCGGGCAGCTCGAAATCGTCGATCTCCAGCTCGGGGCGGTCGGAGAGGACCCATGCGTTGAGGAGCACGTTCTCGAGCTGGCGGACGTTGCCGGGCCAGGGATAGGCCATCAGGCGCTTCAATGCGGGGCGCGAGACGCTGCGGCGATCGCGGCCGTAACGGGCGGCGAAGATGCCGAGGAAATGGTCGATGAGCAGCGGCACGTCCTCGATCCGCTCGCGCAGCGCGGGGACGCGGACCTCCACCACGTGCAGGCGATAGTAAAGATCCTCGCGGAATGCGCCGCGCTCGACCATGTCGGCGAGGTCCCGGTGGGTCGCGGCGATGACGCGGGTCGCGACGGGCTCCTCCCGGGCGCCGCCGACCGGGCGGACGACCTTCTCCTGGAGCACGCGGAGCAGACCAGCCTGCATCTTGTGAGGCATCTCACCGATCTCGTCGAGCAGGATGGTGCCCTCGGTGGCCTCGCGGAAGAGGCCCTTCCGGTCGCGGTCGGCGCCGGTGAACGCGCCGCGGACGTGGCCGAAGAGCTCGCTCTCCAGGAGGTGCTCGGGGATGGCCCCGCAGTTGATGCCGACGAAGGGCTTCTTGGAGCGGGGGCCGGCATTGTGGATCGTGCGGGCGACGACCTCCTTGCCGGTGCCGCTCTCGCCGGTGAGCAGGACCGGGATGTCGGTGTCCTTCACGCGGTCGATGAGCGCGTAGACCTTGCGCATCGCCTCGCTCGTGCCGACGAGGCCCTCGTAGCCGAAATGGCCGCGGAGGACCGCGCGGGCCGAGCGGAGGTCGCGGCGCGTCGCGGCGAGCTGGGCGGTGCGGTGACCGAGGAGCTCCTCGAGCTTGGCGCGGGCGGCGAGCAGCTCCTCGTTGGCGCGCTCGAGCTCGCGGGCGCGGCGCTCGTTCTCGCCGACGAGGCGCGCCGTCTCGATCGCCATCGCGACCTGATCGGCGAGCGCCGTCAGGATCGGCAGCTCGTCGGCGAAGCGGGCGGTCGGCTGGAGGCGGGTCTCCAGGTAGAGCGCGCCGATCACCGCGCCGGCGCGCGCGCGGATGGGGACGCACGCGACCGACTGCAGCATGAGCTGGTGGACCGAGACATAGTCGCTCATCCGGACGTCGGCGCGGGCGCTCGAGGTGACGATCGGCTCCCCGGTGGAGATGACGCGCTCGGCGATCGAGCGGGAGAAGCGGGCGTGCGGATCGTCGCCGGCCTGATCGCGGGAGGCGTGGATCGAGAGGTCGGGGGGCGCGTCCGCCCCGGGCTGCGCGGCGCGGGGGGTCGCGTCGGCCTGGCGGTGGCCGCTCCTCAGGATGACGAAGCCGCGCTCGGCGCGGAGCAGCGCGATCGCGTGATCGGTGACCTTCTCGAGCAGGCGCTGGAGGTCGTACTCGCCGGCGATCGCGCGGTTGATCTCGAGCACGCGGGCGAGGCGGTCCTCGCCGGACGGGGCGAAGCTCAGGGTCGGGGCGCTGACGCGCTCGACCATGCCGGCGGCGCGGACCTCCTTGCGGCGGGAGTCGTTCCAGAAGACCTCGCGGAGGTCGCGCGGGAGCTTGGCGGCGATCTCCTCGAGCGTGCTCAGCGCGGCCTCGCGGTCGCGGCGCGCGCGGAGGGGCTGGCCGCTGTCCGCCTCGAGCTGGGCGCGGGCCTCGAGGGCGCGCCAGATCCAGTCGCGCTGGCCCGCGGCCTGGGCGGCCTCGAGGGCCTCGTCGTAGGCCGCGCGGGCGCGCTCCTCGTCGCCGGCGAGCGCGGCGACGCGGCCGCGGGCCAGCGCGAGCAGGGCGCGGTGCGCGCGGACCGAGCCGAGGCTCGCCGCGGCGGCCTCGATCGCCTCGGCGAGCGGGCGGACCTCGGCGCGCTCGCCGGCGCGCGCGACGGCGAGGAGCACGCGCTCGAGGCGGGCCTCGACGGCGTCGACGCGGCGGCCGATCGCCTCGTAGGCCTCGGCGCACTGGACGCAGAGGGCCTCGGCCTGCGCGAGGTCGCCGGAGCGCGCGGCGTGCTCGGCCTCGAGCGCGAGGAGCTGCGCGTGCTGCTGCGGCGCGAGGTCGCTCCTGTGATCGGCGAGCGCGTCGATCGAGACGCGCGCGCGGGCGAGGCGGCCGAGGTAGAGGTCGAGGTTCGCCAGGTTGAGCAGCGCCTGGCGGAGCGTCGCGACGCGGCCGGAGCGGCGGCCCATGTCGACCGCGGCCTCGAGGTGGCGGATCGCCGCGGCGAGGTCGCCCTGGAGCTTCGCGATGCCGGCGAGGTTCAGGCGCGTCGTGGCGAGCGTGCCGGCGTCGCCGGCCTGCTCGGCCGCGGCGAGGGCCTCCTCGTAGGCGGCCTTGGCCTCCGCGAGGCGCTCGTCGCGCTGGAGCGCGAACGCCAGCGATCCGAGCGCGACGGAGAGGCCGCGCGGATCGCCGGTCGCGCGCGCGAGCCGGACGGCCTCGCCCAGCGTGCCCTTCGCCTCGTCGTGGCGGGACGCGAAGCTCTGCGCGAGGCCCTGCATCGCGACGGCCTCGGCGAGGATGAGGCCCGCGCGCTCGCCGGTGGGCTCCGGGGCGGGCGCGTCATCCCCGCCGGGCGGGGCGACCGGGGCGAGGCCGAGCCGGCCGCGGACCTCGGCGGCGCGGCGCTCCGCCTCGACGTAGTCGCCGGCCCTGAGGAGCGCGCGCGCGACGTGCAGCGACCAGAACGCGGAGAGCTCCGCGTCGGCGGAGCGGTCGACGGCCTCCGCGACGGCCTCGAGCTCGCCGAGCGCGCGCAGCGGATCGCCGCGGTTCGTGAGCAGGCGGGAGCGCGCGATGGCGATCGTCGGCGAGGCGTCGCCGGCCCAGCGCGCGAGCGCGTCCCCGGCCTCGTCGAAGTGGCCGCGATCGAGCAGCGCGTGGATCTCCTCGGGCGCCTTCCGCCGCGCGGCGCGCTCGCCGCCGGGCCGGGCGGCCGCGCCGGGATCGCCGCCCGGCCCGGGGGGCGCGCTCGGCGCGGCGGGCGCGAGCAGGCGGACCACGTCGGCCGCGGAGGCCACCGGGGCGCCCGCGAGCCGCGCCACGATGTCCCGGAGGCGGCCCGGCCAGCCCTCGGCGCGCTCGAGCACGCACGCGAGCGCGGCCCCGCTCAGCGACGGGATCGTGCGCCGGACGAGATCGGTCGCGAGGTGCTCGTCGAGCGGCTCCATCCCGAAGATCTCGAAGGTGCGGCCCGGCAGCGCGCGCGGCGGCGCGGCGCCGACGACGAGCACCAGCTTGCCGCCGGCCTCGCGGATCGCGTCGAGGCGCGCGAGATCGGCCTCGCCGAGGCGCTCGGCGTCGTCGACGAGGACCGTGACGCGCGCGATCGCGGAGGCGCCGCCGGCGAGCTCGATCGTGATCGCCTCGCCCGGATCCTCGACGCGGCCCGCCTCGATCCACGCCACCGCGCGGCCCGCGGCGCCGAGCGACCACGCCACGCGCCGGAGCAGCGCGCTCCGGCCCGAGCGGGGCGGGCCCGCGACGAGCAGGCCCCCGCCGTCGCGCAGCGCCTCGATCTGCGCCATCAGCCGGCTCGTCGGTCCGTCGAGCCCCACGATCGGCCACACTGCGGCCTGGTGCTCGGGGCCAAAGGCCGCGGAGGCCGCGGGCGCCTCGGCGAGGCGCGCCGCGCGCCGGAGCGCGCTCGCGAGCTCGTCGGCGCTCGGGTAGCGCGCGTTCGGCTCCTCGGCCAGAGCGCGCGCGACGACCTCGGCGAGCGCGGCGGCCACCGCGGGATCGAGGCGGTCCCGGACCGCGTCGAGCGCCTCCTCGAGCGTCGCGCCGAGCGCGAACACCTCGGCCCGCACGGTGAGCGGCGCGCCCTCGAAGAGCTCCGGCGCCGCATAGCGCGGCGTGAGCCCCTCGGGCCGCGCCCCGCCCTCCCGCCACGGCGCCGCGAGCCCGAGGTCCACGAGCGTCGCGCGCCCCGTGGGCCCCACGATGATGTTCGCCGGCTTCAGATCGCCGTGCAGGAGGAGCGCGCGGTGCAGCCGCGTCACCTGATCGGCGGCCTCCGCGATCGCCCCGAGGCAGATCGCCGGCTGCTCTTCTCCCTCCCCGCGCGCGAGCAGATCCGCGAGGCTCGACCCCTCGACGAGCTCGCGCACCATGTACGATCGCCCCGACCCCGGCAGCCTGCCGAACCGCAGCACGCGCGGCGCGCCGAGGCCCTCGACGCCGCTCAGCGCCGCCGCCTCGCGCACGAGCGCCATCAGCTCGTGCTCGTCGGACCCCTCGCCCAGCGCCTTGAGCGCGACGGTGCGCCCGGTGATCCGGTCGCGCACGGCCCAGACCTCGCCCACGCCGCCCTTGCCGAGCGGAGCGATCGCCTCGTAGCGCGGCGGCAGCGCGGGGGGCACGGATCGCTCGCGCTCAGAAGCCGTAGCCGGCCGACAGCCCGAGGAAGAACCCGGTGATCGAGAACCCCGTGTCGAACCGCGTCTGGAGGTGCTTCATCGGCTTGAACCGGAAGCTGATCTGCGGGATCGCGAGGTAGGGGAACACCGAGGGCTTCGATCCGCCGTTGAACCAGCTCGACTCCGTGTAGTTGCCGTAGTGATCGTTCGAGGTGTCGCAGTACGGGTTGGCGCCCCTGTCCCCCGTCGCGCACGGCTCCCACTTGTCCACGTCCTCGGTGTCGAGGTTGTTCGGATCGTTCGTGGGCTTCGGCTTGGCCTGGTTCCGCTTCAGATCGCCGAAGGTGACCCCGAGGCCGGCGCCGCCGCCGATGAGGACCGAGAAGCGCCCCTTCTCCTTGTCGAGCGGGATCTCGTAGAGGAAATCCGCCGTGAAGAGGATCATCCCCATGCTGCTGGAGACGATCTCCCAGGCGTCGTCGTCGTCGTCCTTGCTCTTGAACAGGAAGGGATCCATCGAGTAGTCGGCGTACGAGAGCGCGAGGTCCATCTCGAGCCCGTCCTTGCGGCTCGTGAACTCCGGGCCGAACGAGAACACGTTCACCGTCGCGCCGCCGTCGGCGAAGAGGTTCACCATGAACTGCGGCACGATGAAGTTCCGGAAGCGCAGGCCGACGAACTTGTAGGACTCGTGCTCCTTCTCGAGCGTGTCCCACATGTCCGAGGGAGGCTCCGGCGGGGGCGCGTCGTCCTTCTCGCCGGGCATCTTGTCGCCCGTCTGCTTCTCGTCCTTCGCCTGCTTGTCCGAGGCGAGCAGGTCGTCGGGGTCCTTGTCGAAGTCCTCGCCGGACTGGGCCGCCGCCGTGGCGGCGAGGGAGAGCGGCGCGAGGAGGGCGGCAAGCGCGAGGGCGTGAGCCTTCAAGTTCAGCATGGATGTCACCTGACGAGGTGCTGGGGCTCGACCCGGACGTTCGCTGGTGAAACCGGCCGGAGTGAGCCCGAGGCGGCCAAAGGAACGCAGGCGGGAGGTTACACGAGATGGGCGGGGTTCGGGGTGCAGGGCGCCAAGAGGCGACCCGGACCCCCGAAAGCTGGGGGGCTTGGGGCGCAGAGCGCGCTCACGTCGGGAGCGCGACCCGGAGCCCCAAATGTCAACCGGGCGGTTGGCACAACTTGTGGAAACCTGTGGACGAGGTGCCACGCCGCCGCACGCCCGGGCGGCAGACGGCGCCACAGGCCCGTCGCCCGCCTGCCGCGAAGTTGCACCTTTCGGCAAGGATCCGTAATAGACATAACTCTATGATCCTCCACCAGTCCCAGGTTGAACAGGCGGTGGATCGGGACGAGCGGGGCAGATTCGTGAAGGAGCTCGTTGTGGCGAGGGTCCGGACGAGGACCTCCCGGGACGAGCGCGGGGGGCACGGCGGTCCTGGCGGCCCGGTCCGCGACGTGCCACTGGCCATGGTCCGGAAGCGGAGCCTCGCCGGGGCGGCCTCCGGCACGAGCGCGAGCGTGCTGCTCGTCCATGGCTACGGGCAGAACCGCTACGTCTGGCACCTGCCCTCGCGCAGCTTCTCCAACTACCTCGCGCGCGCGGGCTTCGACGTCTACAACCTCGACCTGCGCGGGCACGGCCGCTCGAAGCACCTCGGCGCGCGGCGCCCGAGCCACGTGAGCGATTTCGTCAAGGAGGACGTGCCCGCGGCCGTGGAGGAGATCCGCCGCATCTCGGGGCCGCGCCCGGTGTTCCTCGTCGGGCACTCGCTCGGCGGCCTCGTGGGCTACGCGGCCGCGACGGTGCTCGGCGACAAGCTCGGCGGCGTGGCCACGCTCGGCAGCCCCTACATGTTCGCGAAGGGATCGTGGCCGCTCACGCTGCTCGGGCTGCTGATGCTGAGCGTCGATCGCCGCGTGCCGCTCGGGCACGGCGCGCTCGGGCTGAAGGGCTTCGGCGAGGTGATGCGCCTGACGCGCGTGTTCATCGAGAGCCCGATCTTCCCGCTGCCGATCCGCGGCTTCGTGCCCGGGTCCGTGGAGCCGCGCGTGCTCTCGCAGCACATGTCGCTCGCGATGGACAACGGGAGCGTCACCGTGCTGCGGAACATGTTCCTCGACGCGGCCCAGTCGCGCCAGACGGGCCACCGGCTGGGCAGCCTCTACGGCTTCGCCGAGCAGTTCGAGGGGCTCGACGTCCCGCTCCTGGTCATCGCGGGCACGCACGACGATCTCGCCCCGCCGGCGTCGGTCAAGCCCGCGTTCGAGCGGAGCCGGTCGTCGGACAAGACGTACCGTGAGTTCCCGCGCGGCCACCTCGACATCGTCGTCGGGAAGGACGCGCCGCTCACGATCTGGCCGCTGATCGAGGCCTGGGTGCGCGTCCGGGTGCGCCGCGCCGCGGAGCGCATGCCGCTCAGCGCCTGAGGCCGTCGCCGCGGGCGCGTCGCCGGCGCGGCGCCCGCGGACTTGCGCGGCGGCGGATCCGGGGGGACCCTTCGCGCCCCCGAGGTCCGTGCGTATCCATGCTTCGCCTGATCCGAAAACGCTACGAGTCCGCGCGCTCCGCGCTCCCCACGATCAAGCTCCGCCCCGCCAGCGCGCTGCGCGAGGCGCTCAAGGAGGGCTACGGCGCGGAGGACCTCCGCGCCGACCTGCTCGCCGGCCTCGTCGTCGGCATCGTCGCGCTGCCGCTCTCGATGGCGCTCGCGATCGCGACCGGGGTGCCGCCGCAGCACGGGCTCTACACGGCGATCATCGCCGGCGGGGCGACGGCGCTGCTCGGCGGATCGCGCACCCAGGTCACGGGGCCGACGGCCGCCTTCATCGTGGTGCTCGTGCCGATCGTCTCGAAGTTCGGCCTGGGCGGGCTGCTCCTGGCCACGATGATGGCGGGCGCGATCCTGATCGCGCTCGGCGCGGCGCGGCTCGGGCGGCTGATCCAGTTCATCCCCTACCCCGTCACGACGGGCTTCACCGCCGGGATCGCGGTCGTGATCGCCACGCTCCAGCTCAAGGACCTCCTCGGGCTGACCGTGGCGCACCTCCCCGAGCACTACGTCGAGCGGGTCGTCGCGCTCTCGCGCGCGCTGCCGACCGCGAACGTCGCCGAGATCGGCATCGGGGCGCTGACGCTCGCGCTCCTGCTCCTCTGGCCGCGGGTGACGAGGCGCGTGCCGGCGCCGCTCGTGGCCCTGGCGCTGGCCGCGCTCGCCGCGCTCGCGCTCCGCGCCCTCCGGCCCGACCTCACGGTCGCCACGATCGGGAGCCGCTTCTCGTACTCCACGGCGAGCGGCTCGCACCCCGGGATCCCGCAGCTCCCGCCGCTGCCGGTGCTCCCGTGGACGCTGCCCGGGCCCGGCGGGGAGCCCCTCTCGCTCTCGTTCGGGATGCTGCGCGCCCTCTTCCCGTCGGCGTTCGCGATCGCGATGCTGGGCGCGATCGAGTCGTTGCTCTCGGCCGTCGTGGCGGACGGCATGGCCGGCACGAAGCACGACCCGGACGCCGAGCTCGTCGCGCAGGGCACGGGCAACCTGCTCGCGCCCTTCTTCGGCGGGTTCGCGGCGACCGGCGCGCTCGCGCGCACCGCGACCAACATCCGCTCCGGCGCCCGCTCGCCGATCGCCGCGATCGTGCACTCGGCCTTCGTGCTGGCCGCGGTGCTGCTGCTCGCGCCGCTGCTCGCCTACCTGCCCATGGCCGCGCTCGCGGCGCTCCTCCTGCTCGTCGCCTGGAACATGAGCGAGGTGAAGCACTTCCTGCACGTGCTCCGCGTGGCGCCGAAGAGCGACGTCTTCGTGCAGATCGGCTGCTTCCTCTTGACGGTCCTCTTCGACATGGTCGTCGCGGTGACGGCCGGGGTGATCATGGCGGCGCTGCTCTTCATGGGGCGGATGGCCGAGATCTCCGGGGCGCGCCTGTCCGAGGGCCCGAACGCGAAGCTCCGGGAGCCCCTCCCGCCCGGCGTGGTGCTCTACGAGATCGCCGGGCCGCTCTTCTTCGGCGCGACCCAGAAGGCGATGAGCTCGCTCGACGCGATCAAGAGCAAGACGAAGGTGGCGATCCTCGACCTCAGCGCGGTGCCGGCGATGGACGCGACGGGGCTCGTGAACCTCGAGTCGGCGCTCGAGCGGCTGAACAAGGCCAAGGTCTTCATCATCCTCGCCGGCGTGCAGCCGCAGCCCGCGCGGGTCCTCCAGAAGGCGGGCCTCAAGGAGGAGAAGGGCGAGCTCGCGATGGCCGCGACGATCGATGACGCCGTCGCGATGGCCCGCGTGCTCGCGCCGCCGCCGCCCGCGCCCTCGAGCAGCCGGGGCATCGCCCGCCCGCTCTCCGAGCGCGCCCCGCGCAGCGCCGGCTGACGCGCGCGCTCCCTCCCCTGCCCGCGCGCGCCCCCTCAGAGCCCGACGTTGTAGCCACGCCAGGTGCCGCCCGCGGAGTCGACGATCCACACCTTGCCGGCCGCGTAGCTCAGGCTGAAGTGCGAGTCGAAGCTCGTGCCGGCGCCGTTCAGGATGGTCTGCTTGACGCGCTGCCCGGCCGGGTTCCAGCCGTAGAGCGTGCCTTCCGAGTACGTCACGTAGTAGCCGCCGCGGTAGATGATCCCGCGGTTCTGCGGGTACTGGTTCTCGTTGCCCTGGTTGCCGAACCCCTGCAGCGTGACGGTCGAGGCGAAGGTCCCGTTCGAATTCCAGCGGGTCACGGTGCCGGCGTTGAAGGCGACGAACTGGGAGCTGTCCGCGTCCCAGACCAGCGCGGACTGCGCGTCGATGCTGCCGCCGGCCAGGCTCACGTCGAAGCCGAACGAGCCGGGCGCCGTCTGCACGCGGACCTGCGTGCTCGAGTACTCGCGCCCGTAGACGGGCTGCGTGCCGTCGCCCTTCGTGAAGACCGAGCGGAAGTCGATGTTCGGTTGATAGAGCTGCATCAGCGCGCCCGCCGCGCTGTAGCGGGCGAGGCGATCGCCGCCCGGGCTGCCGCCCGAGCACGACCAGAAGGAGGTGCCGTCCCAGGCCAGCGTCATCGTCGTGCTCGAGAGCGCGTCCTGGAAGGTCTGCGACGCGTCGTAGCTCGGCATCGAGAACGCGTTGCAGTCGTCGTCCTGGGCCAGGGTGCAGCCGGCGGGACAGCAGCCGTCGCCGTTCGCGCAGGCCACGATCTGGGCGCCCGCGCAGACGCCGTTGTTGCAGAGGTCGGGGCCGGTGCAGGCGTTGCCGTCGTTGCACGCGCCGCCCTGGTTCGCGGGCGCGCCGTTCGTGCAGACGCCGTTGTTGCAGGCCTCGTTGACCGTGCAGAGGTTGTTGTCGTTGCACGCGATGCCGTTCGGCCCCGGCACCGCGACGCAGCTGTTCGAGGCCTCGTCGCAGGTGCCGATCAGGCAGACGTCGCCGGGCGCCGCGCAGGTGTTGGGCTGGCCCCCGCAACTGCCGTTCGTGCAGGTGTCGTTCACCGTGCAGTAGAGGCCGTCGTCGCACGCGGCGCCGTCGTTCATGGGCTGCTGCACGCAGCCGAACTGCGGATCGCAGACGCCGATCGCGCAGGTGCCGTCGTAGAACGAGCAGTCGACCGGGTTGCCGGGCAGGCAGTCGCCGCCGCTGCAGACGCCGAGGCCGGTGCAGGGATCCTGATCGTTGCAGGTCGCGCCGTCGTTGCCGGGCACGATGTCGCAGTGATCGGTGGCCTCGTTGCAGAACCCGACGTGGCACGAATCGGAGCTGTTCGGGCACACCTTGGGGCTGCCGCCGACGCACTCGCCCGCCTGGCAGACGTCATTCTCGGTGCAGAAATTCCCGTCGTTGCAGCTCCCGAACTCGTTGGCCGGCGCCTTCACGCACGCGCCGTTCACGCAGTTGCCGACGTTGCAGATGTCCGCGAGGTCCGCGCAGTCGTCGGCGGTGACGCAGGGCCCGGGCGGCGCGTCGGAGCCCGCGTCCTGCGCGCCGCCGCCGCCCCCCTGATCGCCCCCGCCCCCCGCGCCCGCGCCGCCCTGGCCGCCGGTGCCCGGCTCGACGTTGACAGCGGTGGCGCACGCCACGGGGACAGCGGCAAAGGCAAGGACCGCGAGGGCGGCAAGCAAGGCGGATCTCGAGCGCATGTCCATACGTACCGCACCCGGGCGGCCGGAGTCACGCGCGCCGACACCGGAGGTCCGGAGCCGACGACCGCGCGCCGGCATCTCCTGCGCGCCGCGCGCAACCAGAGCGCCGGCCGCCGCGCCGCGCGGCGCAGGAGGGGGCGCGCGCCGGGTGGCGCACGACGTGCATCGCGGCCGGGGTCTGCTGCAAGGCGATCACGGAGGCGCAACCCATGAGCCACACGACCGACGACATGAAGGCCGATCTGCAGAAGAGCCTGGAGGCGCTGCAGACGATCCGCGACGAGATCCGGGTGCGGATCCACCTCGCGGGCATGGACGCGAAGGACGCGTGGGCGAAGCTCGAGCCCAGGCTGTACGAGGCCGAGCGGCTGGCCGCCGAGGTCAGCGAGACCTCGCGCGCCGCCCTGGCCGAGGTGCTGAAGAAGGCCCGCGAGCTGCGCGAGTCGCTGTAGCGGGAGGCGCGCGCCCTGCGGCTCACCCGAGCAGGGCG
>CAYQYG010000265.1:0-12778 GCA_964421485.1 uncultured Polyangiaceae bacterium | reverse complement strand
GTGATCCCGCCGCCGCCGCGGCCGCCGCGCCGGCCGGGCGCGCCGCCGCCGCGGCCCGCCGCGCCGGCCGCGCCGGCGGTGACCCCCACGCCGGTCATCGCAGAGGCCGAGCCCGCGGGCGAGCCCGGCGATCGGGCGACCCCGGTCCCGGACGGAGGCGACAGCCCCTTCGAGCTCGCGCCGCCGGTCGTGGAGGCCGCGGAGCCGTCGGCCGGGCTCGAGGAGGCCGAGCCCGAGCCCGCCCCGCCGCTCCCGGAGGTCGCCGCGCGGCCAGAAGAGGACGAGGAGGAGCCCGCCGCGGTGGACGCGGCCGAGCTCGACGTCGAGGAGGCCGCCGCCCCCGAGGCCGAGGCCGAGTCGTTCCTGGCGCCGCTGCCGTCGATCGCGCCGCCGACCGTGGCCTTCGAGAACGAGCAGGACGCGAGCGCGGCGCTGGTCCAGTCGCAGCAGCGGGACGCCTGGGCGGCGCGCGCGGAGTGGCTGCGCGCCGAGGCCGAGGCGCTCGAGGACAAGGGCGCCCGCGCGCGCGCGCTGCTCGCGGTCGCCGAGCTCTACGCGATGGTCGGCGAGGAGGCCACGGCGCGGCAGGTCGCGCTCGAGGCGCGGGAGCTCGCGCCGGGCCTCGTGATGGCGCACCGGCTCGTCCGGGGGCTGCTCATGCGCGACGGCGATCACCCGGGCGCGCTCGAGGCGCTGGACGCCGAGACGCGGATCCTGGGAACGGCCGCGGCGCGCTGCCACAACGCGCTGCTCGGCGCGGAGATGGCGCGCATCTCGATCGGCGACGTCGAGGGGGCGCACAAGCGCGTGGAGCTCGCGCTGCGCGTGAGCGCCGGCGACCCGCGCGCGCACGTCACCCGGTTCTGCGAGGCGCTCGCCGCCGCGGCGGGCGACGCCGAGCCGCCGGCCGCGATCGTCAAGCTCCGCCTGCCGGACGTGCCCGAGCTCTCGCCGCTCGCCGCGGCCTGCGCGCAGGTGGCCGCCCACCGCGGCGCGCCCGCGCGGCGCAGCGCGGCGCCCGCGACCGGCTATGAGTCGCTGCTCCGCGCCCGGGCGCTGCTCGACGGCGGCGACGTCGCGGGCAGCATCGCGAGCCTCGGCCCGGTGCGCGCGACCCCGCTCGCGAAGGGGGCCGCGTGGCTCGTCGCGTCGCTCGCGGCCGCGCGCAAGGACACGCGCCCGGCCTCCGTCGAGGCGCTGCGGAGCGTGACGGGCGGCTCGCACGGCGACCTCGCGCGGCGCGCGCTCGCGGCCCGCGCGATCGAGCTCGGCGACGCCGAGGCGGCGCGGTCGGCCACGTCTGCGGCCGGCGGCGCGTTCACGCCGGCCGATCGCGTCGCGCTCGCCGCGCTCGCGGGCGGCACCCGCGACGACGTCGACGCCTGGATCGACGCGCTCATCGGCGACTCCGACTTCGCCGCGCTCAGCTCGGCCGCGAGCGCCGCGCTCGGCGAGCCGGGCGCGCCCGGCGTGTCGAGCCGCGCCGTGCACCCGGTCGGCATCCTGCGCGCCCGCGTGGGCGCGACCCTGGGCCGCTCGCTCTCCCGCGACGCGATCGGCGCGGAGGGCGGGCTCGACGGGGGCGAGGCCTTCTCCCGCGCCGTGAGCGCGTACGCCGACCTGGCGCCCGACAGCCCCGTGGGGCGGGCGCTCACGCTCGAGCTCGACGTCGAGGGTGAGCGCGGCGGCCGCGTCGCGCGGGCCGTCTCCGCGCTGCGCGAGGACGGGGATCGGGACGGCGCGCTCGCCGGCGCGATCCTGGCGGAGCTCGCCGGGGAGCCCGAGCGCGCGCTCGCCGAGCTCGACCGCGCGCGTCAGGCGGATCCGCACCACGAGGCCGCCGCCCGCGCCCGCGCCTCGCACGAGGAGGCGCCCGGCGCGGCGAAGATCCTCGCCGAGCACGCGGCCGCGCTCGAGCCCGGCGCGCGCGCGGCGGTCTTGCTCACCGAGGCCGCGATCCGCCTGCTCGACGCGGGCGACGCCGAGGAGAGCGATCGCCTGCTCTCGCGCGCCGCCGAGATCGAACCGAAGCTGCCGATCGCCATGCACCTCGGCGAGCGCAGCGCTCGCGCCCGCGTGGATCGCGACGGCCTCATCGAATGGCTGCGGAGCCGCCGCGAGATCGCGACCGACCCGCTCGAGCGCGCCCACGACATCGTCCGCGAGGCGCTGCTCGTGGCCGAGGCGGATCCGGCCTCCGCGGCGTCGCTGCTCGAGCAGGCGCTCGCCGCGCGCCCGCAGGACAGCGGCCTCCGCGAGCTCTTCGAGCGCCTCGCCCCCGAGCCGCCGCCCGATCGCGCCGCGTGGCGCGCCGAGCGCGCCGCGGAGGCGACCGGCGTGGAGGCGGCCCGCCTCGCGCTCGAGGCGGCGCTCGAGTACGAGCGCGCCGGCGATCTCGAGCGCGCGGCCGCGTGCGCCCGGCAGGCGATCGCCGCGGGAGAGGACAAGCTCGCGCCGATCGCGCTCCACCGGGCGGCGGTCGCGGGCCACGGCGCAGGCGAGCTCATCGACGCCCTGATCCCCCGCGCCCGCGAGACGACCGACGTCACCGAGCGCCGCGAGATCTACGAGCGCCTCGCGGAGCTGGACGAGCTCGGCAGGAAGGACGCGGCGAGCGGCCTGCTCTGGCGCCGCTCGATCCTCGAGGAGACCCCGAGCCACCTGCCCACGCTCCGCGGGGTCGCCTCCAGCTTGATCGCCGAGGGCCGCGATGAGGAGCTCGAGCCCGTGGCGCTCGAGATCGCGCGCACCCTCGACGGCCCCGAGGCGATCGCGCACGCGCTCCTCTCGGCGCGGCTGCGCCTCCGCTCGCTGCCGTGGGAGGACACCCTCGAGCCGGTCACGATCGCCTACCGCAACGCGCCGCGCGGGATCTGGGCGCTCCGGCAGATGGCGGCGCACGCGCGGGTCAGGGCGGATCACGCGCTCGCGATCGAGGCGGATCGCCAGCTCATCGAGCGCACCGACCGGCCCTCCGAGGCCGCGGCGCTCTCGGCCCGCGCCGCCAAGGACGCCCTGCTCGCCGGATCGTCGGAGGACGCGGTGGCCTTCTTCCGCCACGCGCTCACCGTCGTGCCGCAGTACCTGCTCGCGCACCTCGAGCTCGCGGGCGCGCTCGAGGCCGCCGGCGACGCGGCCGCGGCCGCGGCCGCGCTCGAGGCGGCGGCCGGCGCGAGCGTCACCACGGAGGTGCGGGCGCACGCGCTCTACCGCGCCGCCGTCCTCTGGCAGGACAAGGCCGGCGATCCCGGCCGCGCCCGCCAGGTCTTCGAGGCCGTCGCGGCGATCGACCCGTCGTACGCCGACGTCTTCCCGCGCCTGCAGGCGATCTACATCGCCGAGGGCGCGCGCGCCGAGCTCGCCATGCTGCTCGAGCGGCGGCTCGACGCGGTGACCGATCCGGCCGAGCGCGTCGAGATGGAGGTCCTCCGCGGCCGCGCGCTCGCCGACGTCGGCGACGCCGCCGCCGCGAAGCGCGCGCTCGCCGCGGCCCTCGACGCGAACCCCGACCATGTCGAGGCCCTCTCCGCGTTCGCCGACGTCTGCGCGGGCGAGGGCGACTGGGAGGGCGCCGAGCAGGCCTGGATCCGCCTCGCGCGCCTCGTGCCCGACACGGCGAAGCAGATCGCGATCTACCTCCGCCTCGGAGAGCTCTATGACGAGCACATCCTGAACCCCGAGCGCGCGGAGCTCGCCTATCAGGAGATCCTGAAGCGCGCCCCCTCGGACGCCGGCGCGCGCGAGCGCCTCGTCGCGCTCTACAAGCGCGGGGGCGACGGCGCCCGTGCCCTCGAGCAGCAGAACATCCTCATCGAGGCCGCGGCGACGCCGGAGGAGAAGTGCCGCCGCACCGCGGAGCTCGCGGAGATCTACGAGGCCACCGGGGACGCCAAGAAGGCCGAGGCCACGCTGCTCGGCGCGCGCAAGACCTGGCCCAAGGACGAGTTCGCGATCGGCGCGCTCGCCCGCTTCTACCTGCGCAACGATCAGGTCCCGGCGGCCAACGTCCTGCTCGATCGCGCGCTCGCCGACGCGCGCCGCGCGCTCAACACCGGCCGGTTCGAGCCCTACCTCTTCTCGACCGTCGCGACCGTCGCCGAGCTCCGGAACCGCCACGTCGCGGCGCGGAGCGCGCGCGCCACGGTCGCCGCGCTCGAGGGCCGCGAGGCCGCGCTCGGCGGCGCCGGCCTCGGCGCGGCCGGAGCCCACCTCGACGACCTCATCGCCCCCGAGGTGATGACGCCCGCGTTCCGCGAGCTGCTCATCAAGACCGGCCCGGTGCTCGACGCGGCGGTCCCGTTCGACCTCGACTCGATCCGCGCGACGCCGCTCCCGCCGCAGCAGGCCGAGATCGCTCAGGCGCTCGGCGCCGCGTACGGCCTGCCCGGCCTCAACGCGTACGTCACGGCCGCGCTCGGCGCGGTCTGCGTCCCTGCCTCGAGCAACCCGCCCGCGATCGTGCTCGGCCAGGCGCTCGTCGCGTCCCCGCGCGAGGACGTGCGCCTGTTCCTCATGCACCGCGCGCTGAAGGTCCTGCAGAGCAACGGCTCCGCGTTCTCGCGCACGCCTCCCATCGACATCTGGCCGCTGCTCGCCGCGTACCTCAAGGCGTACAACCCGAGCTGGACCCCGCAGGGCGTCGACCCGGCGCGGCTCACGGACGCGTACGGCCGCGTGACCCGCGCGATGGCGGGGAGCCCGGATCCGCAGCTCGGCGTGCTCGCCGCGGACGTCATCGGCACGATCGGCAACCGCGCCTCGACGCTGAACACGGTGATCAACGGCTGGGGCAACCGGGCGGCCCTGCTCACGCTCGGCGATCTCGACGTCGCGTTCACCGCGATCGCCTGGTCCGGCGGCCACGCCAACGCCCCGCCGCCCGAGGGCAAGGATCGCGTGACCTGGATCGGCCGCAACGCCGAGGCCCGCGACCTGATCGTCTTCGCCGTGAGCGACACGTTCGCGGATGCCCGCGAGAAGCTCGGCCTCGACTGATCCCCATTCACCCGTTCGGCTGCTGTCCAGGCGCCGATGTCCAGCCGCCGGCGCGCGTCCGCCCGCGCCGCCCGGGCGCGTGCTGGTCAGGGCGAGCGCGCTGAGCTTGTTTTCCGCGTCGCGAAGGCAGGCACCAGCGCGTATGCTGCCGCGCCTCGAACCGGGAGGAGAGGGCTCCCAAGCTCATGAGCACGAACGCCAAGGCGACGCCTCGAGTCGCATACGACTGCACGAAGTGCCCGGCCTACTGCTGCTCCATCTACGAGCGGGTCGAGGTCAAGAAGCGTGACATCCAGCGCCTCGCGCGCCACTTCGGCATCACGATCGCTGCGGCCGAGCGGCGCTTCACGAAGCTCCACGGCAAGGAGCGGATCCTCCGCCGCCAGATCGATCCGCTGCTCGGCAGCGCGTGCAAGTTCCTCGACCTCGAGACCCGCGGCTGCACGATCTACGAGGCCCGCCCCCAGGTCTGCCGCGAGTACCCGGGCCGCCCCCGCTGCGGCTACTACGACGTGCTCCAGTTCGAGAAGGAGACGCAGAGCGAGGGCGACGACGTCCTCCCGCTCGTGCAGATCACCTTCCGCTCGCAGAGGTCCGCCGCGCGGTCGAGGGGCTGATCCCCCGCGTGGGCGTCACGGGCCCCCGTCGGCGCCGGGACGTGCGGCGCGCTCGCGCGCGATGTCGTCCTTCTCGAGGTTGGTGAGCGGGTCCGGGCAGACCACCGGCGACTCGCGCGCAGGGTCCGCCGGCGACTCGCGCGCGCACGTCTTGCCCGCGATCCGCAGCCGCTCGCCGCGCGCCAGATCCTGCGGGCAGGGCACCTCGAAGGGCGGCGAGATCGCGTCGCCGTCGACCGAGTACACGACGCAGCGCTCCAGGCTCCGCGCGAGGTAGTAGCGCCGCGTCGGCCGCCGCGGCGGCGCCGCGCCTGGAGGCGCCGGCGCCGCGCTCTCCGCCGCGCCGGGGCCGCTGCCCTCCGAGGCCGCCGCCCCACCCTCCGCCCCCGCCTTGCACGCGCAGAGCGCGCCGAGCAACGCCGCGAGGCCGATCCGCCGCAGAGGGGTCGAGGGCATACACACCAGCGTCAACGGCTCGGGAAGAGCAGGATCGAGACCTTCGTCAGGAAGAAGTCGGAGATCAGGATCGCGATCGACGTCACCACGACCGCGCGGGTCGTCGACTGCCCCACGCCCTCGGTCCCGCCCCTCGTGATCAGGCCGAAGTGGCAGCCGACCAGCGCGATGATCGCGCCGAAGAACGGCGTCTTGAACATGCCGCTGAAGTAATCCACGAAATTGACCGACCCGAGCGCCGTCCGCAGGAAGAAGCCCGCGGGGATGCCGAACTCGGTCGAGCAGACGAACATCGCGCCGCTGAAGCCGAGCACCAGCGCGAAGGCGCCGAGCACCGGCATCACCACCACGCACGCGAGCAGCCGCGGCACGACCAGCTTCTTCACAGGATCGGCGCCGAGCGCGCGGATCGCGTCGATCTGCTCGGTCACTGCCATCGAGCCGACCTCGGCCGCGATGCCCGCGCCGATGCGCCCGCCGACCACGATCGCGGTCAAGGTCGGCGCGAGCTCGCGCGAGAACGAGAGGCCGATCACGCGGCCCGTGTACTCCATGCCGCCGAACTTCTGCAGACCGAACGCGAACTGCACGGCCATGACCATGCCCACGAAGAGCGCGGTCACCGAGGCGATCCCCATCGATCGGATCCCGAGCGACTCCATCTGGTAGAGCGTCGAGCTGATCTCGAGCGGGCGCCGGAACATCGCCCCGAGCGCGCCCCAGGTCATCTTCCCGATCTGGCCGAGGTGCTCGATGAAGCCGGTCAGGAGGTCGGCGTAGCGGGCCCAGAGCGGTGGCTCCGGCGGGGGGAGGCGGCTCGAGCGGGGCGGACCCTCGGCGGCGCTCGGTCGATCACTCGTCATGGGCGGGCAGGGTGGCGAAGCCGCGGACCATGCGCTCGAAGGCAGGGGCGCCGGCGTCGAAGCGGGCGGGGTCTGCGATGAAGAGGAGGTCGTACACGCAGCCGTCCTTCTTCAGGACCCAGACGTCGAAGCGCTTGGGCACGCCGTCGAGCTTGGCCGAGAGGACCGTATGTATTGCCTCGCGGCCGTCGAAGGGCACGATCTCCTGCTTCGTGACCTCCCGCTCGGTGAAGCGCAGGAAGAGGTGCTGCGTGAGCGCCGAGAGCGGGACGTCGTCCTCCTGCCGGCAGCGGCCGTTCACCGCGATGGTGGCTCCGTGCTCCGCGTCCCGGTAGGCGATGGCCGCGTCGGAGACCTCGAGCCGCTCCCAGCCCGCCGGCGCGGCCGGCACGCGGAACGCGATCTCCGGGCCGCGGTAGACCGTGCCGTCGAAGGCCGGCGCGCCGCAGCCCGCGAGCGCCCCGGCACAGACCACGAGCGCGGCCAGGCTCCTCGGTCCGTCCCCTGCGTCTTGCCGCTTGCCTGAGGCGCGCGTCCCCGGCCCATATCCCCGATCGGTTCGCATCGCGGGCGCAGCCGACGCTATCACGCTCCGCCTCACCCGTCCCACGGCCCTCGACGATGCCCCCAGGGGTCGACCGGCGGGCGGGGCCGTCTGGGCGGTCGGCGCCACCGCTTCCAGCGCTCGTGCTCGCGCGCCGTCCGCCCGATCATGAAGAAGCGGATCAGGATCAGCCCTGCGACGAACCCGCCCAGGTGCGCGAAGAACGCCACCCCGCCCCCGCGGCCGCCGAGCGCGCCGAGGCCGTTCAGGAGGTTCACCACGAAGTACTCGAGGATCACGATCCAGGCGGGCAGCTCGAAGAACAGCCCGAAGATGAACCACAGCGGCAGGATCGGGTTCAGCACCGTGATCGGCGACCGAGGGTAGAGCGACCCGTACGCGGCGAGCACCCCCGAGATCGCGCCGGAGGCGCCCACCATCGGCACCGGCGAGGTCGGATCGACGAGCACCTGCCCGGCCGCCGCGGCGAAGCCGGCGAGCAGGTAGAACACGGCGTAGCGCGCGCTGCCCAGCGCATCCTCGACGTTGTCCCCGAAGATCCACAGGAACAGCATGTTGCCGCCGATGTGCATGTACCCGGACGGATCGTGCATGAACATGCTGGTCAGCACCGTCCAGCCGCTCTCCAGCGGCGTGCCGAGCAGGCGCCGCGGGACGAGCCCCCACTCGAACAGGAGCTCCTGCGGCGGGTAGCCGGCCGCGAGCAGCGAGCGCACCCAGAGGAACGCGATCACGTTCAGCGCGATGAGCGCGTAGTTGACGATCGGCGCTCTCCGGGGCGGCAGGTGGTCGCGGATGGGCAGCATCGCGGCCTGTACTTAAGCACGCGCCGTGCGCGGCGCCCGCTCGCCGCTCGTGACACGCAAGGCGGCGCTTGGTAGATGACCCTGCGATGTCCGAGATCCGCCTGCGCCTGCACGACACCTTGACCCAGAAGCTCACCCCCTTGAGCCCCCGGATCCCGGGAGAGGTCCGGGTCTACTGCTGCGGGCCGACCACCTACGACGTCGCGCACGTCGGCCATGGCCGCGCCGCGCTCGCGCCGGACATCCTCGTGCGGCACCTGCGCGGCCAGGGGCTCCGCGTGAAGTACGCGCGGAACATCACCGACGTCGACGACAAGATCCTGAAGCGCGCCGCCGAGTCCGGCGAGGAGCCCACGGCGCTCTCGGCCCGCATGGCCGCGCTCTACCAGGAGGACATCGCCGCGCTCGGCTGCCAGCGGCCCGACTTCGAGCCCAGGGTCTCCGAGAGCATCGGCGACATCATCGCCTTCGTCGAGCGGCTGATCGCGGCGGGCTCCGCCTACGTCGTCGACCTGCCGGGCGGCGCCCGCGACGTCTACTACGCGGTCCGCAGCTTCGCGGGCTACGGCAAGCTCTCCAAGCGCAACGTCGAGGAGCTCCGCGTCGGCGCGCGCGTCGAGGCGTCGGACGACAAGCGCGACCCGCTGGATTTCGCGCTCTGGAAGGGCACGACCGAGGACGGCTGGGGCTGGCCGAGCCCGTGGGGCAAGGGCCGCCCCGGGTGGCACATCGAGTGCTCCGCGATGGCGAGCCGCTACCTCGGCGACGGCTTCGACGTGCACTGCGGCGGGATGGACCTCATCTTCCCGCACCACGAGAACGAGATCGCGCAGAGCGAGGCCGCGCACCCCGAGGCCGCCCCGTTCGCCTCGATCTGGATCCACAACGGCTTCGTCAACGTCGACAGGGAGAAGATGGCGAAGTCGCTCGGCAACTTCGTCACGATCCGCGACGTCTACGCGCGCAACGATCCGGAGGCGCTCCGGTATTTCCTGCTCACGGTGCACTACCGCGGCCCGATCGGCTTCGAGACCGAGAAGCTCGCGGACGGCCGCGTCGTCTTCCCGGGCGTCGTCGAGGCCGAGCGGCGCGTCGATTACCTCTACGCCGCGCTCGACCGGCTCGACGCGCTGGGCCTCCTGGGCGCTGACGCGGGCGACGAGCTGCCCGCGAAGCTGCCCAAGGATTTCGCCGCGTTCGTCGCGCTCGCCGCGGGCGCGCGCGCCCGCGTCGACGCGGCGCTCGACGACGACCTCAACACCCCGGTCGCGCTCTCGGTCCTCGCCGAGCTCGGCAAGGCCGCGAACGAGCTCGCCGACGTCGCGCAGCGGCGCCGCAAGGACGCCGACGTCGCCCGCGCCGCGCCGCCGCTCGCCCGCCGCATCGCGGCCGCGCTCCGCGCGTCGCTCGAGCCGCTCGGCCTGCTCCAGACCCCTCCGGCGGCCTACCAGGCCCGGACGCAGGCGCGCCGCCTCGCGATCATGGGCCTCACGCCGGACGCGATCGAGGCGAAGGTCGCCGAGCGCGCCGCGGCCCGGCAGGCGAAGGACTTTGCCCGCGCCGATGCCGTCCGCAAGGAGCTCGAGGCCGCGGGCGTCGAGGTCGCCGACTCACCGGCCGGGACCACGTGGCGGGTGGGCGTCTCCTGAGGAGGACCGGCGATCGCGGCGCCTGAGGGCGGCGGCGCCGGCGGTGAGGGCGAGGAGCGTCCAGGGCGCGGAGGAGGCGGGCGCGGCGGCGCCGCAGCTCAGGGCGCCGGGATCGATCGCGACCTGGTCGGGGGCGACGCAGACGCCGCGGGTGTCGGAGGGGACGCAGACGTTCGGCGCGGCGCAGTCGTCGATGGATCGGCAATCTGTGCGGCACGTGCCGGCGTCGCAGATGTACGGCCGGCAGTCGCTCGCGCAGCCGGCCTCGGCGGCGCAGAGGTTCTCGTTGCAGTGGCCGGAGAGGCATTGATCGTCGATGTCGCACGGCGTGCCGTCGTCCTGCCGGAGCGCGCATTCGCCCCCGCGGCACCAGCCGATCTCGGCGCACTCGGCGCTGCTCATGCAGAAGGAGACGCATTCCCCGCCGATGCACGCGCTCGGGGCGCAGTCCTTCACGTCGAAGGGCTGCAGGCCGCCCTGGCCGTCGCAGCGCGAAGCGATCGCTATCGTGCCGACGCACTGGCTCTTTGCCTGGAAGCCGGCGACGCGATAGCCGCAGTGGCCGTCGGAGCCGACCTGGCCTGTCTCGGAGGCCGTGCAGGCCCGGCACGCCTCGGTGCAGGCCTCGTCGCAGCAGATCGCGCCGAAGGGTGACGAGACGCAGTGCTTGGAGGCGCAGTCCTCGTCCTGGGTGCATAGCGAGCCGGGTGGCTCTCCGTCGCACGCGTCGCCGATGCCATTCATGTTGCTGTCGGCCTGGTCCGGGTTCTCGATGAATGCGCAGTTGTCGCAGACGTTGCCGACCAGATCGCCGTCGAAATCGTCCTGATCGGGGTTCTCGGCGAATGGACAGTTGTCGTTCGCGTCGGGGGCGCCGTCCTCGTCGTCGTCCGCGTCGCAGGCGTCGCCCGCGCCGTCGCCGTCGAGGTCCTCCTGGCCCTGGTTCGCCTTGGAGGGGCAGTTGTCGCAGGCGTCGCCCGCCGTGTCGGCGTCGCCATCGGCCTGGCCCGGGTTCGGGGCGAAGGGGCAGTTATCGAGCGCGTCGTCGAGTCCGTCGCCGTCGCTGTCGGCGGCGAGCGCTCGGGCCGGCGCGAGGGCGAGGAGCGCGGCGGCAGCCCAGGCGATCCGGCGGCGGGGGCTCGTGGGGCGGGGCGGAGAGGGCATGGAGGGCGGCCGTCAGAAATCGTAACGGGCGGTGAGCCCGGGTGCGAAGACGATCGAGACCGAGTCGGAGAGGGCCTCGCCGGGGTAGGCACTGTAGCCCTGATCCGGCAGGAGCACGGGGCGGGCTTCGGCCTCGCCCCAGCGCGGTGTGGAGAGCGCGATGAGGACGAGCGCGGCCACGCCCCCGCCGAGCTCGACGCGCTCGGCCAGCCGGAAGCCGACGCGGATCTCGGGCGCGAGGTAGGCGAGGTTCAACGGGTGCGAGTCGACGATCTCCGGGGCGTCGAAGGCGGCGCCGTCGGCGCGGGTGAAGCGGGCGCTGCGGGCGTCGCCGATGTGGCCGATCAGGGCGCCCGCGCCGAAGCGCAGCGAGAGGGGGAGCGCCTCTCCCGTGCGGAGGGTGGCCGCGGCGCCGATGAGGAGGCCGGTGAGCTGGAAGGTGTCGTCGGCGAGGCCATGCACGTCGGCGCGGCCGAGGGGTGTCATGGTCGTGGGGCGCCGCTCGGCCCCGCGCTCGGCGAAGAGGTAGCCGGCGGCGAGGCCGACGCCGATGCCGGAGCCGAGCTCGTAGCCGCCGTAGGCGCCGACGAGCGCGCCGAGGCCGACGGGGGCGCTGCACCCGGAGCCGCACGAGTCGGCGACGGCGCCGCCGAGCGCCGGCGCGAGCGCGAGCGACGCGCTCGCCTCGAGCACGATCCTGGAGGGCTTGCGCCAGAGGGGCGCGTCGAGGTCGCGATCGAGGTCGAAGTGGAGCGTCGTGCGCCCGGGATCGAGCGAGACCTCGCGCCGGTCCGCGATGAACCCGTCGGCCGCGACCTCGATCCGGTGCGGGCCCGAGCGGAGGCGGCCCTCCCAGATGCCGCGGGCCACCTCGACGGAGTCGACGGCGATCGCGGCGCCGGCCGGCGTGGCCTCCACGAGCAGCGAGGCGTCGAGCGTCTCGGCCTCGAGCGTGAGGACCGAGACCCGCTGCGACTGGACGCGCGCGAGCGCGGGCTGGGTGCCGAGGTCCTCCTCGCCGCGCAGCACGACGACGTGCGCCCCCACGGCGAGTGATCCCTCCCACGGCGTGAGCCCGACCGTGATACCGTCGACCATCACGTCGAGCACGCGGCCGCCGCGCTCGACGACCCGGAGCTTGCCCGAGGCGAGCAGGCCGCGCAGCTCCGCGCGCACGGAGGCGGTCTGCCCGCCGGCCACGTCGACGCGCGTTTCGAACGGCTCGAAGCCCTCCTTGTACACGCGGACGACGTGGGAGCCGGCGGCGACGTAGAGCGGCGCGACCGCGGGGAAATCGGCGCGGTTGCGGCCGTCGATCACGATCGCGGCGCCGATCGGGGCGCCCTCGATCGCGATGACGCCGAGCATGGCGCGGAGCTCCGCGACCTTGCGCTGCGCAGCGCGCTTCTCGTCGGGCGTCAGGTTGGGGAACTCGCGGAGGAGCGCCTCGAGCATGTCGAGCTCCTCGTCGAAGCGGCCGAGCTCGTGGAGGCAGAGGATCGCGTTGAGGGTGGCGTTCTTCGTGGGGAAGAGCGCGCGCGATCGGAGGAGCTCCGGCAGGGCGGCGCTGGGTGAGCCCGCCTTGAGCAAGGCGACCCCCTTCATGAAGGCGGCGCGCGCTCGCTCCTTGGGATCCGACGCGTCGGCGGGCGCGGGCGCGGGC
>CAYQYG010000264.1:0-12799 GCA_964421485.1 uncultured Polyangiaceae bacterium | reverse complement strand
CGGCACGCAGCGGATGCGCGACGTGGTGAACAAGAACGTGACCGAGGCGCAGCTCCTGGAGACCGCCGAGCGCGTGTTCTCGCGCGGCTGGGGCAAGATGAAGCTCTATTTCATGATCGGCCTCCCCACGGAGACCGACGAGGACGTGCGCGGCGTCGTCGAGGCCGGCGCGCGCGCCGCCGCCGCGGGGCGCAGGGCGGCCGGGCGCGGCAAGCCCGTGGAGGTCACGGTCAGCGTCTCGACGCACGTGCCGAAGCCCCATACTCCATTTCAATGGGCCGCGATGGACACGCTCGGGGAGGTGGGCCGGAAGCAGCGGATCCTGAGGGAGGCCGCGCGTCCATATCGAGCGGTCTCGCTGCGCACCCACGAGGCGAACGCGAGCGTGCTGGAGGGCGTCTTCGCCCGCGGCGACCGCCCCCTCGCCGACGTGCTCGAGCGGGCCTACAGGAACGGCGCCCGGTTCGATTCGTGGGACGACCAGCTCAAGCTGGAGATCTGGGAGGAGGCATTCGAGCATTTCGGCGTCGATCGCGCGAGGTACCTCGGCACGCTGCCCGTGACCGCGCGCCTGCCCTGGGATCACATCGACGTGGGGCTGGAGGAGGGCTTCCTCGCGAGGGAGTATCGAAAGGCATTGCAGAGCCGCCTGAGCCCGCCCTGCGGCAAGGTCGCCGGCACGTTCGTGCACCACGCGACCGTCGAGGACGCGAGGGCCGACGAGCGCCGGCTGGTCTGTTATGACTGCGGCGTCGCCTGCGATCTGAGCTTGATGCGCGAGGAGCGGATCTCGTTCCTGGAGAAGATGGGCGCGCACCGGCGCTCGCTGCCGGTGATCCAGGGCGAGACCGCGTCCGGGACCGTGACCGATTCCGTGGCCGTGACCGGTTTCGCGACCGTGACCGATTCCGCGACCGTGGCCGATTCCGTGACCGTGGCCGATTCCGTGACCGTGGCCGATTCCGTGACCGTGACCGATTCCGCGGCCGTGTCCGGCGCCGGAGCCGCGCGCGCGAAGAAGAAGATCGTGCCGCAGGGGCGCGGCGGCGTTCGTTATCGATTCCGGTTCGAGAAGACCGGGCCGATGGCGCTGCTCGGCCACCTGGACGTGGTGCGCGAGCTGCCGCGGGTGCTCCGGCGCGTGGACGTGCCGATGACGTATACGAAGGGCTTCCACCCGAAGCCCGATATGACCTTTTCACCGGCGCTCTCGCTGGGGGTGATCAGCCTCGATGAATACGTCGACCTCCGCCTGGAGCGCGAGATGGACGAGGGGGCGCTCGCGGAGCTCTGCGCGGCGATGACCGCCGCGAGCCCGCGCGGGCTCGCCTTCCGCGCGGCCGCGCGGCTCGGCCCGGAGGACCCGGCGCTCGGCAAGCTCGTCGCGGGGGCGCGCTACCTGATCGTGCTCGCGCGGGCCGCGGCGGGAGGCGCCGGCGCCGAGGGGGGGCTCGAGGAGCGTTGCCGCGCCGCCATGGCGGCTCCTTCGCTGCCGATCCGGCGCGAGATCGACAAGCTCGCGAAGATGGTCGACGTGCGGGCCTACCTCCGGCGCGCGGAGGTCGCCGGCCCCGAGGCCCTCGCCGCGCTCGGGCGCGCGGGCCTCGCGGGGGACCTCGTCGCGATCGACGTGGACGTCGACATCCTCGGGACGGGCTCGGTGAAGGCCAGCGAGGTCGCCGCGGTGATCCTCGGGGACGCCGGCGCGGCGCACAGGGCCGTGCGGCTGGAGCTCTTCGCGCGCGGCGCGGACGCGGTGACCGGCGTGCTGTCCGGCGTGGGGGAGCGCTGGTCGCCCCTCGATCTCGACCGGGCGCGCCGGCCGCGGCCGCCCGCCGAGCGCGCCGGCGCGGCCCCGCCGCCGGCCGAGGATCCCGCGCTCGCCGCCTCCGCCGAGTGAGCCTCGCCCTCAGCGGGCGCGCGCGAGGTAGTGGACCTGCCGGCCGATCCGCTGGATCTCCTCGATGCGTCGCGCGGCCTCCTCGGGGCAGAGGAACGTGCTGAGGCTCTCCCGGAGGGCGGGGAGCAGGGGCCGGAGCTCCGCGGAGGTCAGGGTGTGCCGGTCGAGGCCCGCGCGGCGGCAGGCGTTCTCCAGGAGCCCGGCGGCCACGCGCGCCGGGAGGCCGATGGCGCGGATCACCTGCTCGTCGAAGGGCAGGTCGTCGTAATACCCGCGCCGGCTGGACGGCACGCCCGCCGCACGGCACTCGTTGCACCGCTCGAGGCGGCTCAGGCGCAGCAGCCTGCGGACGTGCACGCGGACCTGCTCGAGCTTCGCGTCCTTGACCACGAACTCGTCGATCCCGATGACGCGGCCCATCGAGCGCGCCATGTCGTCGTCGCACGACGTGAGCATGATGATCGGGATGTCGCGGCGGCCCGGGATGCGCTTGATGCGGCGGCAGGTCTCGAGGCCGTCCATGCCCGGCATGAGGATATCCATCGTGATGCAGTCGACCGTCTCGATCTCCAGGAACGCGAGCGCCTCCTCGCCCGAGCGCGCGAGCACGACCTCGTGGCGATCGAGCCGGAGCTGCGTGGCGAGCGCGCTGCCGAACGTCGGGCTGTCGTCGACCGCGAGCACCCTCTGGCCGCCGACGCCTCGCCAGCACCTCGGCGGGCCGAGCGTCTCCCGGATCGCGGTCAGGCGGCGGATGCGGTCGATCAGGTAGGCGGCGTCGTAGGGCTTGCCGATGTAGTCGTCGGCTCCCTTCGAGAGGCCGCGGATGCGATCGTGCACCTCCACCTCGGTCGACAGGAGGATGACCGGTGTGCCCTTCGTGATGGGGCCCATCTTGATCTCGTGGAGCAGATCGATGCCGTCGCCGTCGGGCAGGATGACGTCGAGGATCACGAGGGAGAACGTGGTCTGCGCGAGCGCCCTCCGCGCGGCGGCCAGCGTGTCGCACGCGGTGACGAGGAGCCCAGCCGCGCCGAGCGTCCTGCGCAGGTCCATGCGGACCGTGAGGCTGTCGTCGACGACGAGCACGCTGGACTTGGTGGAGATGGGGCCTTCCGAGGGCCTGTTCATGGCTTCACCAGCTCTGCCAGCGCCGCGAGCGCCGGTCTGATCTCCGGGAGCGGCAGGACCCGGTCGGCGGCGCCGAGGCGGATCGCCTCCCGGGGCATGCCAAAGATCATCGATGTGGCCTCGTCCTGCGCGAGCGTGACCGCGCCGGCGCGCCTCATCGCGAGCAGGCCCGCCGCGCCGTCCCGGCCCATGCCCGTGAGCAGGCACCCCGCCGCGCGCGGGCCGAGCTCGCGCGCGACCGACTCGAAGAAGACGTCGACCGAGGGCCGGCACGAGTGCCGCGCGGGCTCGCTCGTCAGCCGCAGCCGCCGGTCCTGGATGACGAGGTGCCGGTCGGCCGGCGCGAGGATGAGCCGGGCCTCGCCGGGCGCGGGCAGCGGCTCGCCGTCCCGCGCCTCCGTGACGGGGATGGGCAGCTCGCCGGCGAGCCACTCGGAGAGGTGATCCACGAACGGGGCGCCGACGTGGATGACGAGCACGATCGGGGCCGCGATGGCGGGGGTCCGGGCGCGGAGGATCTCGAGCACGGCCTGCGGGCCGCCCGTGGAGGCGCCCATCGCGATGAGCTCGACGCGACGGTCGTGCCGGGTGATCGCGCCCGCGTCGGGCGCGTGCTCGCCGGCGCGCAGCATCCCGCGCAGGTGGCGGATCACGCGGATCCGTGACGTGAGCTTCACCGCGTCGATGAAGCAGCGCTCCCACTCGCCCTTGGGCTCGCGGCCGGTGGGCTTCTCGAGGGTATCGACGGCGCCGGCCTCGAGCGCGTCGAGCCTCCGGAGCGCCTCGCCCCGGCCCGAGGACGCGGACACGATGAGGATCGGCGTCGGGCAGCGCGCCATGATGTGCTCGGTCACCTCGATCCCGTCGCCGTCGTGCAGCACCATGTCGAGGGTGACCACGTCGGGCCGGAGCGCCTCGCAGAGCGCGATGGCGCGCCGGCTGTCCTCGGCCTGGCCGACGACGGCGATCCCGGGGTCGGACTCCAGCGCGGCGACCAGCCGGCGCCGCGCGGAGAGCGAGTCGTCCACGACGAGCACGCGGAGGGTCATGGCCGCACCGCGCCGGGATCGGTGGCCAGCGCCGCGCGGTGGTGGTCCGCCGCGCCGCTCACCGCCGGCCCTTCGCCGGGGCCGCCGTCGCGGCTGCCATTGGACGCATCGTCTCGATCGCGTCCTCCAGCGGCAGCGCGAAGGCCCAGGATCGGGCCTCCACGGTCATCGTCAGGTGCTGCTTCGGGATCTCGGCCACTGGGTCCACGTCGGTGAGCTCCTGTGCGGGTTGAAGTCGCTGCGCGGGCGAATTCGACCCCTCGGCGCAGAGCGCCGAGCTGGCAACCGCACCGGCTCATCCACTCATCCGCGACGCATTGGGTCACGCGATGAGCATTCAATGATAGCCAGATGATACGTCAAATTGCAAGCCGCTACGCAGAGGTCGCGGCTCAAACGATTGTGCAGTTCTTGCGCCGTGGACGTTCTGCGCAGTCGATGCATGCGCGCGCATGGATTGCGTGTGCGTCGCATTGCGCGCGCCCGCGGCCGTTTACTTTTGTAGGGCATCTGGATGGACGGCTTGATCGATGTCATGGCGGATGAGCTCGGTCTTCATCACGTATAGATCCCGAAGTCCCAGCGGCTGATCGCGGCTGATCGAGAGGCTCCGCGAGCCCCCGGATCGGCGCCGGGACCTCTCCATGAGGATTCGGTGGCAGGGCCATGTGCCCCAGGCGAAGCCACGGTCTGGGTGGCTCGAGGGGTCCGAGGGGAGCGGGGCCCCTCGTGGAGACCAGGGACCGCGACAGGACGATCAGAGGGCGCGCGCCGCGGCCGCGATGTTTCGCGAGGAATCCGCGGCGTTCCCGGCGCCTCTGCGCGGCGGCCGCCCCGGCACCGCGCTTGCTCGAGGGCACCGCGTTCGAGACGGCGACCACCGATCTCTCGGCGCTTACTTGGCTTACTTGCTTCTCGCTCCGCTTCCTTCAGCTACGCTCGGCCCGTGACATCGGACAGGGATGCCGCGGACCAGGAGGGCAGCGCGGCCCGGCTGGCCGCCGCCGGAGCCGTGGGCGCCAGCGTCGCCCACGAGCTCCGGAACGCCCTCGCGGTGGCCGAGTCCTCGCTCTTCCTCGCCCAGCGCGACATCGACGACCGCGGCCGCCTCGTCCGCCACCTCGACCAGGTCGCGGCCGAGATCCGCAAGGCCCACCAGGTCATCGGCAGCGTGCTCGGCCTCGCCCGCGGCGAGCCCGTGCGCCTCGAGCCCGCCCCCGTCGGCGAGCTCATCGACGCCGCCCGCCACGCCCTCGTCCTGCCCGGCAGCTTCAGCTTCGAGGTCGCCATCGTGCCCGCGGACCTCGCGGTCTCGTGCGACCCGATCCTGCTCGAGCGCGTCTTCTCGAACCTCTACCTCAACGCGATCGAGGCCCTCGAGGGCCGCGCCCGCGGCTCGATCGTGACGCGCGCCTGGCTCGGCGACGCCCGCACCTACCTCGAGGTCGAGGACGACGGCCCGGGCCTCGACCCCAGCATCGTCGATCGCGTCTTCGAGCCCCTCGCCACCGCGAAGGCCAAGGGCACCGGGCTCGGCCTCGCGCTGTGCCGCGTGATCATCCAGGCCCACGGCGGCGAGATCACCGCCACGACCGGGCGCGGCGGCGGCACCGCGTTCCGCATGTGGCTGCCGAACACATGACCCGCCCGGCGTGGGCCGCACTAAGATCCCGGGCCCATGCAGACCGAAGCGATGGTGTTGAGCCGCCACGGCGGCCCCGAGGTCCTCGAGCGGCAGACGATCGAGCTCGCGCAGCCTGGACCGCGCGAGGTGCGCGTGCGCGTCCACGCGGTGGCCATGAACCACATGGACCTCTGGGTCCGGCGCGGCGGGCCCGCCTTCAAGCTGACCTACCCGCACCGGCTCGGCTGCGACATCGCCGGCGTCGTCGAGGAGCTCGGCCCCGGCGCGCGCGGCGCCGCCCCGGGCGAGCGCGTCATGATCTCGCCGGGCCTCTCCTGCGGCGTCTGCCGCGCGTGCGTCTCGGGCCGCGACAACCTCTGCCGCGGCTACAAGATCCTCGGCGAGAACGCGCAGGGCGGCTACTCCCGCCACGTCGTCGTGCCCGACCAGAACCTCGTCCCCATCGGCCACACGCTGAGCTTCACCGACGCCGCCGCGCTCCCGCTCTGCACCCTCACGGCGTGGCAGATGGTCTTCCGCAAGGCCCAGGTGCGGCCCGGCCAGACCGTGGTCGTGCACGCGGCCGGCAGCGGCGTCTCGACGATGATCATCCAGCTCTGCTCGCAGCTCGGCGCCCGCATCATCGCCACGACCGGCTCGCCGGGGAAGATGGAGCCCGCCCGCGCGCTCGGCGCCGACCACGTGATCGACATGTCCTCCGCCGGCCCGGGCGGCTACGTCGCCGAGATCAAGCGCCTCACGAGCAAGGCCGGCGCCGACGTGATCTTCGACCACCTCGGCGGCGAGCAGATCGAGCAGGCCGTGCTCGCCGCGGCCTGGGGCGGCCGGATCGTCACCTGCGGCGCGACCGCAGGCTTCGCCGCCAGGCTCGACATGCGGCAGATCTTCTTCCGGCAGATCGAGCTCCTCGGCTCGACCATGGGCAGCAAGGGCGACCTCCTGGAGGCCATGCCGATGATCCTGGAGGGCCGCCTCCGCGCCCCGATCGACCGCATCGTCCCGCTCTGGGAGGCCCGCGACGCCCACGCGGCCCTGGAGGCCCGCCAGGTGTTCGGGAAGATCGTGCTGACCGTCGACTGAGCGATCCGCTATCGCCGCCCGCGGATGAGCTCCGCGACCGCCTCGCCGAGCCCCTCGAGCGTGAGCGGGAACATCGGGAAGATGCCCTTGATCGCGTCGACGGTCGGGTGCGGGTACGGCGCGATCCCGTCCGGGTTCAGCCAGGCCGCGCGGTCGAAGTGGTCGCGCAGGAGCATCAGCCAGGCGACCCCGGGCGCGCGGCCCTCCTCGCCGTAGCCCGCCGCGCCGAGCAGCTCGTAGGGCGCCATCGCCGCGTCGCCGACCATCACGAGCTTGTAGTGCTTGCCGCACTCGTGGATGAGGTCGCGCACGAGGATCGGATCGCGCAGCCCCTCGGTCCTGTAGACCTTCCCGTAGACGCAGTTGTGGAAGTAGTACGTGCGGAGCTCCTTCCAGTGCGTCGCGCGCCTGGCCGCGCTGAAGAGCTGGGACATGAGCTGCGCGTAGGGATCCATCGAGCCGCCGACGTCCATCATCAGGATCACGCGGGTGCTCGGGCGGCGCGGGGGGCGGGTCACGATCTCGATCTCGCCGGCGTTGCGCGCGGTCGCGTCGATGGTCGCGTCGATGTCGAGCTCGCGCTCGGCGCCCTCGCGGTTGAACGCGCGGAGCTTGCGGAGCGCGACCTCGATCTGGCGCACGTCGAGGACCACGTCGCTCCGGTAGGGCCGGTACTTCCGGGCGTCCGCGGTCTGCATCGCGCCGCCGCGGCCGCCGCTCCCCTTGCCGCCGATCTGGATGCCCGTCGGATGGAAGCCCTCCCGCCCGAACGGGGACGTGCCGCCGGTCCCGATCCAGCGGTTGCCGCCGTCGTGGCGCTCGCGCTGCTCGCGCAGGCGCTCCTCGAGCCGGCGGAGCACCTCGTCGAGGTCGAGCCGCTCGATCAGCGCCTTCTCGTCGTCCGAGAGCTCCCGCATCTTCACGGGGTCGCGCAGCCAGTCGAGGAGCTCCTCGGCGATCTTCTTGGCCTCGACGTGCACGCCGCGGAAGTGCCTGGAGAAGGCGAGGTCGAAGTCGTCGAGGTGCGCCTCGGAGTGGACCATGAGCGCGCGCGCGACGTGGTAGAAGCCGTCGAGCGAACTGTCGTGCAGGCCGGCCGCGAGCGCGCGCGCGAGGCCCACCGCCTCCTGCGCGCCGACCGGCACCTTGCGGCCCCGGAGCTCGTAGAGGAACTCGACGAACATCGCTACGACCTGTACTTCCTGCCGCCGGCGAGCTGGTCGGCGAGGGCCGCCATGTCCTGCTCCTTCTTGAGCAGCGCGCCGAGGAACGGGAGCGTCTGGTCGAGCTTCACCTCCTGCACGCCCGCCTTGCGGAGGACCGCGATCCAGTCGATCAGCTCGCTCGTCGACGGGCGCTTGCGGAGCCGCGTGTTCGCCCGGATCTCGTAGAAGACCCGCATCGTCTGGTCGGCGAGCGCGCGGTCGAGATCGGGGTGGTGCACGCGGACGATCTGCCGCATGAGCTCCTGATCGGGGAAGTCGATGAAGTGGAAGACGCAGCGGCGGAGGAAGGCGTCGGGCAGCTCCTTCTCGTTGTTGCTGGTGATGACGACGACGGGGCGCTCCTTCGCGACGATCTCGTCGCCGGTCTCGCCGATGCGGAAGCGCATGCGATCGAGCTCGTGGAGCAGGTCGTTCGGGAACTCCAGGTCGGCCTTGTCGACCTCGTCGATGAGGAGCACGACCCGGCGCGGGGCGCTGAACGCCATCCCGAGCGGGCCGAGCTTGATGTAGCGGCGGATGTCGCGCACGTCGCCGTCGCCGAAGCGCGAGTCGTAGAGGCGCTGCACGGTGTCGTAGACGTACAGGCCGTCCTGCGCGCGGGTGGTGCTCTTGACGTGCCAGGCGATGAGGTCGGCGCCGATGCCCTGGGCGATGGCCTCGGCGAGCAGCGTCTTGCCGGTGCCCGGCTCGCCCTTCACGAGCAGGGGCCGCTCGAGCACGAGGGCGCAGTTGACGGCGGACTCCAGGGCCTCGTTGGTGAGGTAGCGATCGGTGCCGCGGAAGCGGCGGAACTCGGTCATGGTGGCCGAGGGTAGCACCGCGCGCCGGGGTTCGGGGCGCCCGAGTACCAGGCGGGATCACAGCCAGTCGCGCGCGAGGTACGCGGTCCACGAGGCCGCCCGCTCCCACCACGCGCGCCTCTGCCAGCGGTCGAGGTGGATCTCCTCGCAGGAGGCGAGGTCCTCCTCGAACATCCGCTCCATCGCGGCGGCGAAGCCCTCGTGCTCGACGATCGCGTTCACCTCGAGGTTCTGCCGCAGGGATTGCGCGTCCAGGTTGGACGAGCCGATCGTGGACCAGCGGCCGTCGATCACGGCGGTCTTCGCGTGCAGGACGCGCCCCTCCCATTCGAACATCCGGGCGCCGGCGGCGAGGAGGCGGCCGTAGATGGAGCGCGAGGCGAGCAGCACGGCCGGGACGTCGGTCGTGCCGGCGACCATGATCCGGACGTCGACGCCCCGGCGCGCGGCCGCGGCGAGCGCGTGGATCATCCTGAGCGGCGG
The DNA here is from genome assembly GCA_964421485.1 of uncultured Polyangiaceae bacterium. Classification (GTDB taxonomy): domain Bacteria; phylum Myxococcota_A; class Polyangia; order Polyangiales; family Polyangiaceae; genus CAYQYG01. The sequence goes on along the minus strand of CAYQYG010000264.1, from coordinate 3,485 downwards.
CAGGAAGTAGGCGCTCGTGAGCAGGATGCGGCGGCGGGCGCGGTGGATCGCGTGGCGATACTCGCGGGTGACCGTGCGCCGGCGGCGCGAGAGCTCGTTGCCGGCGATGCGCACCTGCGGGTCGGGGCGGCGGCCATCGTGGGTGTAGCGGCGCTCGTCGAGGGGCTCGCCGCCGGCCCGGCGCCAGGTGCGCAGGTAGAAGTACTGGAGCTCGGCGGCCGCAGGGCCCTCGAGCCGGAGGTGCGTGTCGCGCCAGTCGCCGCCCCCCTCGGAGGCGGGCGCGTAATCGTCGGAGATGTTGAGGCCGCCGGTGAAGGCGATCCGGCCGTCGACGACGAGGGCCTTCCGGTGATCGCGGCGGGCGACCTTCTCGAACGGGACGGCGAGATCGATCGGCCGGAACGCGAGCGTGCGGACGCCGGCCTCCCGGAGGCCCTGGAGGAACGACCACGAGACGGAGGAGCCCCAGGCGTCGTAGAGCAAGCTGACCTCGACGCCCGCGGCGGCCCGCTCGGCGAGCGCGGCGCCGAACCGGCGGCCGGTGCGGTCGTCCCGGAGGATGTACGTCTCGAGGCAGACGGTCCGCTGCGCGCCGGCGATCGCGGCGAGCATCGAGGGGAAGGCCTGCGCACCGTCGCGCAGCAGCGTGAGGCGGTGCGCGCCGACGCTCATCTCGGCGAAGGCATTGCTGCTCTCGGCTGGCGCGTCCACGTGCGGTCCTCCGGGGTCGTCGCGCATCCCTTGGACATCCGGGGCTCCGGGGCGCGCTCCACGTGGCGCGCCCCGCGCCCGGAGGCCCAGCTTATCGCGCGCGCCCGCAATTGTGCAGCGGAGGTCGAACCGCTCCGCCGCGGAATTTCAGGGGAACTTTGCCCTTCCGGAGGGACCTCAAGGGGCACGCCGGCGAGGAGCGCGCGCCCGTCGAGGGGATCGACGGGCGGCCGCGAGCGCCCGGCGACCAATCCATCCACAGGAGGACACAATGGGCGGAGTCGACGTGGGCGGCGGGGAGAAGCGCGCGAAGAACAGCGATATCAACATGATCCCGTTCATCGATCTCCTGATGGTGACCATTGCGTTCCTTCTGATCACGGCCGTCTGGGTCACGAACAGCCGGGTGAAGACGAACGCGGAGGTGCCCGGGCAGGCGGGCTGCGGCGAGGAGTGCGGGCAGGCGCCGATGAAGGTGCTGCACGTGCACGTGCGCGAGGACGGGTTCGGTCTGGTGTGGAAGCAGGGGCCGACGGTGCTGAGCGAGGTGAAGGTGCCGAAGACGGCGATCGAGCTGGGCTCCGGCGCGGTGACGGCGCTCCGGTACCCGGATCTGGCGGAGGCGGTGCGGGGCGAGTGGAAGCGCAGCGGCGACCACCGCGATCCGAGCGACCGGCGCGCCGACCAGGCGGTGCTGCACAGCGACGACCGGACGCCGTTCCGCGAGCTCGTGGCCGTGCTCGACGCGATCCACTCCGCGCGCCGCGACGTGGTGCTCGAGGACGGGCGGCGCACCGAGATGGCGGCGTTCTCGGCGACGTTCTCGGCTCGGTGAGAGGAGGGGGGATCGCGCGGAGCGGCGGGCCCTCTCTCAGGCCGTGAACTCGCTCGTCAGCGCGGCCCAGTTGGCCGGCGGGCGCACGGCGTAGCTCAGCGCGAGGACCTCGATGAGGACGACGCGGTAGATGGTGTGGACGTCGTCGACGTCGACCTCGTTCGCGTTGGCTTCGAGGGCGGCGTCGAGGTGCTCCTGCACGAAGGCCAGGACGTCGGGCTGCTCCATCGCGACCACGTCGTCGGAGTCGACGGCCTCGGCGGGATCGCTGAGGCGGATCTGCTCGTCGAGGCTCAGGGCCTCCTCGACGCTGGCGAGCGCGGTCTCCGAGACCTCCTGGAGATCGCGGCCGAAGACCTCGTCGAAGGCGAGCCAGATCGCGAGCGTCAGGAAATAGCCGAGCGCCAGCGCGGTCTCGTCGAGGGGGCTCGCGAGGACCGACGAGATGCGCTCGGCCAGCGCGGGCTGCGTCTTCTCGAAGCGGGTGAAGGCCTCGTCGAGGTGCTTGCGCGAGTCGTCGTCATCCTCGGCGAGCTGGTCCTCGATCGCCGACAGGACGCGCGCCGGCACCTGCGCGTACGACGGGACAGGGCGAATGGCGGCGCGGCGTACCCACACGCCGACAACCTAGCACGGGGCCTGGGGCGGAGGGCGCCGTCAGGCGACCTGGAGCTCCCGAGCGTCGATCCCGCGTCAGCGCGCGAGCAGGCGGACGCTTGGCGCCGGGATCCACCCCTCCGATGCGCCCCAGCGCACCTCGGTGAGGCCGCCCGCACGACGGCCGACCTCGACGGAGGCGCCCTCGGGGATCGGATCACCGCCGAGAGCGCGTCCTGTCTCGTCGGCGAGGTGGACCTCGGGGACGACGATGACGCCTTCGCGCTTCGTGAGGCGGAGGTGGCGCGCGCCGTACGTGAGCGGGATGAGCGCGAGCAGCGCGACGAGCGCGGCGGGCGCGAGCACGCTGCCGGCGACGTGCGCGGGGCTCGACGGCGCGGGCGCGCCGCCCGCGCTCGGGGGCTCCGCGCTCGATGGGCGGCGGCGGAGGAGGAGGCCGAGGGCGAGCAGCACCGACGCGGCGAGCGCGGCGGCGCCCCACGTCTGCTCCGAGGCGAGGCCGACGACCACGCGATCGAGCGTGGGGCGCACGTCGACGGCGTCCTTCGCGCGGCGCGAGCGGCGGCGCGTGATCTCGGCGCGGATCAGGTCGAGCGCGCGATCGGCGTCCGCGTCGTCGGGGCGGAGCAGGAGCGCCTCCGCGAAGGCGGCCGCGGCGCGGCCCAGATCGCCGGGGCGATCGGCCTTCTGCCGGACGCGCGTGACGTAGGCGATGCCGCGGTTGTAGCTGGCGTCCGGGTGGACGAAGCCGCGGTCGGCGAGCGCTTCGAACATGTCGATCGCCGCCGTGTACTCGCCGCGGGCGAGCGCCTCGGAGCCGGCGCGGAAGAGCGCCTCGGGCGAGGCGGCGGCGTCCGCGGGCGCGGATGCGGCGGCGGGCGCAGGCGCGGATGCGGCGGCGGGCTCGTCCGGCTGCGCGCGCGCGGGGGACGCGAGGGCGAGGGCGGCGGCGAGCGCGAGGCCGGTCGCGATCCTCACGCGGGCTTCCATCGGGCGAGCTCGGTCGAGACGCGGCGAGCGCGCTCGGCGAGGTCGGCGGCGTCGGTGGACGTCGCGCCGGGATCGAAGCGGATCGCCTCGCACGCGGCGAGCGCCTGCCGGACGCTGTCCGCGAGCGGCGCGGGCACGCCCTTCGCCGCGAGCTCCGCGGGGAGCGCGTCGAGCAGCACGCCGCGCGAGCGCAGGCCGGTCGCGGCCTCGATCGCCCGGTGGATCGCGCGCTCCGCGGCGGCGGCGGTCTCCTTCACGTCGCCGCGCGCGGCGGCCTCCTCGGCCTCGCGCTGCGCCGCGGCGCCGAGGCGCGCGGGCGAGGCGGCGCAGA
>CAYQYG010000263.1:0-12801 GCA_964421485.1 uncultured Polyangiaceae bacterium | reverse complement strand
GGGGCCGCGCTCGATGCGGCGGGCGGCGCGCTGCTCGCCTCGGCGGCGGCCCCTGCCGCCGCCCCCTCGCTGCCCTTGTCATCGCAGCCGAGCGCGGTGAGGGGCAGGCACGCCACAAGCATCGCGAGCCGCGTGATCGTTCTCCTCATGAAGTCTCCTTGGTAGTAGAGCGGAGCGCCCTCTTCGGGGCGCGGGACCGCGCCCCCGGTCCGCCGCGCAGCATAATGGCCCCGCCGCCTGCCGGCAGTCACCTCGCAGCGAGCCACCTGCAAGCCGTGCCTTCCCCCCTCAGACCGCCGCTCGTGCCCGCGCCGTGCCCCGGCGACGCGCCGAGGCTCCGCTTCCAGCGGGGCCGCCGCTTCCCCCGCGCCATCGCCTGGTTCGGCTTCCGCTCGTTCTGGGGCCACGTCTGGCACCTCGCCGCGAGCGTGATCGCCACGGAGGACATCGACAGCCGCGACTGGATGCAGCCGGACGACCCGCGCGCCCTCACCGCGCGCATCGCCGGCGAGCTCGGCGCGCGCGGCGGCGGCGGCGCCGCGCGGAGCCTCACCGAGGCGCTCGAGGGAGATCTCTGGATCGACTACCTCGCGGACACCGGCGACGACGCCTCCGTCAGCGCCGCGGTCGCGCGGATGCTCTTCGAGGCCTACGAGGTCGAGCACGCGCCGGATGACGGCGGCCCCGCGCAGCGGCTCGTCCTCCCGCGCGGGCACCTCCTCATCTTCGGCGGCGACACCGCGTACCCGGTCGCCACCGAGCTCGAGGTGCACAACCGCGTCGTCGTCCCCTTCAACGCCGTGCTGCGCGACGCGCAGGACGGCGAGCCGCGCGTCCTGCTCGGCATCCCCGGCAACCACGACTGGTACGGCGGCCTCGACGGCTTCGGCCGCATGTTCCGCGCCCGGCGCGGCCGCGTGGATCGCGCCTCGCGCGTCGCCGACTCGCTCCGCCCGGGCCTCTCCGCGCCCCTCGAGCCGCGCTCCACCCCCGAGGCCCCGGTCGTCGATCGCGCCGGCAACCTCGGACATTTCATCCGCTGGGTGGAGGCCTTCCGCGTCGGCAAGCTCGTCGTCAAGCGCACCGCCCTCCCGCTCGAGGGCTACACCCCGGTGCAGCGCGCCAGCTACTGGGCGCTCCACCTCGCCCCGGGCCTCTCGATGTGGGGCGTCGATCGCCAGCTCCGCGCGATCGACCTCCAGCAGCGCGTCTTCTTCGCCGAGGCGCGCGAGGAGGATCCGGGCGACGGCCTCGTCCTCTGCATGCCCGATCCCGCGCGCGCCTTCCTCGAGGCGAACCCGTACGGCGACGACATCCTCGGCGCGCTCGATCGCTCCATCGACGCCGACGGCCTGCTCGTGCTCGTCGGCGACACCCACCACTACTGCCGCGAGGTGCTGGGCCGCGGCGTGCACGTCACCGCGGGCGGCGGCGGCGCGTTCCTCCACCCCGCGCGCATCCTCCGCCGCGGCCTCTCCGCCCCCGCCGCGGAGTTCCCCGGCCCGCGCGCCACGCTCGCCCTCGCCCTCCAGATCCCGCTCGCCATGGCCCGCGGCCGCTCGGGCTTCCTCGTGCACATCGCCCTCGCGCTCGCCTATGCCCCCACGATCGTGGCCGCCACCGAGCGCGGCGAGCCCGCGCTCACCATGGCCGCCGTCACGGCCCTCGTGCTGGCGCTCATCGCCTGGGCGATCGGCGGCTGGCGCACCGGCAAGGCCCTCCGCATCGGCGCGCTCGCGCTGCTCACCGGCGCCGTCCTCGGCTTCCTCCCGGTCGCCGCCGAGCGCCTCCTCGGCCCCGCCCTGCGCGGTTTCGGCCTCTCCCCGCGCCTCGCGCTCCTCGCCGCGATGATCGCCGTCGTCTACGCCGGCGTCCTCATCTTCGGCGCGTACCTCACTGCCCTCACGCTCCTCGGCCTGGAGCAGCACCAGGCCTTCAGCGCGCTCGCGCACCCCGGCTACAAGCACTTCGTGCGGCTCCGGGTGCGGCGCGACGGCAGCGCCGTCGACGGCTGGGTGCTGGGAAAGGTCGACCCGCTCCACCGGGCGGATCAGGTCGTCCTGGTGGACCGCTTCACGTGGCGAAACCCTGGCCGGGCCTCCGGAGCTCCGGATCGCGCGGCGCCGGCCACCTCGCCGGACGCCGCGCGGTGATCGGCTTCATTGCGGCAGGGGCTCGGGCTCGGTCCCGACCACGACCGTGCCGCCGTTCGCGATCCACTGGAAGTTGTCGACGAGCGCCGTCGAATCCCACGCCTGGTCGCCGGTGTCCCAGATCGCCCAGCGGATCGAGAACTCCTCGCCGCCGCTGATCGGCGCCGTGGACACCAGCCAGCTCGTGCCGCCGGCGTCGTCCCACGTATCGAACCCGGTGCCGGCCAGCTCGCCCGTACCGAGCGGGCACCCCGAGCACACGTCGAAGAAGGCCACGTTCACGCTCACCGGGTTCGTCTGGCTGTCGAAGGACACGTTGCCGTTGATCGATCCCGCCGGCGGCGGGCTCACCAGGCTGATGAACTGATCGTTGAACGAGGTGCAGACCCACTCCGGGTACTCGAACGAGTAGAACTTGAAATTGAACTTGTAGCCCGTCGCGTTCATCGGCGCGCGCAGGTGCACCTCGAGCGCCACGTCGTCGTTGATCTCGGTGTCGCCTGCGCAGCCTGGCACGTCCTGCGGGAAGCCGGCCGGCGCCGAGCCCACGCCGAAGCCGTAGCAGCTCAGCGACCCGCAGGCGCCCGACTGGCTCGGCAGCCTCGCGCGGCCCGAGGAGAGCGCGAGCATCCTGTGCCCCCCCTGCACGTTCACGCCGGAGCCGAAGTCGCCGAGGATACCGCTCTGGAGCGACGCGCCCGCCGCCGAGCCGTTCGCCCGCACGTACTGCGCGCTGAGCACGCCCCAATCGTGGCCCCCCGCCGTCGCCTGCTGGCAGAGATCGACGGCCCACGCCCCGTGCATCGGATCCGAATCGTCGACCGCGAGGTTGTCGTCGCAGGGCTGCGGCGGGTTGTCGACGGTCCCATCGCAGTCCTCGTCGGCCGGCTCCGGGACCCCGGCGTCCCCCACCGGCTCGGTGATCACCACCTCGATCGCGCCCGGGTTGACGTTGGGATCGCAGTCGTTGCAATCGCCCTGGTTGACCGAATAGCCGTCCTGATCGGCGTCCTCTTCCGGCCCGCTCTCGCACGTCCCGTCCGTGGTGCCCGTGCCGGTCGTCGTCCCGGGGTTGAAGCCGCCGGTGCTATCAGTGCCCGTGGAGGTGCTCGAGCTGCCCCCGCTCCCGTCCTCGGCGCCGGAGCCCCCGTCGCCGAACACGTTCTCACCGCCCGTCGCCGAGCAGGCCGCCGCGAGGGCCACCGCTCCTGCCAGACCAAGAAGGATCACAACATTTCGGGACATCGGTCGCTCCACTCGTGGCCAAGAGATCAATACCCAGGGGTGCGCCCCGCGGCGCCGCAGGCGCCGAGGAGCATACGTCAACCCACTCGCGAAAGTCGAGCGTTCGAGCGCGCGGCGATCGCTACTGGTGTGTGCCTGGCGTGGACGCTGTCACCGACCACTGGAAATTATCGATGAGCGCGAGCGAGTCGTACCAGGGGTCGCCCGTGTCCCAGAGCGCGAAACGGATCTCGATGGTCTCCCCGGGCTGTACATTTCCACTCGTCGTGAGCCAGCCCGTGCCCCCGCCCGCCCGATTGCTCGCGCCGCAATAGCCCGGATCGCCGGCGAACTGCGGCGGCGGGTTGAGGATGTCGAACCCGGTCCCGAGGAGCTGGTTGATGCCGACGCAGGTGTTCGTGTTGCCCGCCACGGCGCCGCTCCCGCAGCCCGTCGGCCCGTTCACGCACTGGGTGAACAGACCGGTGTTTCCGAAAGCCAGGTTGACCCCGACCGGATAGACCGCCCCACCCGCAGGCGGCGGATCGTAGAAGGCGAGGTTCTTGTCCGCCGGGTTCGGCGACTGCCCGGGCCCCGGCATGAACTGCGAGTCGAGCAGCATGACGAAGAAGTCGTTGAACGCGCTGCAGACCCACTCCGAGTACTCGCTGGAGTAGAAGAATGTGGACACGTTGAACGAGTGCGCGTTGGTGGGCACGCGGACACGGAGCTTCAGCATGATCGGATCGTTGGCGGTGGTCCCGCCCTGCGGCTCCGGGCACCCCGGCGCGTTCGGGAAGTTGTTGTTGTTCGCCGCGAGCCAGTCGGCCGGCACCGGGCTCGTCGTGCCCATGTTCTGCCCGCCCTGGAACGCCGCGAAGCTCGGACTGGTGTTGTTCGGCGCCGTCTGAGCCGCCGCCACGCCTGTCGAGAGCACCGCGATCCGGTCGCCGTGGAGCGGCGCCACGCCGGAGCCGAACCCCTGGCGGATCGACCTCGAGCTGGCCGCCGGGACCCCGGCCCCGTTCGCGCGATGGAACGCCGCGCTGATGACGCCCCATTTCTTCTCGGCCAGGGTCGGCGGGCTCTCGACCGTGGTCGCGCAGAGGTCGATCGCCTTCGCGTAATCGGTCGCCGTCCCCGAGCTCGACGCGAGCCCCGCGTCGCAGGCGCTCAGCACGTTATCGACGCCCCCGTCGCAATCGTCGTCGACCGTGTTGCCGCCGACCTCGAACGCCCCCGGGTTCACGAGCTCCGGGTTGCCGCACCCGTCGGCCAGCGAGTCGCAGCAATCCCCGTTGCAGAGCGTCCAGCCGTCCCCGTCCTGGTCCAGGGTGTTGTCGACCGTCCCGTCGCAATCGTTGTCGATCCCGTCGGCGCACGCGTCGATCGGCTGCGGCAGCACCTGCCCCACGCAGGGCCCCCACACGGTGCCGCTCGGCTGGCAGGTCGTCGTGCCCCCGACGCACGGCCCGTTGTTCTCGGTCCCGAGCGGCCCCCCGTAGCAGGGCGTCGTGTCCCCGGGCGTGCACGAGCAAGCCCCCTGCGACGCGTCCTGCTCGCACCCGTCCGCGGTGGTCTGGTTGCAATCCAGGTACCCCGGATCGCACGCCTCCAGCACGCACGCCCCCTGCACGCACGCGACCTCGGCGTTCGCGACGCTCGGGCACGCGTCCCCGCACCCGCCGCAGTTCAGGAGATCGCTCTGGAGGTCGTGGCACCCCCCCGCGCAGCAGGTGAAGCCCGCCTGGCAGGGCTGGGAGCCCGAGCACCCCGGCACGCACTCGCCCGCGGAGCACACCGATCCTGCCGCGCACTGCGAATCGCTCACGCACCCCACGCATTGATGGCTCGTCGGATCGCAGACGGCGGGCGCGACGCAATCGGTGTCGTCACTGCACCCGACCTGACACGTGTTCGTCCCCGAGGCGCAGTACTGCCCCGGCGGGCACACGTCGCTCTGCGGCAAGCAGGCGACGCACTGCCCCGTCGCCGGATCGCAGACCGGCGCCGCCGGGATCGAGGAGCAGTCCATCGCGCACCCCGCGCCCCCCCCGCCGCCGCCTGATCCGTTCGGGCCCGACGAGGTGCCCGCGTCGCCCGACCCGCACGACGCGAGCGCGCCCGCGCCGATCGCGGCCGCGAGGAGGACGATCCCCGCGGCCCTGGCCGGGGACGAGAGACGAGGATGGCGCGTTCGGTTCGGCATCGCGTGCTCCTTTCCTGCGTGGAGGTCCGCGCCGCCCGGCGCGGGACAAAGGACGCCGTGTCGACCCCATCGTACATGAATCCGCCCCGAAGCAGGAATTCATCGCGCCCCCCCACCCGCTGCTGCGAAGCCCGCTTCGCGCCCAGCCGTCCGTCCACCGCCCTCCTCGCCCTCTGTCTCCCCGCGCCCACTCCCCCGTGCCACGAATGTCGCACCCCGCGCCGCCTCATCCGGCGGGATCCGCGGATGCCGCGCGCTCGAGCGTGAATATCGGGGAGGCACGCCCGTTGCTGAAGCGCCCCCATGTTCGGAGGGAACACGATGCTTACCCGACTTTGCGACAAGCTCTCTTATGCGCTCCTCCTCGGCCTCCTCGCCGGCTGCACCGCCCCCAACCCGCAGCTCTCGGGCTGCAGCGCCGGCGGCCTCAACACGAACCAGAAGGCCCCCGGCGACCAGCCCGGCGGCGTGGCCGTCGGCATGGGCGACATCGCCGTCGCCCCGAGCGGCGAATTCGTGATCTTCAAGCGCGGCGACGAGCTCGCCGTCGGCTGGCCCGAGACCGGCAGGGTCGAGTCGCTCCCCGTCGTCTCCCCGACCCGCCTGGCCTTCTCGAAGGCCCGCCCCGTCGTCTACGTGGGCTCGGAGCAGGACAGCAGCGTGCATGCGATCGACGTGGAGTCCCGCGCCGAGCTCTGGTCCGCCCCCGTCTTCGACGCCTCCGGCTCCGCCCTCCGCGTCGCCTCGACCTCCGATGACGCGCGCGTGGTGCTCTCGACCTGGGATCAGGTCGTCCTGCTCGACAGCGGCACCGGCGAGGAGGTCACCGCGCTGAGCGCCGGCGGCACGGTCATCGATCTCGAGATCCTCCCCGACGACGCCCGCGCGCTCGTCGTGCCCGCGCACGCGTGGATCGACGGCGCCCCCTCGACCCGGATCACGGTGCTCACCCTGGAGGACGGCGCCGCCCGCGATTTCGACGTCCCGAACTGCTCCGACGACATCGTGGTCCCGAAGGACGGCGCCCGCGCCTTCCTGGCCCCCACGACCTGCACCCAGGACCCGATCTCGACGATCGACCTCACCCCCGGCGGCGAGCATTTCGTGAGGAACCTCCCCGGCTTCGGCCCCCTGGCCCTCGGCCCCGACGGCGTCACCGCCGTGGGCTTCCTCGACGCCGCGCTCGCCGACGCCTCCCTGTTCGACGATCCGGCGCAGGTGCCACCTCTGGACCCGCAGAGCCCGTATCACCTGATGGTGCTCGACACCCGGGACCTGACCTATCGCTTCCACCCCGTGGGCCAGGAGATGCCCCGGTATGCGATCACGCCGGACGGCAGCGTGCTCGTGGTCGACACGGTGCCCGGCAAGCCCGTGCGCCTGTTCGACATCGAGAGCGGCACCTTCCGCCAGGTGACCGGCCCGTCGCTGCTGCTCGACAACTTCGTGCTGACGAGCGACTCGGCCCACGCCTATGTGGTGTACGCGGGCCTGTACGACCTCGACATCGACGAGGCGAAGGCCGCCCAGATCCCCACGGAGCACGCCCCGCTGAACATCAACATCGCCCCTGACGACCGGACGCTTTACCTGCGGGAGAGCGACACCACGGTCTGCGTGTTCTCGCTGGCCACCCGGAGGTGCGGCGCCTACCTGACGACCGAGAGCGGCGAGCCCCCTGCGATCTGAGCGGGGAACGGAAGGCGGAGCGCAGGCCTCCCAGCGCCTGCAGAGGGTCCGGCGCCGCGCCCCAGTGGGGGACGAGGATCCTGAAAAGGCACCGGCGAGGTCCGACGAAGGTGCTCTCGGCGCCTGGAAGACCTCCGGCGGAACCAGCGGAAGGTGTTCGGACCGGTGAAACGCCCCCGGCACACCGGTGAGCAGCACCGGCGGGGCCGAGAATGGCTGCGGGAGATCCGGCGGCCCCCCTTCCAACCGGCTGGAGAAAGCGAGGGTGATCTGGAGGGCGGTCCTGGCGCCGCCCGGAGAGGGTGTTTTCGGCATGACCGACCCGTTCCAGGACCCCGGAGAGGGGACGGCGATCCTGGCGGGGGGTACCTCGCGGGCCGAGAGGGGGTGGAGCTGATGTTGCGGCAGGTCTTCCGGGGGTTCGGCGGTGAGATCCTGGATCTGCCGGACCCATTTCAGGCGACGCGGCGGCGGGCGAGCGATGGGTCCGCCGATGCTGTGGTCGGGATCCCAGCCTGCGGTTGCTCCGGCGGCTGCCATTCCGGGGGGGATCTGGCCTGGCGCATGTGGATGAGGACACATGGTGACCGCCCGCAGAGCGGGACGGCATCCGGGAACGGCAGGATGATGACGGGTGGGCACGATCAAGCTCCTTGTGACTGGGTGGGCATGGCGGTGGAAACGGCGGGCGCCGGCGGGGGCTCGAAGAGGTACGCGAGGCGGCGCGCCTTCACGTTCCCCGAGGGGTGCGGCATTTCGAGGGCCACGGCGACGCGGAGCCCGCGCACGAGGCCGCGCTGCACGAGGCCGGAGACCTTGCGCCACGGGAGGCCGGCCGCGCGGCCGTGCCCGCGTCGCACGGCCGCGGCCGCCGCTTGGATCGGGCCGCCCAGGCCGGTATCTGGATTCGGCTCCGGGCGGCTCCCGCGTCCGCGTCCGCGTCCGTGTCCGCTCCCGCGCCCGCGTCCGTCCGCCGGGGATCGTCCGTGATCACGTGCTCCCAGACTCGCATCATGTAGATGCCCATGCGCACGATCATCAGCGCCTCCACGTCGCGCTGGTGCTCGAAGATCGCATGGAAGAACATGCGCCTGCCGTGGACCTCGGCCGAGAGCACCGGATCGCTGTGCCGGCTGCGCAGCGCGGCGCTGACGAGGCCGACATTCTCGACGCGCAGCGCGCGGAAGTCGATGGCCGCGACCAGAGCCGGCCGGAGCACGGCCCGGAGCAGCCCGGCCGCGTGCCGCCGCCGTGAGAAGGCGCCCCGCGGCTCGCCGCCGGGCTGCTATGCTCGGCGCATGAGAGCGCACCCCACGATCCTCGGCCTGCTCGCGCTGCTCTGCGCGGCGTGCAGCGGCGCCGCGTCGCGGCCCGCCGCCACGCCCCCCGCCCCTCCGCCGGTCGTCGAGGTCCGCGTCCCCGGGCCGGCGCAGATCGCGGCCGCGCCCGAGGCCACCGGGCAGCCGATCGAGGAGCCGCGCGCGGCGCCCTTCGCGGAGCCGCTCACGGCCTGCCTGGCGGAGCTCCGGGACGGGCAATACGTCGAGCGGGCGCACCCGCGGGCCCCGGGGAGGGACGGTTATGCCGCGGGGCTCGCCCAGGAGCTCGCGGGCAAGCCCGAGGAGGCGCACAAGGCGTACCTGCTCGTCATCAGGGACGAGCCGACCTCGCCCTATATCCCTCTCACTTATCTGGCATTCGGCGAGCTGCTCTTTCACGCAGCGGAGGCGGATCCATCGAAGCTCTCCTTTGCGAGGCAGGCCTACGAGCGGGTGGTCAGATACCCGCTGCCGGAGAACGCCGCCGCGCTCTATGCGCACCATCAGCTCGCGCAGATCGACCTGCGCGGGCAGGATTTCCAGCGCGCGCTCGAGGCCTCGATGAAGGTCCTCGTCGCGGCGGCCACCTTTCCGGCGCTCCCCTGCGCCGGGGAGCTCGCCGGGCGCGCCCGCCGGGATCTCGTCACGGCCTATGCGGCGGCGGGCAAGCCGGACCGGGCGCTCGTCTTCTTCCGGACCCTGAGCCCCCGGGAGGGGACCGACGCCTCGGCGGCCCTCGACATGCTGGGCTCCCTGGCCGAGGCCTATGTCGATTCCGATCGCCCCGCCGAGGCCGTCGCCGCGCTGCTCTCCGCGCCGGCCGGAGCGGCGCCCGAGCCATTCTGCCTGCGCGAGGCGGCGGTGCTCCGGAAGCTCGCCGCCGCGGCCCGCGGACCCAAGCCCGAGCACCGGATCAACGAGCTCGCGCAGGCCCACGCGCGACGGTGCGCGCGATGATCTCGCCCCGCTCGGCGCATCGATCCCTGTCACCTCCAGCCGCGCTTCCTGTAGATTGCGCCCACGATGCCCACCCCGGACGCCCCCCTCCCCTCGCCGGCCCCGGAGCCCGCCGGAGCGCCGCCTCCGGCGCCCGCCAGTGACCCGCCGGGCCCCTGGCGCTGGGTCGGCCTCGCGCTCGGCCCCATCGCCGCCCTCCTCATCGCCCTCGTCCCCAGCGGGCTCCACACCATTCCGGGGTACGGCCACCGCCCGGCTTACGCCGCGGCCGTCGCCTCGCTCATGGCCGTCTGGTGGCTCTTCGAGGCGGTGCCGATCACCGCCACGGCGTGCCTCCCGATGGTCCTCTTCCCGCTGCTCGGCGTCTTCGGCAGGGGCGTCGCCCGGGACACCGTGAGCTCGTTCGAGCCGTTCCTCGACGCGTACATCTTCCTGTTCCTCGGGGGGATGGCGATCGGGGCGGCCATGGAGCAGTGGAAGCTGCACAGGAGGGTGGCCCTCCACATCATGCGCGCGATCGGCACCGACCCGAAGCGGCTCCTGCTCGGCATGCTGGTCGCGACGGCGTCCGCCTCGCTCTGGATCTCCAATACCGCGACCGCGGTCATGATGCTGCCGATCGCCCTCGCGCTGCTCGCCCAGCTCGAGGCCCCGCGGGGGAAGCGGCTCCACCACTTCGGGACCGCCGTCATGCTCGCCGTGGCGTACGCGTCGAACGTGGGTGGGATCGGGACCAAGATCGGCACGGGCACCAATTCCATCTTCTGCGGGTTCGTGGCGGACAAGCTGCACCGGGACATCGGGTTCCTGCATTACATCCTGCTGGCGCTGCCGTTCGTGGTGCTCTTCATCCCGCTCCTCTGGCTCTCGCTGTGGCGCATCGGTCGAAAGGACGACCTCGGGGAGGGGCAGGCGCGGGAGGCGCTCGATCGCGAGCTCCAGGCCATGGGGGCGATGAGCGGCGGAGAACGGAAGGTGGCGGCGGTGTTCTGCGCGGCGGCGGCGCTATGGATCGCGGGGGATCCATTGCGGAAGGTCATCGCGCCGGTCGTGCCCTTGCCCTGGGACGGCTTCAGGTTCCAGGGGAAGCATTACGAGGCCGGGGTGGCCATGCTGGCGCTCTTCGCCCTGCTCCTGCTCGGGACGCTGTCGCGGGCGGCGATACGGCGGATGCCGTGGGGGACGCTGGTCCTGCTCGGGGGGAGCTTCGCGATGGCGGCGGGGATCGAGGGGAGCGGGCTCGGCGGGTGGATGGCGGAGCGGCTGGCGGTCGTGGGGGAGCTGCCGCTCGTCGGGCAGATCGGGCTGGCGAGCTTCGGGACGGTGGCGCTGTCGGCGGTGGCGTCGAACACCGCGACGGTGAACGTGGCGCTGAACGTCCTGCCGCGGGACATGGCGGTGCTGTTCGCCACGGCGATCGCGGCGTCCTGCGATTTCATGCTGCCGGCGGGGACGCCGCCGAACGCGATCGTGTTCGGGAGCGGGTACGTCAAGCTGCCGACCATGATCAAGGCGGGGTTCCTCCTCGATCTGGCCGCGGTGGCGGCGATCACGATCTACGTGTACGGGTACGCAAGGCACCTCCTGATGTGGTGAGGCGGGGTGTTCCGGTGTAGAATGGGCGGCATGCAGACGCGAGCGAGGGCGGGCTGGGTGGTGACGGCGGCGCTGTCGTGTGTGCTCGGGTGCGCGGCGGCGCCGGGGCCGGAGGCGAGGACGGGCGCGGAGGCGCGGGCGGCAGCGGCTACGGACACGGACACGGCAACGGACGCGGGAACGGCCGCGGACGCGGCAGCGGCCACGGACACGGCCACGGATAGGGATACGGGGGCGGGAACGGCCACGGGCGCGGGCGCGGGCGCGGGCGCGGCCATGAGGGGTGGGTGGATCTCGGCGCCGCCGGAGGCCCCGTACCAGGCGCGGGCGCGGACGCTGCAGGCGCGGGGGCCGATCCTGATCGGGGAGCCGGCGCCGCCGCCGGAGCCGACCCGGCCGCGGAAGCGGGGGCGGGTGGCGGTGAGCTTGAATGGGGCAGACCTCGAGAATGCTTGCAGGCTGCTGGCGGACGCAGGGAAGTTCAACCTGGTGGTGCAGAGCGGGTTGACCGGGACCGTGTCGGCGACGCTGGACGGCGTCGATCCTTATGACGCGCTGGTGGCGATTGCAGAGGCGAACGGGGCGGAGGTGCGGTTCGAGCGTGGAATCGTGATCGTCCGGCGGCCCGGGAAGTAGGGCATCCATTCGAAGAGGCTTCCGGCGCCGGGGCTCACCCGCTCCTTCGCCGGCAGGTCGCAGCGCCGACGCGCGCGGCGCATGACCCGCCGCCGCCCTTGCGGTCTCGATGCGCTTCATCTACCGTCGTGCGCGTGAGCCATCGATCTCCGCTTCACGCCTGGCTCCTTCTGAGCGCGCTCTCCGCCGCGCTCCCCTGGGCCTGCTCCTCGACCCCTGACGAGACCGGCGAGTGGACCGAGCTCACGGGCGTGGCCGGCGGCGGAGGCTCCGGCGGGGTGCCGCCGTTCACCACGAGCTCGGGGGGCGGACAGGGGGGCGCAGGCGGCGGCGAGGGCGGAGCGGGCGGCGGAGAGGGCGGAGCGGGCGGGGCCTGTGACGATACGGGGCCCGGCGAGCCGAACGATACCGAGGCGACCGCGGTCTATCTGGGGTTGATCACCGACGACGACGATGATGGCGGGACCATCCAGGGGGTCCTCACGAGCGCAGGCGACGTGGACTGGTATCGTTATGATGGAACGGACGTTTTCCCGCCCATCGTCGATCCGACTCGCGCTTTCACCGATCCCGTCCGGGTCTGCCAGTTCGCGGAGTGTATCGCGGGGGGGGTGACGGACGTGACCTGCAACGACGGGTCGACGGCCGCGACCTCGCCCGCCGGCAGGTCCGGCTGCTGCAATAACCACACATTCCTCATGGAAGTCGATTGCGTCGGCGATGACGACGACGCGACGGTGTACATCCGCGTGGATCAACCGAGCGCCGACTGCCTCTCTTACTCGATCGATTACCATTACTGACCGGCGCGCCGGCGCCCCTGCGTGACACGATATCTTCTCGAAATCCAGGAGACTCCCAGCATGAGGTCCACTCGACGCGCCGCGGCCGGCGCGGTCCTCCTCCTCGCCCTGTCGAACACCGCGCTCGCGCAGCCGGCGCCGGCGGAGGAGCCGGCCCAGCCGGCGCCGGGCGCGCAGCCGGCGGCGCCCGATGCGCCCGCGGCGGCGCCGGAGCC